>NZ_JBHXFI010000006.1:0-201028 GCF_042724075.1 Streptomyces sp. NPDC127097 | reverse complement strand
ACCGGGACGACCCTCCGCCTTGCGATCGCGCTCGGCATCCAGTGGCTCTTTCGAGGAGCCGAGACGAAGCGAGCGCAGCGAGTGAAGTGCACCAGGCGCCGCGAGGCCCGCCCTACGGGCGAACGACGGGACTTTGAAGACAGGCCCTAGCCCTTACATCCCGGCGCCGCGTGCAACCATGTCGCAACCTTGCACGGGGTTAACTGGCACCGCCGCCGCCGGGACGGCTCGGCGGGCCCGGTCCGGGCGGGCCCGGGCGGCCGCCCCGTCCCGCCGGACGACATCCGTTTCCGCCGGTCAGGAGCGTCATGGCCAGGAGAGGACGACACATGTACCCACCGGGGACGATGAATCCGCCGGTCAGCCGCGCCGCGATGAAGCCGGGCCGGTTCTGATGGCCGGCGGCGACGGGTGCGAGACGGCCGCTCCGGGCCCCGCGGCCCCGGAGGGCCCGGCGCGGATCGGGCTCACCGCGGCGGCGACCGAACTGCTGCGGCTGCTGCGGAAGGAGCACGGTCCGCTGATGTTCCACCAGTCCGGCGGCTGCTGCGACGGCAGCGCCCCCATGTGCTACCCGGCGGGGGAATTCCGTACGGGATCGTCTGATGTGCTGCTGGCCCGGCTGGGCGTGGCGGGCGTGCCGGAGCCGGTGGACTTCTGGATGTCGGCCGACCAGTTCGCGCGCTGGCAGCACACGCATCTGACGGTGGACGTCGTGCCGGGGCGGGGCAGTGGGTTCTCGCTGGAGGCGCCGGAGGGGGTGCGCTTTCTGATCCGCTCGCGGTTGTTCACCGAGGAGGAACGCGCGGGTCTCAGCGGCTGAAAGGGGCGTGCGCGGGCTACCGGGAGACGCCGGTCGGGCACAGAGTGAGGCCCCACGCACGGGGGAGAGCGTGGGGCCTCACTTGTAGAAACGGGTGGCGGGCGGTTCGGGTTCCCGCACGGTGAAGATTTCGCGAGAAAATCTTGTACGGACCGCCGGTGCCGGTCCGCCTCGTCCCTCAGGCTTCGCCCTGCACCAGCCGTTCCAGCATCTTCTGGAAGTCCGCGTCCGCCACCACCCGCAGCCCGTCCCCGTCCGGCTCGCTCAGCGGGGTCATCACGCCCCGGCGCCACCAGAACACCCTGGGGCTGATCGCGCCCGCCGCGTCCTCGTGACCGGCCGCCGCGAACTGCGCCATGGCCTGAAGCGCCGGGATGACCTGCGCGTCGTGGATGCGGTGGAACGCCAGCTGGTGCCGGAAGGGCAGGGCGACCAGCGCACCGTCCGGCGTGAGCTCGGTGCCCATGAGCCGCTGCACCAGCTCGTCCAGGACCAGCACCCGGCTCGCGGTGAAGAACGAGTCGCCGAGCAGCACCTCGAACGCCGAGCCGTCACCGCGCCGCACCGTCTCATGCCCTTCGACCGGCAGCGCCCGCAGATTGTTCATCGCCCGGATCCGCAGCTCGGCCACGTCCCCGAGATCGGTCAGCGAGTCCTCGCTGAGCATCTGCACCGCCTCCGGCAGATCGAGGGCGAGCACCTCCCGCAGCCCCGGCGCCGGCGCCCGGCCGTAGCGGAAGGAGTCCGAGGCGGGCAGCGTCTCCTGGGCGACCACACGGGGGTACAGACAGGCCCGGATCTCGTCCTCGCTGAGGATCTCCAGCGGCTGCGGGCCGTCCATCGTACGGAGCACCTTGCCGACGTGATCCCGGATCAGCGCGGGCCAGCTGCGCTCCCCGCGCCGGTCGCGGTGGCACACCGCGGCGAGGTTGCCGAGGCCGAACTGCCGACCCGCGGAGTCGGTGACCACGCCCGCGTACGCGGTGACTTCGAGCCCCCGTTCCGCGAATGCCTGCCGGACCTGTGATCTGAAGACACCGCCCTCGCGCTCGGAGAAGAAGCTGAACTCCCCGTCGCGTGCCAGGTCGCGGGAATCCCGCTTCGGTCCTCGGCGGAACAGGCCCATCTCTTCCTCCCGGCAGCGGCCACGCACAACGGCCATGAATGGGCCGATCGTAACGGGTGCCCCGCCGGCCTCGTCGCCCTGCTCGCCGCCGTTCACGGAGGTGACCGGCGCAGGGAGACGGGGCGGCGGGGACGGGAGGGAGGAGAGGGGTCGGCCCTCAGCCGCCGATCGTGACGTCGATACAGGCGTAGAAGGCATTCGTGGTGTCGGCGATGTTCCAGACCGCGAGAATCTTCTGCTTGCCGGTGATGCCACCGAAGTTGACGGTGTGCGAGACCGTCGCCGGGGGCTGAGCCCCTCCGTCGTTGAACTCGGCGACCTTCTTCCCGCCGACGAAGTACTGCCAGGTGCTGGTGGAATGGCGGGCGGTCAGCCGCCAGTTGAAGGTCTGTGAGCGGCCGACCGGGGTGACCTTCCAGCCCTTGCTGTCATCGTCGAGTTCGGCGAACCGGCTGTTGCCACCGCTACAGCTGGTCAGCCCCTTGGGGCCCTCGACGCTCTGCGGCTCCCACTTGATCGGACCGCAATCGATACTGCCCGCGGCGCACTGCGCCTGCCGGCTGGGCGGCGAGGACACATAGCCGTGCGCACTGGCCGGGTTGACCGGCAGGGTGACGACGAGCAGCGGGGCGATGCCCGCGCCGAGGGCGAGGGCGAGCTTCCTTTTTCTGTGCATGTCAAACCTTTCGCGAGAGAGGCCGCCACGCGAGAACAGCGGACCCGACGCCGCCGCGGCGCCGCACGTCCGCCCGGGGGAAGCCTCGTTGAGGGGGGTGGATGACGCGAAGGTGCACACCAATTGGTCTAGACTTTACTCTCTGACCGCGTACGGTCAAGAGGCGCGGCGCGTGTTGCCGTGCCGCGGCCGGTCATGGCGGCGAGTGATGTGTGTCGGGGTCTCAGGCGCACAACTGACCTTGCCCGCAGTCTTCTTGACGTGCCGTCAGACCTGCAAGGCGCCCCGGTCAGCGAGCCGGAGAGACCCCGGCCGGCACGCTGGAGGCCCGGACCACCAGCCGCGGCGCCAGCCGGACCGTGCGGCGCGGGCCGGGCTCCGCGGCGGACGGCCGGTGGCTCAGCAGACGGGCGGCCTCGGCGGCCAGTTCGCCGACCGGCTGGCGGACGGTGGTCAGCGCCGGGTCGGCGAGGCCGGCGAGCGGGATGTCGTCGAAGCCGGTCACGGCGACCTCGCCCGGTACGTCCGCACCGAGCTGCCGCAGCCGCTGAAGGGCACCGGCGGCGATGAGGTCATTGGCGCAGATCAGGGCGTCCGGCCGGGAGGGCCAGACACGGTCGACGGCGGCCCGCCCCCACTCCACCGAGAAGTCGCCGAGCTCGACGCGCCCGGGGGCTTCGGAGTCCAGCGCCGCGGCCCCGGCCTCGTACGCCGCGCGCCGCTCGACCGCCGCCGACGCGGTCCCGGCGGCTCCCACGAAGCAGGGGCGGCGGCGGCCGGTGGCGGCCAGATGATCGAGTACGAGGGCCATACCGGCGGCGTTGTCGACGGCGACGGAGTCGGCGACGCCGGGGCCGCAGCCGCGGTCGAGCAGCACCAGTGGGACCTGCGCGGCCGCGCTCGCCACCGCGTCCCGGCTGCGCCGCTCATCGACGGGGATCAGCAACAGCGCATCGACCCGCCGTCCCAGGAACGCGCCGATCCGGGCCGCCTCGGTCACCGGGTCGTCGTCGCAGTCGGCGAGCAGCACGGCCCGCCCCTCGGCGTGCAGCGCGTGTTCCAGCTCCCGGACGAGGGAGGGGAAGAACGGGTTGGTGATCTGCGGCAGGACGAGACCGACGGTGCCGGTGGAGCGGCTGCGCAGGGCGCGGGCCACATGGTTGGGGCGGTAGCCCAGCCGCTCGGCCGCCTCGCGTACCGTGCGGGCGGTCTCGACGCCGACCGGACGGGTGCCGGCCAGCACGCGGGAGACCGTGGCGACGGAGCAGCCCGACGCCAGCGCGACGTCCTTCAGCGTGACTTCGGCCACCGTCTCCCGGCTCCCTTCGCTCGGCCCGCCCGGACCGGAGGGAGCATACGCCCCTGTGCCTGCCTGGCAAACGTTGTCCCACGAGAGGTGGTGAGAGGTGGTTCTCCCCGCCACACCGGCCGCAGTTCGTCCCGATAACGCCCGGTACGCCAGAGATTGAACCGTTGACAACCGGCCAGTCCATGGGTCAAGTTTCCGGAGAACGTTTTCCCGTGTTGCTCGCTCGTGGCTGACTTCCCGCCCGGGCTCGCCATGGGTGACCGCCGGGCGCGCTGTGCACCGGAGCCCATGCCGGCCCCGCACCACCACTCCGCACCACACTTCCGAGCAGCAGAGCAAAGGGGCTCTTCCGTTGGCCAGAAAGATCATCCTCGACTGCGACCCGGGGCATGACGATGCGATCGCCATGCTCCTGGCACATGGCAATCCCGATGTCGAGCTGGTCGCCGTGACGACCGTGGTCGGGAACCAGACGCTGGAGAAGGTGACCCGCAACGCGCTGTCCGTGGCGCGGATCGCCGGGATCACGGGCGTGCCCTTCGCCGCCGGCTGCCCGCGTCCGCTGGTCCGGGCCATCGAGACGGCGCCGGACATCCACGGCGAGACCGGTCTGGACGGCCCGGAGCTGCCCGAGCCGGCCATCGAGCTGGACCGCCGGCACGCGGTGGACCTGATCATCGACACCGTGATGTCGCACGAGCCCGGCGAGATCACCATCGTGCCGACCGCGGGGCTGACGAACATCGCGCTGGCCGTACGCAAGGAGCCGCGGATCGCGGAGCGGGTCCGTGAGGTCGTCCTGATGGGCGGCGGCTACCACGAGGGCAACTGGAGCGCGGTCGCCGAGTTCAACATCATCATCGACCCCGAGGCCGCGCACATCGTCTTCAACGAGCGCTGGCCGGTCACCATGGTCGGCCTCGATCTGACGCACCAGGCACTGGCGACCCCCGAGGTCGATGCGAAGATCGCCGCGGTCGGCACCCGCCCCGCCAAGTTCGTCGGTGAGCTGCTGGACTTCTTCCGCGAGGCGTACCGCGAGAACCAGGGCTTCGACCACCCGCCGGTGCACGACCCGTGCGCGGTGGCCTATGTGATCGACCCGGACGTCATGACCGTGCGCAAGGCCCCGGTGGACATCGAGCTGCGCGGTGCGCTGACGGTCGGGATGACCGTGACGGACTTCCGGGCGCCCGCCCCCGAGGACTGCACCACCCAGGTCGCGGTCAGGCTCGACCACGAGCGGTTCTGGAACCTCGTCGTGGACGCGCTCGAGCGGATCGGCGACGTCGAGGCATGAACGCTCCCACCGAGACGAACACTCCCACCGAGATGAACACCACGACCGACCGGCGCCCCGCCGAGGGGACCGGCGGCGGATCCGGGGTCCGTATCGGCGTGCTGGTCACCGCGCTGCTCGCGGCCTGTTTCGCCTTCCAGCTCAACGCCAGCATGCTCAGCCCCGCGCTGAAGAACATCGAGGACACCCTCGGCGCCAGCTCCGCGGAGATCGGCCTCACCCAGACCGCGTTCTTCACCTCCGCGGCGCTGTTCTCGCTCTTCCTCCCGCGGCTCGGCGATGTCCTCGGGCGCCGCCGGGTGCTGGCCGGAATGCTCGGCCTGATGGTCGTCGGCTGCCTCGTCGCCGCGCTGGCGACCAGCGTGCCGATGCTGTTCGCCGGCCGGGTCATCCAGGGCGTCTCCGGTCCGGTCGTCCCGCTGTGTCTGATCATGCTGCGGGTGGAGGTGCGGGAGCCGAAGCGGTACGGCACCCTGCTGGGCGTGATCACCGCCGTCAACGGCGGGATCGCCGGTGTCGACTCCCTCGCGGGCGGCTACCTGGCCGACAGCCACGGCTTCCAGTCGGTGTTCTGGTCGATGGCGGTCGTCGCCGCCCTGGCCACCGTCCTGGTCGCCACCCTGACCCCCGAGTCGAAGGCGCCCGCCGCGACCCGGATGGACTGGCCCGGGGTCGCGCTGCTCGTGGTCTCGGTCGGCTCGCTGCTGATCGCGCTCAACGAGGCGGGCAAGCTGGCCGCCGCCAACTGGCCGCTGATCGCCGTCCTGCTGGTCCTGTCCGCGGCCGCCTTCGCGCTGTTCTGGCGGACCGAGAACCGCAGCGGGCACCCCCTGGTCGCCACCCGGCACCTCAAGCAGCGGGCGACCTGGGCGACCCTGCTGACCACCGTGCTCACCATGACCGGTGTGTTCGCCGTCATGAACGGACTGATCCCGGCCTTCGCGCAGGACGCCCAGGCCGGACTCGGCATGAGCGCCGAGCAGTCCGCGTGGTGGACGCTGTCACCGTACGCGCTCGCCGGACTCGCCATGGGCCCGCTGGCCGGCCGCCTGGCCGCCACCTTCGGCTACGGCCGCGTCCTGCGCTGCGGCCTGGCCGGGTCGGTGGCGACCGTCGCGCTGATGCTGCTCACGATGCACAGCCAGTCGCGGATCCTGCTGCTGGTGACGTCCGTCCTGGTGGGGATCGCCTACGCGGGTGTGGCGAACATCGTCCTCAACGGACTGGGCATCGTCCTCTCCCCCAGCGAGAACCCGGGCTTCCTGCCCGGTCTGAACGCGGGCGCCTTCAACCTCGGCGCGGGGCTCAGCTTCGCGCTCCTGTACGCGGTCAAGACCGCCGCGTCACCGGCGGACCCGTCGTCCTCCGGCGGCTACACCGCCGGCATGATCGCGGGCGTGGTCATCCTCGCCGCGGCCATCGCGACGTCCTTCCTGATCCCGAAGCCGGTGGCGGCCGAAGCACAGGACTGAGGCGCACGCCGGACACCACGGGCCGCCCGCCGACCACGAAATCCGGTCGGCTGGCGGCCCGTTGTGGTGTCCGCCGTCAGTGGTCTCCGCGGTCAGTGGTGTCCGCGCGCGGTGTCCGCGGCCCCGCCGAAGAGCCGTGCCACGGCGCGGAAGGGCAGGGTGACGACGGTGGCGACGGCGCCACCGATCGACCGGAGAACGTCCGCTATCGCGTGCAACATGAGTGAACCTCCGTCATGGCCGTCCGGCACCACCTGAAGTGCCGCCGCCGGCCGGGTCGATGGGCCGGGTCGATGGGTCGGGTCGATGGGTCGGGAGCGTCTGCCGGGGCGGCAGATCACCCGGTTGTCGTGTCCTCCGTCCAGCGCAGGATGGCGCCGAGCCCGCCGGACGGTGCCCGCTCGGGGTCACGGACCACCACGATGTCGGCGCCGCTCGCCGCCGCCGACCGCACCAGTGCGTCGTCCGCCCGTGCGGCGGCCGGACGCGTCTCGCCGAGGTACTGCAACTCCGTTCCCCGTACGCCGAGTTGATCGGCCTCGGAGCCCACCCAGACCTGCCGGGCGATGTCCGAGCCGTGCGGGCTGACGAGCAAGGTGTCGATCCGGTGTTCCCGGGCCGCCTCGACCAGGGCGGGGATGCCGGCCGCGGCGTGCGGGGCGCTCTTGCCTCCCGGCCCCGCACCGGTGCGGAAGCGGTCCGCCACCTGCGCGATGTGCTCACGCTCCTGAACTGCCCTGACCTGGGCGATGTCCCGGTCCACCAGCGTACTCTCGGCACCGGCGGCCCGCCCGCCGTGTTCGCTCTCGTAGGTGAGGGCGCGCAGCGGTTCGGGCAGCTTGTCGTGCACCAGGTGGCGTTCGCGGGCGTCGCCGATCAGGACGATGGCCTCGGCGGCGCACTCCTCGAACGCCTTGCGCACCGCGTCGGCGATCTCTCCCGCGTTGTGTTCCCAGGTGTTCTCCACCTTGGCCTGGAAGTGGCCTTCGGACCAGTCACCCGAGGCGGTGCGGTGCAGGGGCCAGTCGGCGCCGCTGACCTGGCCGGCGTCGTCGGTGCCCCGTTCGCCGAGGACGGCGAAGTCCGCTCCCGCACGGTCCAGACGGACCACCAGGCAGACCGGGTCGTCGCCGACCGCCGCCAGGAAGGGAGTGACTCTGGGCACCGGCCCCCAGGCCGCGAACGGGGTGGCAGGAGGCCCGGGAAGCGGGGTGTCGAGCACGATCTCACCATGGGCGGCGAACAGCACCCGCCCGGAGTGCTCCCCGGACTCGCCTTCGTGCCGCGTGAGCAGCGCTTCGTGCACCGCACCGCAGGTGGCCTCGTCCGCGCCGAGCGCGAACAACTGCGCCGTGGTGGCGCTCGCCGTCAACTCTTGCTGTTTCGCGGCGTCCTCGGTGCTGTGCGAGATATCGGCATAGACGGATGCCCAGGGGCCTGGCCGGTCGATGACCGGTTGCAGGAGCGAGATTCGCATGGCGCTGCCTCCTTGGCTTCCTCGGATTCCGTGGATTCTCCTGTGGTACGTGAGCCGTCATCGGTGGGCTGCCTTACGAATTCCCGTTCCCGAAAGGCGTATGCATCCAGGGCATATGCATCTGCCGTTACGTTCCGTGGCCGGCCGCGTAATTTCCGTAGGCATGGTTGAAACGGCGCCGCCGGGTTGTTAGGGCTGGGGGACCAGGGAAACTGGGAGTAACGCGACGGGTCTGTATGACTCGTGGAGCCGGAGGCACCCATGGTCATGGAACACGGAACGGACAAGACCGGCCCCGCCCGGGACGAGATGATGAAGAAGCAACTACGGGGGCAATTGACGGCGGAGCGCGCCCTGCGCACGGACGAGGAGCATGAACTCCAGCCGGCGGGCGAGGACCAGCCGGTCGCGGCGTGGTCACCCGAGAGCGAGTTCCGGGGCGGCACACCGAGCGGCATGACCGAGGAGGACGTGGGACTGCGCTCCGAACTCGCCCAGCACCTCGGGCGCAGCCTGTACCCGGCCGACAAGAACACGATCATCGAGACCCTGCGGCGCAACAACGCACCGGACCGGCTGGTCGCCATGGCCGAGCGGCTGCCCGCACACGAGCGGTTCGGCAATGTGCAGAGCGTCGCCGAGGCCGTCGGGATCGCGACGGAACACCGGCGCGCCTGAGGCCGGGCCCGGTCCGCGCGTCCTGGCGCTGCCGGGAGCCACCAGGAGGCGGACAATTGGTCGTAGCGCACCTGCCGCACCCCGCGGCCGGGCGGATGGACGGGAAGAGGGAGGGCGGTTATGTCCGACGACGCGATGGGCGACGAGGTCTACCAGCCGCCCAGATCCGATCCCCGGGACAACCCCAACGCCCTCGACATGGAGGACGCGCTGGACGAGCCGGACCTCGACCAGACGCTGGACACCGGCTATTCGCCGCCCGAGCGGCCCTTCGTGGTGAACCACGAGGGGACCACCGCGCGCGAGCTGCACGACCGTGAATCGCTGGAGCACCGGCTGTCGGTGGAGGTACCGGAGGTCTCCGTACCGGACGGCGACGGGATCGGCGATCTCCCGGGCGGGGTGGGGGAACCGACCGACCTCGAATGCGGCGACGAGCGGGCCGGCCGGCTCGTGGGCTCCGACGAGGGGTTCTGGCGCGGCGGCAGCAATGACATCGCCGCCCGGGACGTCGGGATCGACGGCGGCGCCGCGTCGGCGGAGGAGGCGGCTGTGCATATCGCCCGGGACGACGCGGGGGACGGGGACAGGGAGGTCTGAGGGCTGCCTCCAGGCCCCCTCACAGGACGTCGGAGTCCGCCGAGCGCACGATCCGGGCCTGCATATTGCGCTCCATCATGCGCAGCGCGGCGGCCGCGAGGTCCTCATGGATATACGCACAGGCGTCCTCGGCGACGATGACCGGAATATGCCGGATATGTGCGTCGAGCGCCGAATAGAGCACGCATTGTTCGGTGACCTGGCCACAGAGCACGATCGTGTCGATGCCGTGCTGCCGCAGCAGATATTCCAGCGGCGTTTCAAAGAAGACCGAGTGCCGTGCTTTCACCACGAACAGCGATTTCTCGTCCGGCCGGACCGGCTCCACCAGTTCGGCGTGCGGGCCGCTCAGTACGGCGTCCAGGAGTTCGTCGTGGTGTGAGCGCCACAGGCCGAAATTGTCATTGACGTAGATGATCTCGACGTCGTTCTTTCGGGCCCGTTCGATCAGCGCGGTGATATGCGGCAGGGCCTGTCGTACCGAGGGCAGGAGCAGTTCCGCGTCCGCGTGCTCATAGGAATTGAGCATGTCGATCACGATGAGCGCCTTGCCGGACATGGCGTCCCCGGTCAGCCGGGCCGTCCCGGGCCCTCTTCGGCGGCCACCCGCTTCAGGGTGCGGCCGCTGCGTACGGAGCGGGCCCGCCGGGCGTCCGGCGTACCGCCCCGCCCGGCCCGGCCGTCGTTCTCCTTGACCAGCAGCCAGGACTCCCGCTTCCCGGGGCCCTCACCGGTACGGAACCGGGTCAGCGCATAGCCGCCGTGGAGCTTGCTGCCGTCGAGCCAGAAGGAGACATGGCCGTCCTCCAGTGCCTGGCCGAACGACAGCGTGCGGCCCTTCTTCTTCCGGGGCAGCGGGCGGTAGCTCCCCTGGTCCCAGACGATCACGGTGCCGGCGCCGTACTCCCCCTGCGGGATCACGCCCTCGAATTCCCGGTACTCCAGCGGATGGTCCTCGGTGGGCATCGCCAGCCGCTTGTCGTGCGGGTCGGTGGACGGCCCCTTGGGGACGGACCAGGACTTCAGCACCCCGTCGACCTCCAGCCGGAAGTCGAAGTGCAGGGTGCTCGCGTCGTGGATCTGGACGACGAAGGACGAGGTGTCCCCGGCCGCCGCCGGGGCGCCCGCCGGCTCGCGCGTCCGGTCGAAGTGCCGTTTGCCGCGGTATGCCGTCAGTCCGTCCTTGGCGCCCATGTGCCCGCCTGCCCTTCGTGCCGGTGGCCGCATCTCTCACTGTCGCGCGGGGCGCCCGGCGACGCATGTGCGGCCGGTCCGGCGCTGCTCGCCGGCCCGGCCCGCACCCGCTTCGGTGTCTTCGCGGCCGCCCTCGCGTCCGCGCGGGACCCGGCCTGCCCGGTCCTTCCCAACGTGCCGCCCAGGGGCCGCCGCCCGCAGAATGACAGGGAACCCATGTGTACCCGGCCGCACACCGGTTAGCCGACAAGGCACCACGGTGTGCCCGCGCCGGCCGTCGGCCCGCACCGGACGGTGGCCCTGTTCGGCCCGGCGCTCACGCACCATCCTCGACCGCGGGAGTCCACGTGAAGCGACGTCGTCCTCGGATCGTGATCGTCGGAGCCGGCTTCGCCGGTTACGAATGCGCCCGCACGCTCTCCCGGCAGGCCAAGGGGGCCGCCGAGATCGTGCTCATCAACCCCCATGACTACTTTCTGTATGTGCCGCTGCTGCCGGAGGTGGCGGCCGGAGTCCTGGAGCCCCGCCGGATCTCGGTCTCGCTCACCGGGACCCTGCCGGGCGTCCGGCTCGTCCTGGGCGAGGCCCATGACCTGGACTTCGATGCCCGCCGGGTGGCCTACACCGACCCCGAGGACCGGGAGGGCTCGCTGACCTACGACCGGCTGGTGCTGACGGTCGGCAGCGTCAACAAACTGTTGCCCATCCCGGGCGTCGCCGAGCATGCCCACGGCTTCCGCGGGATGCCCGAGGCGCTGTACCTCCGCGACCACATCACCCGGCAGATCGAGCTGGCCGCCGCGGCCGAGGACCCGGCCGAGCGGGCCGCCAGGACCACCTTCGTCGTGGTGGGCGCCGGCTACACCGGGACCGAAGTCACCGCCCAGGGTGTGCGGTTCACCGACTCCCTGGTCCGGCAGAACACCGGCCTGCGGGACGGCCCGCGCCCCCGCTGGCTGCTGCTGGACCTCGCCGACCGGCTGCTGCCCGAACTCGACGAGCGGCTGTCCCGCACCGCCGACCGGGTCCTGCGCGCCCGCGGCGTCGAGGTCCGTACCCGCACCTCGGTCAAGGAGGCGACCCGGGACGGGGTCCTGCTGGACGACGGCGAGTTCGTCAGCAGCCGCTCCCTGATCTGGTGTGTGGGCGTACGGCCGGACCCGCTGGTCGAGTCCTGCGGGCTGCCCACCGACAAGGGGCGGCTGTGCGTCGACAAGTTCCTGGGAGTGCCCGGCCGGCCGGAGGTGTTCGCCTGTGGTGATGCCGCGGCCGTACCCGACCTGACCCGCCCCGGCGAGACGACGCCGATGACCGCCCAGCACGCCCAGCGGCAGGGCAAGGTCGCGGCGCACAACGTGGCGGCGTCCTGCGGGCAGGGCACCCCGCGGGCCTACGAGCACCATGACCTGGGCTTCATGGTGGACCTGGGCGGCATCCAGGCCGCCGCGAACCCGCTGCACGTCCCGCTGTCCGGCCCGCTCGCCGGGGTGGTCACCCGCGGCTACCACCTCCTGGCGATGCCGGGCAACCGCATCCGGGTGGCCACCGACTGGCTCCTGGACGCGGTGCTGCCGCGGCAGGCCGTCCAGCTGGGACTGGTCCGCTCCTGGTCGGTGCCGCTGGACACCGAAAGCCCCGAAGTGGCCCGGGTGGGCGGCACCTCGTGAGAGCCGGGCCGGCCGGGCCTTCCCCGGATGCCGGATGCGGAGGGTTCTGCTTGGCTTGCCGGTGAATGATCCGTGCGGCGTGTACGGGCGGTGTCCGCGAGCCGTCGACCACAGGATTCCGGAGGCGAGAGATGGACCTGCACCGCAGCCCGGTCGCCCGCGCCTGGCGCCATTGGCGCCGGCCCGCCGACCGCTCCGTGCCCCGCCGCTCCCTGGACGCGGAGGACACCAGCCGGCGCTTTCTGATGTACGGCGTCATGCCGCTCTGGTTCGTCCCCTCGGTGGCGGACTGGGTCATGCACCGGCGTACCCGGATCGAGGAGACCAGCGGTGTCCGGGAATCGGCGGTGCATGCGCTGATGATGGCGGAAGCCGGGGTGCCGGTCGCCATGGGGCTGCTGGCCAGGGTCAATCCGCTGGTCCTGACGGTCATGGGCGGTGCGGCCCTGGCGCACGGCGCCACCGCGCTGTGGGATGTGAGCCTGGCGACGACCGAGCGGGAGGTCCGTCCCATGGAGCAGCACATCCACAGCTTTCTGGAGGTGCTGCCGCTCACGGCGCTGGCGTTCCTCGCCTGTCTGCACGCCGACCAGGTCCGCGGCGCGCTGCGCGGCGGCCGCGGCGCCGATGACTGGAAGCTGCTGCCCAAGGAATCCCCGTTGCCCGTCCGCTATTTGGCCGGCATCGGACTCGGCCTCACCGTGTGCGTGGCGCTGCCGTACGCCGAGGAGATGACCCGGTGTCTCAAGGCCGCGCGGCGTCGCGGGACGCAGTGAGCGGGCAGCTCACGGAGCGCGCCGGGCAGGGCGGCCCGCGGACCCTGCCGCCGCTCCGTATCGTCGCGCCCGAGATCGAGGGCCCCGAGGACGTGGTGGCCGATGCCGACGGCACCCTCTTCGCGGGCGCCGCGGACGGTGCGATCTGGCGGCTGCGGGTCTCGGCGCCGGGCGCGGTGGACGAGGCAACGGCCGTGGCGCACACGGGTGGCAGACCGCTCGGCCTGCAACCGCTCCCCGGCGGTGAGCTGCTGGTCTGTGACGCCGTGCGCGGTCTGCTGTGCGTCGACCCGCGGCACGGGACCGTCCGGGTGCTCGCCGACGAGGTGGCCGGCGCGCCCCTGCGGTTCGCCAGCAATGTCACCACCGCGGCGGACGGCACCGTCTACTTCACCGTCTCCAGCCGTCGCTACGGCCTCGACGAGTGGCTCGGCGACTTCCTGGAGCACACCGGAACCGGACAGCTGCTGCGGCTGCGGCCCGGCGGCTCCCCCGAAGTCCTGCTGGACGGGCTCCAGTTCGCCAATGGCGTGGCCCTGGCGCCGGACGAATCCTTCCTGGCCGTGGCCGAGACCGGGGCCTGCCGCCTCACCCGCTACCGGCTCACCGGCCCCCGGGCCGGCACCGCCGACACCCTGGCCGACGGGCTGCCCGGCTACCCCGACAACATCTCCCCCGGCCCCGACGGCGCGTTCTGGGTGGCCCTGGCACGACCGCGGTCAGCCGGGGTGGCGTTGCTGCACGGTCTGCCGCGCGGGGCCCGGCGGACGGCCTGGGAGGTGCTGAAGCGGTTGCGGCTCTCGCTGCCTCCGCACCCGACGGCGCGGGTGCTGGCGGTCCGCCCCGACGGCGGCCCGGCCTGGGATCTGCGCGCCGTGCGGTCTCCGTACCGGATGGTCACCAGTGTCTGCCGGACGGCTGATCTCCTGGCTCTGGGCAGCGTCGCGGAACGCGGTATCGCCGTCTGCGCGTTCCCCGGCGCGGACGGCTCGTCCCCCGCGCGCTGACCCGCCGGACGAACGGCGCCCGCCCGCGCGGATTGTGCCGTGCGGCTACACCACCCGTTCCGCTTCGGCTTCCTCCTCCTCGGGGAGCCGCACATCGCTGACCGCGACATTGACCTCCACGACTTCGAGGCCGGTCATCCGCTCCACCGCGGAGATCACGTTCTCCCGCACCGCCTGCCCCACATCGGGGATGACCTCGCCGTACTCGACGACGATGTCCAGGTCCACCGCCGCCTGTTTCTCGCCGACTTCGACCTTGACGCCGTGCGTGGTGGTCGTGCCGCCCCCGGGTACGCGTTTGCGCAGGGCTCCCACCGACCGCGAGAGCCCGCTGCCCAGGGCATGGACTCCTGCCACATCACCGGCCGCCAGATAGGCGATCTTCGCGACCACACCGTCGGCGATCGTCGTCCGCCCCAGGCTCCCGGTGTTCCGCGACCCGCGCTCTGCGAACTCGGTCATTGCGCATCACCCCAGTGCTCCATTGAGGGGAAGTCTTCGGCCCTCTCTTCACGCTATGGCCGTACGGGTGACGCTGCCTCCCGAAACGGCCGCGACGGCCACGGGCCCCGCGGCCCGGCGCTCCCCCCTCGTTTGCCGTTACAGCAAGGGACCTTGTCATTTTCGCCGGTCCGGGCGGAACATCCCGGCAAGGGCGGCAGGCCACGGAAACGGCGCTGCCGCACCTCACCGAGGAGCACGGACCGAGGAGGACTCTCATGGCCCATGACGTCACCGTCCCGGACGAGGAGTACTGGGACACCCGCTACGCGCAGAGCGACCGGATGTGGAGCGGCCGCCCCAACTCCGCCCTGGTCCGGGAGGTCGGCGACCTCGCCCCGGGCAGCGCACTGGACCTGGGGTGCGGGGAAGGGGCGGACGCGATCTGGCTCGCCGAGCGGGGATGGGAGGTCACCGCCGTCGACATCTCCGGTGTCGCCCTCGGCCGGGCGGCCGGCCACGCGGCGGCGGCCGCGGTCACCGACCGCATCGCCTGGCAGCAGCACGACCTCGGTGCGACGTTTCCGGCGGGCACCTTCGATCTCGTCACGGCCCAGTTCCTGCACTCCCCCGGCGACGCCATGCCGCGCGAGGGCATCCTGCGGAAGGCCGCCGGCGCCGTCGCCCCCGGCGGCGTGCTGCTCATCGTGGGCCATGCGGGACTGCCCGCCTGGGAGCCCGACTCCGATGTGCACCTGCCCACCCCGGAGGAAGTCGTCGCGGGCCTCGGGCTCCCGGACGGCCAGTGGGACCTGCTGCGCTGCGAGGAACACCCGAGCTTCCGGACCGGCCACGACGGAAAGCCGGACCCCCGCACCGACAACACCGTGAAGCTCCGCCGCCGGACCGCCTGACACCTGCCGCGCCGACCCCGGCGAGCGGTCCCCACCCCACCGGAATGCGCCAAGTCCCGTATGAAACAAAGGTGTTGACCGCCGCCGGGGTCCGGGCCCCGCGATAAGGTCCTGGTGCCGGTCCCGCTCCCGGGCCCGCCGGGAGCGGGGGCGGCGGGGGCTCGCGGCCGTCAAGGACATCTGTCAAAAGGGTGCCGCTCCCGGTGGCGGATCCGTATCGTCTGCTCGCGCCGGAGCCTTCTCGCCCCGGGATCTCCTCGCGAGGTCTCCCCCCCCCGGGCGCCCGTGCCTTCGATGGCAGTGCCAGCAGCTAGGGAGCAATGGTGACACCCCTGATCGTACCCGTCATGATCACATTCGGGATATTCCTGCTCGCCATGGTGACCGTGGGCATCTGGACGTATCAGGACACCGTGACCTTCTCCGACTTCGCCCTGGGCGGGCGCCGGCTGAGCGCACCGCTGGCGGCGCTGTCCGCGGGCGCGAGTGACATGTCCGGCTGGCTGTTCCTGGGACTGCCCGGCGCGGTGTACGCGGCCGGGATCGGGGCGTCATGGATCGCCGTCGGCCTGGCCATCGGCACCTATCTCAACTGGCTTCTGGTCGCGCCGCGGCTGCGCACGTACACCGAGCTGGCCGGCGACGCCAAGACGCTCTCGGCGTATCTGGAGGAACGGTTCGAGGACGGCAGCAGAATGCTGCGCCTGGTCTCGGCGACCGTCACCGTGGTGTTCTTCACCGTCTACGTCGCGAGCGGACTCCTGGCCGGGGGCGTGCTGTTCGAGGGCATCTTCGGCGGCGGCTTCGAGTTCGCGCTCACCGTCTTCGCCGTGGTGATCGTCGTCTACACCGTCCTCGGCGGCTTCCGTGCGGTGAGTGTGACGCACTCGATCCAGGCCACGGTGATGTTCTGCGCGGCGGTGGCACTCCCCGCGATCGGCATCGCGATGCTGGGCGGCTTCGGCGCACTGCACGGAGCACTCACCCGCAAGAGCCCCGCCCTGCTCGACATGGGGGCGGAGGCCGGCTTCGACGGCAGCCGGTGGACGTCCGGTGAGCCGCTCGGCGCGGTGGCGGTCATCTCCCTGCTCGCCTGGGGCCTGGGCTACTTCGGCCAGCCCCACATCCTGGCCCGCTTCATGAGCATCCGCAGCACCCGCGAGATACCCCGGGCCCGCAGGATCGGCGTGGGCTGGGTGGTCGTCTGTCTGGCGGGCGCCTCGCTCGTGGGGCTGGTGGGCATCGCCGCGCTCGACCGGGCGCCGGACAACCCGGAGACCGTCTTCATCGCGCTCTGCGCCCAGTTGGTCAATCCCTGGGTCGCCGGCATCCTGCTGGTCGGTGTGCTGGCCGCGATCAAGTCCACCGCGGACAGCCAGCTGCTGGTCTCCGCGATGGCCCTCACCGAGGACTTCTACCGGGCGTTCGTCAAGCGGCAGGCATCGGACGCGTCCATGGTGCTGGCGGCCCGCGCGACGGTGGTCGTGGTCGCGCTGGTGGCCTACGTCATCGCCCTCAGCGGCGGCGCGGTCCTGGACATCGTCGCGTACGCCTGGGCGGGCTTCGGCTCGGCCTTCGGCCCGGTGATCCTGCTGTCGCTCTACTGGCCGCGGATGACCCGGGCCGGGGCGATGGCCGGGATTGTTACGGGGGCGGCCACCGTCGTCCTGTGGAAGCACATCGACCCGCTCCTCGGCCCGCTCCAGTCCGGCATCTACGAGATGGTGCCGGGGGTCCTCGCGGCCACCGCGGCGGCGCTGCTCTTCGGCAAGTTCGTCGGCCGGCCGCCGCGCCGCACCTGGTCGGGCTCCATGGAGCGGCGGCACGCCACGACGGTTCCGGTCGGCTGAGGTCAGTTTTTCCCCTCGGCGGCGCACGGCGGGGCCTGCCCCTGGGTCGTCAGACCCTGCCGGTAGGCACCGCAGGCGACCACGGAGACGGCCCCCTTGGCGCCCTGACGCAGCAGCACAAAGGTCTTGTCGGCCGGAGCCGCGTTGGCGCCCGCCTGGTAGGCGACGTAGCCGGTCGCTCCGTCGAAACTCATCCCGCTGGTGAGCGCGGTCAGCATGGACCGGCGGTCGGCGTGCTTGTCGCGGTACGTCACATCGGCGGCCCGGGAGAGGACATGGAAGGCGTCGTACGCCACCGCCGCATGGCCGTCCTGGCGCCAGGGGTCGGCGCCGTGCGTCGTGTCGTGCACGAAACGGTCGTAGGCCGCGACGAACTCCCGGGTCTTCCCGCTGGCCCGCGGGTCCGTGACCGGCATGCGATGTGACGAGTAGTAGAGCCGCAGCCAGCGCTTGTCACTGAAGGAGCCGGTCTGCGCCACCATCGTCAGCTCATTGCCGCCCAGCACCGTGATGTCGTCCTCGATACAGGTCCCCTGGGAGTTCAGCGCGTTGATGAAGGCGATGAAGTCCCGGGCCCGCGCGGACCAGAACACCATGGAGTTCGGCTGCGTCTTCAGCGCCCGGCACACCGTTTCCGCCAGGTCGTGGGCGCTGGAAACCCGGGGGGTGCCGGCGGGCGCCCGCCGGAAGTCGCCGTTCTGCGCGAAATTGATCACCTGCGAACTTCCCGGGAAGTCATGGCTGAACTTCCCGGTCAGGCTTCTGCTGTACAGATCCGCCGGGCTCTGCACGATGACGGCCCGTTCGGCCGTCATGCAGCCGCCCTCCCCGTTCCGCCGCGCCACGATGTCGGACTTGCTCGCGAAATCCGCCTCGATCCGGGACTCCGTGCTGTTGGCCGGCGCGAAGGGCCAGTAGCTCTGGTTGTCCCCGTCCAGCATCTCGTCGGCGGTGGCCGTCGTCCCGACGGTGGGGATGCCCGCCGCGCTGAGCACCTTCAGGGCGGCCCGGGTCTCGTCCCTGCTCTGGGAGTACCCGAGGACGCCGATGACCTGCTCGTAGGGCCTGCGGCGGCTGCCGTCGTCCTGCTCCGCCACCAGCTTGCGCGCTTCCTGCTCGGCGTCCCGGAATTCCGCTCCGGCACTGCGCACCTCCACGCGCAGCGGCACCCGGGTGTCATCGGAAATGGCTTCGTCGTTCAGCCTCCGCTGCCACAGTGCGATACCGCGCAGTTCCGGGATGCTGCCGTCGAACCGGGTGTTGATCTCGGTGGTCGGCCGGTTCGACTCGAAGGCCACCACGGTGCGGACCGTGCTGCCGGCCGCGGCGAGGGCCTCGGCCCGCTTGTTCTCCTTGCGGATCGCGCCGGCGGCGGCGTCGTACCACTCCTTGGGCCGGACGCCGACCGGCTCCGCCTGCGCGGAAGCGGCGACGGAGTCGTCCCCGCCGACGCAGGGGTGGGCCGGCGGCCCCTGGACCACCCCGACGACCCCTATGCCGAGCGCGGCTGCGGCCGCCACCGCGCCGGCCGTCACCAGCGAGGTCGTGGTCTGCCAACTGGTGCTGAAGGTCGCCGGGTTCACCTGCGCGATGGGCAGGCCGTGCCGGGTCAGCGGCTCGTCCCGGAACGTCACCAGGACCGGGGGGCCGTCCTTCTGGGTCAGTTGGAGTCCCGCCTGCGTGAGGTTGCTCTCCGCCGGGCCGCCCAGCTCCGCCAGCAGCGCGTCCGAGGGCCGGCCCACCGCGATGACCAGCGGCCCCGGCGGCTGCGTCGCGGCACGCGCCCGGTGGAACGCGCGCAGGAACCGCTCGGCCTGCCGCGCCCCCGGCGTTCCCTCCGGGGGCACCTCCACCAGCAGCACGGGCCGGGAGGTGCGGCGCCTGCGCCTGGGCACCAGCCGGCCGGGCTGCGGCACCCGCAGATCCTCCAGCAGCGCCCGCACCAGCAGATCCTCCAGCCGCTGGAGCGACTCCTCCCGTTGGGGGTGCGCCTCGTCGAGCGCCAGTCTCAGCACCTGCCGCTGGGCCATGTCGTCCAGCACCCGGAAGAGGTTCTCCTTGCCGCGCTCGGCGTGGAGTTCCGCACCGAGCCACCGCGTGCGGCGGAACGGCGACAGACGCATCGGCCGGATGAGCTGACGGGTCTTGCGGAGCGCCCACCACCAGCGTGGGAACGTCTGGGTGAGCGGTGTCCAGAGGATGCCGAGCAGCCAGCCGTGGAGCCCTTCGGCCGGAGGGTTCGCGCCGCCGCCGAGCCGCCAGAGAACGGCCGGCAGCCCGCCCAGTTGCACCCGCTGCACATAGGCCCGGTCCCGCAGCGCCTTGGCACCGGCGGCCGCTCCGCGGCCGGCTCCGTGTCCCATGACGTCCGCGATCACATCGCGCAGCAGCGCGGATTGCGGAAAGCGGTCGGGGGTCATGTGCCGGGGAATCCCGTATGCGAGCCGCTCCCCCGCCGCCGCGGCCAGCAGGCCGGTACCCGCGGCCCCGGCTTCCAGCGCGGCGTGCAGTATGAGTTTCCCCTTGTCGTCGAGCGGCTGCCGTAACGCCTCGAAGACCCGGCGGACCCGTCTGTCGTACTCCTCGCCGTGCCCCGGCACCCGTAGCAGGAACAGCGGCGGCTTGGTCGACAGATACGCGCGGTCCGCGGGAGCCAGCGCCGTGGGAAGCTGCGCGACGAACGTATCGGCACCGGTGTCGTCAGGAAAATGCGCAGGCACACCGAAAGGCACGGTCATGATTCCCCCGAATTCAAGTCACCCCACCCACAGGTGATTTGAACCATATCCGAATGCCCCTGCGGCAAACCCCGGAACGCGTCATCTCGGCAGGCGAAGAATTCGATCACCCGAGCCCCGCGCGGAATTGGCCCCCTTGCCCCTCCCTCCACCACCAGACCCCTTCCGCAGCAGGACCACTTCAATGCGTGTCGGCGGCTTCACCACAAGTAAGTGAACTGTCCGCATAGCGGGCGTTCACGCCGTACGCGCAACACGTCCCCCCACACTCGTCAGGCTCACCGAACGTCACCACCAATGAACAGGCACGACAATGAGTCGGACAAACACCCGGTCGCCCCAGTACTCCCCGGAGGCCGGGCAGAACTCCGAGTCCGTGTTGTCGCACGGCCTCAAGCAGCGCCATCTGTCGATGATCGCCCTCGGCGGGGTCATCGGCGCGGGGCTCTTCGTAGGCTCCGGAGTCGGCATCGCCGCGGCCGGGCCGGCCATCGTCCTCCTCTTCATGGGTACCGGCGCGCTGGTCATGCTGATCATGCGGATGCTCGGCGAGATGTCCGCGGCCCGGCCCTCCACCGGCTCGTTCTCGGTGCACGCCGAGGAGGAGGTCGGCTCCTGGGCGGGGACCACCTCGGGCTGGATGTACTGGCTGATGCTCTGCGCCGGCGTGGCCGCCGAGGCCACCGCGGCGGGCACGATCATGCACAACTGGGTGTCGTTCATCCCCGCCTACGGCTGGGTGGCGATCTTCATGGTGTTCTTCTGCGCCAGCAATCTGACCGCGGTCAAGAATTTCGGCGAGTTCGAGTTCTGGTTCTCGGCGATCAAGGTCACCACGATCGTCGCGTTTCTGGTGCTGGGTGTGCTCGGCATTCTCGGGGTGTTCGGCGACGCCCCCGGCACCAGCCATCTCACCGGCCACGGCGGCTTCTTCCCGACCGGTGTCGCCGGGCTCGCCGCCGGACTGCTGACCACCATTTCCGGGTTCGCCGGTCTGGAGACCGTCACCATCGCGGCGGCCGAGTCCGACAACCCGAGCCGGAACGTGGCCCGCGCCGTCCGCACCGCCGTCTGGCGCATCGCCGTCTTCTACATCGGCTCCATGGCCGTGGTCGTCACCCTGGTGCCGTGGAACGACCCGAAGGTCGCCACGGACGGCCCGTACGTCACCGTGCTCGACACGCTGGGGATCCCGGCGGCCGGCACGATCATGCAGATCGTGGTGCTGGTGGCGCTGCTCTCCGCGATGAACGCCAACATCTACGGCTCGTCGCGGATGGCGTACTCGCTCGTCAGCCGGGGGCAGGGCCCGCGCTTCCTGAGCAAGGTCACCAGGGGCGTGCCGGCGGCGGCGGTGCTGGCGTCCTGTGTGTTCGGCTTCGCGGCCGTGATCGCCGGGATCGTCTGGCCGACCACCGTGTTCGCCTGGCTGCTGAACATCGCCGGCTGCTCCGTGCTGGTCGTCTGGTCCATCGTCTGCCTCACCCAGCTGAAGATGCGGCGCCGCCTGGAGCGCGAGGCGCCCGAGCAGCTCTCGGTGCGGATGTGGGCCTTCCCCTATCTGACCTGGCTGACCTTCGCCGCCATCCTCGGTGTCTTCGCCGTGATGGCCGCCAGCCCGGACGGCCGTCAGCAGCTCATCGGCACGGCCGTCGTGGTGGCGGCGCTGGCCGGCGCCGGCCATCTCAAGCAGCGCCGCGACCGGGACCGGCGGGCCGCCGCCGACAGCTGAGCCGCACCTCGCCGGCTGAGCGCGCACATCGAGGCGGGGCAGATCAGCCGCCGTCGCCCCGCCAGATGTTGTCGAAGGCCGCCTTCTCGATGGCGCGGCGCTGCCGCTCCGCCGCCAGTTCCGTGACCGCGTCGTGGACGGCGGCGAGCACCGTGGACACCGCGTCATCGACCTCGGCCGGCTCGCCTCCGGTGTCCGTGCCGTTGACCCCGGCGGCCGTCGCGAGGGCGGTGAGGACGGTCTCCCGCGAGGTCCAGCGGTCCGCCGCCCGGCGGTGCGCGGGCGAATCGGCCAGCACCGTCTGCCCGGCCCCGAAGGGCCGCCAGCGACGGTGTTCCCGGGTGAGCTCCCCGTCGTCCTCCAGGGCGCTCAGATAGGCCGCCGCCAGGCCGTGACCCCGGCGCCACAGCCAGTCGTCGACCGACTCGTACGGCGCCTGCTGGACGAGCGCCGAGGCCGCCTGGTCCAACAGGCGGTCCGGGAGGGCCGGCCGGTACCCCGGCACGATCCGCTCACCGTCCAGTCGGACGGCCTCGGCGCTCAGCAGATCGATCAGTTCGGCCCCCGCGAGCGCGAGGGACAGGTCGCCCCGCTCCAGAGCGCCACCGGACTCCGCGTCCATGGCAACGATCATCAGGTCCCGCGGTGTGGTCATGGAGGGCTCCCTGGATCGGTCTCCGGTCCCATGGTCGCGCGTCGGACGGCTGCTCGCCCGCCGACCGCCCCGGCCGGCCGCGGTCACGCCCCGACGGGTTGTCCGGACCTGTCCGAAATCCCGTAATGAATGAGCAAAGCCACTGCTAAGGTCCTCAGTTCATCTACTTTCGAGGACTGTGCATGACCGTGCCCCCTCCGTCCGACGGCCCGCAGCCCGGTGACCGGATACCGGACGACCACGACCCGTGGAGACCGCCGCCGCCCGGTGCGACGCCCCCGCCCCGCTGGGAGCCGTACCCGATGGCGCCCCTGCCGGCGCCGCAGTCCCGCAACGGCATGGGCATCACGGCCCTGGTGCTCGGCATCGTCGGGGTCGTCCTCGGCCTGCTCATCATCCTGTTCTGGATGTCCTGGCTGCCGGCCCTGCTGGCCGTGGTCTTCGGCTCCGTCGGGCTGAGCCAGGCGCGACGCGGCCGGGCGACGAACAAGGGCATGGCCCTGGCCGGGGTGATCCTGGGTGTGGTCGGTCTGCTGGCCGCGGCCGGCGGCGCCGTTCTCACCGTCACCGCGGTGAAGAAGGTCACCGACGACGCACGTGCCAAGGTCAAGGAAGTGAAGGCTTCCGCCTCCGCCTCGGAGAAGGCCCGGCACCTGTCCTTCGGCGAGTCCTACACCTTCGAGAACGGGCTCAAGGTCACGGTCGCCGAGCCGAAGCCGTACACCCCGGACGACTACGTCCTCGGTCACGCCAAGGGCAACAAGGCCGTCCAGGTCATCGTGAAGGTGCGCAACACCGGCACCGAGCGGGTCGAGGTGGACACCGGCCTCCCCGAAGTCAGCGACGCCGACGGAGCGTCGGCGGAGCTGCTGATCGACGGCAGCGGACGCCAGAAGGTCATCACCGGCTACGTCCTCCCCGGCAAGGAGGCCATCGGCAAGTACGCCTTCTCTCTGCCGCCCGACGCCGCCGACAGAATCGAGGTCGAGTTCAGCCCCGACGCCATGGAGTGGAAGGACGCGTACTGGAGCGGGCCCACCCGCTGATCGGGCACCTCGAAGTCTCCGCGGGGTGTGCTGCGCGTCCGTCCACCCGCCTACTCCCCGGACACCGACACCACCTGCTTGCCCACCACTCCGCCGCGCTCAAACGCCTGGTGTGCCGAGGCGATGTCCGTCAGCGGATGGACGCCGTCGATGACGGGGCGCAGTTCGCCGGAGGTCACGTAGGCGGCCAGGTCGCGGAGCAGTGCGGTGTCGGGGTTGGAGCTCAGGGTGCGGATGCGGCCGGTGCCGTGGACGCCGGAGGCGGCGATCGCGGCCATGGAGGATGCCGAGAGGACGATGGTGGCCATCCGGCCTTCGCGGGTCAGCCGGCGCCGGTAGGAGTTCAGGTCCGCGCCGACCGTGTCCAGGATGGCGTCGAAGGCGCCGTCGACACGCACCGGGTGTGGTGCCGGGCACGGACCGATGCCGGCGCCGGCCGCACGGAATCCCGTGGTCAGCTCGTTGCCGGGCTCCTATGATGGCCAGCCCTGACCACCGGTGGCCACGGCCGCACTACCCGCGCCGTCGGGCAGCGAATGTCCGTCGCCGCACCCCTACATGACTGCTGATCACATACCGCACACCTTCCAGGTCGATCTCCGGGGCCTGGTGGATCTGCTCTCCCACCACCTCTACTCCAGCCCCCGGGTCTATCTGCGCGAACTGCTCCAGAACGCGGTGGACGCCATCACCGCACGTCGCGCCGAACAACCCGACAGCCCCGCCCGGGTCCGCCTGCACGCCGAGGCCGGCGGGCTGCGCGTCACGGACACCGGGATCGGCCTGACCGAGGCCGATGTGCACAACCTGCTGGCCACCATCGGCCGCAGCTCCAAGCGCGAGGGCCTGGAGTCGGCCCGCGCCGGCTTCCTCGGTCAGTTCGGTATCGGTCTGCTGGCGTGTTTCGTGGTCGCGGAGGAGATCCGCGTCGTCAGCCGCTCCGCACGCGACACCGCTGCCCCGCCCGTCGAGTGGACCGCCCGCGACGACGGCTCGTACACCGTCCGTACGCTGCCCGGGGACGCCCACCCCGAGCCCGGCACCACCGTGTATCTCACGGCCCGGCCCGGCACCGGCGAATGGCTCGCCGAGGATCGAGTGCGCACGCTGGCAAGGGAGTTCGGCACGCTGCTGCCCTACGACGTACGGGTCGGGGAGGAGGCGATCACCGATCGCCCGGCCGTCTGGGAACGCCGCTACCCGAACCCCGCCGCACGACGGGTCGCCCTCGCCCGCCACTGTCACCAGCAGTTCGGCTTCACCCCGCTCGACTCCATCGATCTCGAGGTGCCGGTCGCGGGCGTACGCGGGATCGCCTACGTCCTGCCCGCCGCCGTCAGCCCCGCCCAGCGCGCCGGGCACCGGGTCCACCTCAAGGGCATGCTGCTGACCGAACGCGCCGAAGACCTGCTGCCCGACTGGGCGTTCTTCGTCCGCTGTGTCATCGACACCGACAGCCTGCGGCCCACCGCCTCCCGCGAGAGCCTGTACGCCGACGAGACCCTCGCCGCGGTCCGGGACGCCCTCGGCGCACGCATCAAGGACTGGTTCACCGGGCTCGCCGCCGGCGAGCCCGAGCGGCTCGCGCAGTTCCTGTCCGTGCACCACCTGGGCGTGAAGTCGCTGGCCCGGCACGACCGGGACGTGCTGACCACCATGCTGCCGTGGCTCCCCTTCGAAACCACGGACGGGCAGCTGTCCTTGGCGGAGTTCGCCCGCCGGCACCCCGTCGTGCACTTCACCCGGACCGTCGACGAGTACCGCCAGGTCGCCGCGATCGCCGCCGCCCAGGGCATCGGCGTCGTCAACGGCGGCTACACCTATGACGCCGAGCTCGTCGAGCTGCTGCCCTCGGTACGGCCCGGCACCGACGTCACCGAACTCGACTCCGACACCGTCGCCGCCCACCTCGACCCGGTCGACCCCGCCGAGGAACTGGCGCTGTCCGGTTTCCTCGCCGCCGCCCGGAGCAAGCTCGACCCGCTCGGCTGTGACGTGGTGCTGCGCACCTTCCACCCGGTGTCCGTCCCCGCCCTGCACCTGGACGACCGTTCGGCCCGTCAGGAACGGGCCCGCGCCGAGGAAGAGGCACAGGCGGACGACTTGTGGGCCGGCATCCTCGGCAGCCTGCGCGGCAGCGCACCGCGCGCCCGGCTCGTCCTCAACCACCACAACCCGCTGGTCCGCAGGATCGCCCGGATCGACGACCCGGAACTCGCCGGGACCGCCGCCGAGGCGCTGTACGGCCAGGCCCTGCTGATGGCCCCGCGCCCGCTGCGGCCCGCCGACTCGGCGCTGCTCAACCGTGCGTTCATGGACCTGCTGCGCTGGGCCACGCACTCGGACGGCCAGGAGGAAAGCCGATGACGCACGAGAACCCCCCGTACACCGCCGAGTCGGTCCGCCGCGCGCTCCGGGAGAACGACTCCGAGACCTACGGGCCGGCCCGCAACGCCCGCGCCGAGGAACTCGTCGCCCTCGCCGAGACGACCGGCGACCGGCAGCTGCTGCTCGACGCGCTCCTGGGTCTGATCGACTCGTACCAGTTCACTTCGGAGAGCGGCAAGACGCTGGTGCCCTTCGCCCGGCTGCTGCGCATGTGGGACGAGCGTCCCGGGGACTTCCACAGCCGGGCCCTGCACCGGCTCCACTGGCAGTTCAAATGGATCGTCTACAGCCTCATCGGCAACCCCGACATCCCGCTGGACGCCGTCCGCCGCTGGCTTCCGGACATGGAGCGCCACTACCGCATGGCCGGGCACTCGGTGCGTCCGGTCCGCGCGGCGGAGTTCTACCTCGCACAGCACCTCGGGGACGACGGCCGGGCCGCCCGGCTGCTGGCGGAGTGGACCGCCGCCGACCGCGACCGGATGAGTGACTGTCTGGCCTGCGAACTCAACGAACAGGGCGAATGGCAGGCGGACCGCGGGGACGACGAGCGCGCCCTCGCCACCTGGGCTCCCGTGCTGAACGGTGAGCAGTCCTGCGCGGAGCAGCCGCATCTCATCCTCGCGCTGTCGCTGGTACCGCTGCTGCGCCTCGGGCGGTTCGACGAGGCCCGCCGCCATCATCTGCGGGGCTATCGACTGGCCCGGGGCAACGGCAGCCTCGTACCGGCCCTCGCCCGGCACATCGAATTCTGCGCACTGACCGGCAACGAGGCCCGTGGCCTGGAGATCCTCGCCGAGCATGCGGGGTATCTGGACAGCGGCGAGGAACCGCTCTCCCGTTTGCAGCTCCTGAGCGCGGCGGCCCTGCTGCTGCGCCGTCTGACGGAACTCGGCCACGCCGAACGGCCCGTGCCGCTGCCGGGCGGCGCCCCCGTCACGACGGAGCAACTGCTGGCCCGTACCCGGGAGACGGCCCATGACCTGGCCCGCCGCTTCGACGCGCGCAACGGCACCGGCCAGGTCAGCAGCTGGGTGACGGCGCGGATGGCCGGCACGCCGTTCACCGACCGGCTTCCGCTCGGTGTCCGCGCCGCCCGGCTCACCGCCGGCTCCCCCGCCCCTGCGCGGTCCGCGCCGGCGCCCGTTCCGGCGGCAGAGGAGGCGGACGGCGGCTCCGCGGACCTCGCCACGCTGCTGGCCGAGGCCCGGCGCCGCACCCTCTCCCAGCACCCGGACGCCCGCGCCGCGTGGCGGGCGGTCGCCGGGGCCGCCGACCGGACCGGCGCCGCACTGGACGGGTCCGACCGCGCCGAGGTGACCTACCACGCCGCCGTCGACGCGCTCGACGACCCGGAGGCGGCCGGCATCCTGTTCCGCCGGGCCGCCGAGCAGTTCGAGGCCGCCGGTGCCCCCGGTGAGGGCGCCGCCGCCCGGGCCCGTGCCGCCTACACCACGGCGGTCTCCGGCGGTACGGAACAGGGGCTCGCCGAACTCGACGCAGTCTGCGTGGAGTTGCGTACCCTGCACGCCGACGGCCGGGCCACCGCCCGGCAGCTGACCGGGGCGCTGCTGGCTTCCGCCCGCGTACGCCTGGGCACCCTCCAGGCGGCGCCGGACCCCGCGGCGGCCGCGGACGCCCTCACCGACGAGCTCGGTGCGCTGCTCGGCCTCGCCGAGGAACACCGCGCCGAGGGCCCGCGGATGTGGTCCCGTATCGCCGACATCTGCTGCCTGCTGGGCGGCCTGCACGCCGGGCGCGGCGACGCCCCGCAGGCCGCGGAGCTGTTCGCCCGCGCGGTGGAGCTCTACCACGAGGCCGCCGTCCCCTGGTACGCCGCAGAGGCCGAGGCCCGGCTCGCCGAAGCCTCCCTCGCGCTGGGCCGTCCGCAACCGGCCGAGCAGGCCGCCCGCGCCGCCCTCGACCACGGCGCCGGGCTGTTCGAACCGCTCGGCTGCGCCCATCTCCACCTCATCCTCGCCGAGTCCCTGGCCGCCACCGGTCAGGACGACAACGAGGTGGCCGACCACGCACTCGACGCCACGCACTGGGCCGACCAGGCGGACGGCGGCGAGGGGCTCGGGGCCTGGGCACAGCTGGTGCTCGGCGGCGCGCTGCTCCGCCTGCGGCGCCACGACGAGGCCGCGTCCGTCCTGGAAAGTGCGCTGCCGCTCCTCCAGGAGCACCACCACGAGGGCCAGGTCGTGCAAGCCCGCTGGTGGCTCGGCGAATGCCTGACGGCGCTCGGCGACCACCGGCAGGCCGGTGAGCACTTCCTGCTCGCCGCCGACATCGCCAAGGGCTGGGACGGCCGGCGCGACCACGCCGTCCTCGCCCATCTCGCCGGCGACGCCCTCAACGGCGCCGGCCTGAACGAGGAGGCCGCCGCGGCCTACGCCCGCGCCGAGGAACTCTGGCGCACTCTCGGCCGACCGCAGAGCGCGGCCCGCGCCGTCCGCGCCCGCGCCTGGATCACCCTGCGCACCGCCGGCAGCGGACTGCCGGCCGCCCTCGACGTGATGGCCACCGCCGAGCGCCTGCTCACCGAGGCCGTCGCCGAGGCGGCGGACGACGACGACCGCAGCACGCTGCGGGCCGAACTCGCCGGCACCCACCGCCAGACCGCCGAACTGCTGGTCCGCGGCTGCGACTCCGAGCCCGGCGACGAGGACGACGACACCGCGCGACGTGCCTACGAGGAAGCCCTCGGCTATGTGGAACAGGCCATCACCGTCTTCACCGCACTCGGCGAGCCCGCCCGCCACGACCGCACCGGCGCCCAACTCATGGCCGCCTGGCTGGAGTCCGATCTCGGCCAGAACTCCGCCGCCGCCACCCGCGCCCGCGCCGTCCTGGCCGACTACGGCGACGAGGAGGCCCCCGAGGCCGACGGCGAGGACACCACCAAGCGCCGCCGCGCCGAGGCACGGGCGCTGCTCGACTCCCTCGACGAGTAGGCCGCCGGCCCGCGGCGGCTGCGAGGAACAGTGCGCCTCCCGGCATGAGTCGGGGACGACCCCCCGACCTGGGTAATCGCAGGTCAAGAGGCCGTCCCCGGCCCCACATCCACCCGATTCGGGCGATCCCCCGCGTCGCCCGAATCGGGCAGCTTGACCGGATCCGTTCCAAGGGCGGGAATCCGGAGTCATACTGAGTGCGTTGGCCCCCAGCCAGTCAACGCAGGAGTTACAGGATGTCCCCCCGCAGCGCATCGGTCAATGAAGAATTGCGGCGGCGCTCCCGTGAGCGGCTGCTCCAGGCGACGGTCGAGCTGGTGGACGAGCACGGCTACGAGGCGACGCGGCTCGCGGACATCGCCCGGCGGGCGGGGGTCGCGCGGGGGCTGGTCTCCTACTACTTCCCCGGCAAGCGGCAGTTGCTCCAGTCCGCCGTGCACCGGCTGATGCATCGCACGCTACAGGCGGCGCTGGAGCGTGCCCCGCGGCCGGAGGGACCGGACGCGGGGCAGGAGCTGATGGCGCGGGCCATCGACGCGATCCTGGGGCTGGCGCAGGATCATCCGCTGCTGATGCGGACGCACATGGCCGGGATCCTGACGGCCGAGGGATTCATCCAGTGCCCCGAGCAGCAACGGCTGGCCCAGTTGCTGCGAGAGACGGTCGTGGCGTACGGCTCGTCCGATCCCGACGCCGACTATCCATTGCTGCGGGCACTGTTGATGGGGTCGGTGGTGGCGATGCTGCTGCCGGGAGCGGCCATGCCGCGGGCGCGGCTGCGTACCGAACTGTTCCAGCGGTACGGGCTGGCATGGGAGGGCGGGGTCCCGCCGGACGAGGGGGCGGCCGGCGGGACGCGGACACCGGGACCGGTGCAGGACGGTCAGCGGTAGTCGGGCTGGGTCTGGGCGTTGAGTTCCCGGAGCCGTACCGACGTGGCGCTGTCCGTGCGCCGGTCGTCGAGGGCGAGGACGTCGAAGCCCTTGGCGATGTCATTGGAGTAGACGTGGCCGTTGTAGTAGTACGCGGACCAGGCACCGCCGGTGACCAGTGAGTCCGTGGAGAGCGGACCGCGTTCGAAGTAGCCGATCTCCTTCGGGTGCGCGGAGTCGGTGAAGTCCCAGACGGAGACGCCGCCCTGGTACCACGCCTGGACCATGAGGTCGCGGTTTCTGGCCGGGATCAGCGAACCGTTGTGGGCGACGCAGTTCTCGGTGTCGGCCTGGTGGCGCGGGATCTTGTAGTAGCTCTTGAAGACGAGCTTGCGGTGGCTGCCCTTGCCGGTGATGTCGTAGATCCCGTCGGCACCGCGGTCCGGCCCGGTCTGCTCATTGCAGGTGGCCGCCACGCCACCGCCCAGCTCGTCGGTGAACACCACCTTGTTTCCGCGTTCGCTGAAGGTGGCCGAGTGCCAGAAGGCGAAGTTGACGTTGTCCTGGACCCGGTCGATGACCTTGGGCGCGGCCGGGTTCGACAGATCCATGAGGATGCCGTCGCCCATGCAGGCGCCCGCGGCCAGCTTCAGCTTCGGGAAGGTGGTGATGTCATGACAGCCGGTGGTCTGCGAGACCCCCGGGTTGGTGGGACCGCCGGGGTTGCCGCCGTCCGGGAAGAGGACGGGGAAGTCGACGACGGCGGCCTTCTCGGGTGCGGCACGCGGGACCTTGACGATGGAGATGCCGTCGTGCGGCGGCCGGCAGTCGGGGAAAGCCGGGCTGGGTGCGTACGACGAGACATAGACGTAGACGTCGCGGCCCTCGGGGAGCAGCGTGTGGGTGTGCGAGCCGCATGCGGTCTCGACGGCGGCGACGTAGCGGGGATGCTTCTTGTCGCTGATGTCGAAGACCTTGATGCCCTCCCAGGAGGACTTCTCCGTCGCGGGCTGGGTGGTGCTGGCGCAGGAGTCGTCGCTGCGCGAGGAGTCCGTGGACAGGAAGAGCAGATTCCCGGAGACCGAGATGTCGTTCTGCGATCCGGGACAGAGCACCTGGCTCACGGTCCTGGGGGCCGCGGGCCGGGAGATGTCGTAGACCACGAAGCCGTCGTAGTTGCCGGCGAACGCGTACTTCCCCTGGAAGGCGAGGTCCGAATTGGTGCCCTGGAGCGCCTGCTTGGGGAGGTTCGCCAACGGGCGGACGTTGTCGCTGTGCACGGCCTCGTCCACGCCGGGTATCTCGCCGTTCCTGATCGCGGCCCGGGTGTCCGCCTTCTGACCGTGGCTCATTTCGTGGGCGGCGGAGGGGTGATCGCCGGGGTCGGGGGTCGCGGCCGCCGGTCCGGCCACGAGGAGGGTGGCCGCGAGCCCGAGGGCCGCGGTCATCGCTCCGAGGGATCTGCGCCGCACGCGGGGTCTGTGCAACGACGTCACGAGGACCTCCCTGAAGTCCGTTCCGAGGTGAACGGTTCTCGGCCCTGAGTATCGCGCTGCTCATGTACATATCAAGAGGAGGGGACGAAGATGTCACCCGCCGGCACCCGTGGAAGCGGGCGGACGACGGCCGGGCGGCTCCCATGGAGGGTCCGACGGACAGGAGGGTGTGCGGTGAAGCGTCCCAGGAGAGCGAGCGTCCTCTTCGCGGCCGGCTGTGGGCCGGTGCTGGCCCTCTCCCTTGCGCTGAGCGGCTGTTCGGCCGGGGACGACGCCAAGGCGAGCGCCGCGGACGGGCAGAAGGTGCTGGCACCGGGCAGGCCGGGGGAATCGGCCAGGACCCTCACCGCCGACGAGGCGAAGAAGGCGCGCCGCGACGACTCCCCCAACTCCGCGGACCTCGCCTACGTCCAGATGATGATCCCGCACCACCAGCAGGCGCTGGTGATGACGGACCTGGCGAAGCGGTATGCCGGCAGCGGGCGGGCCGGGCGGCTGGCGGGGCGGATCGCCGCGGCCCAGGGGCCCGAAATCGGCGCCATGAAGGGCTGGTTGAGCAGCCATGGCGGGGACCACGCAGGGGGCGGGGACCACGCAGGGGGCGGGCACCCGCACCACGACGGGAAGATGCCCGGGATGGCGACCGCTGCCCAGCTCGACCGGCTGCGGGCGGCGCGCGGTGCGCGGTTCGACGCGCTCTTTCTGCGGCTGATGATCGCCCACCACCAGGGGGCGGTCTCCATGGCGACGGAGGTGCTCTCGGAGGGCAACAACGCGCTGGTGGAGGAGATGGCGAGCGAGGTCATCGCACAGCAGGGCGCCGAGATCGGCCGGATGCGGCGGATTCAGGCCGAGTTGACGCCCTGAGACCGCGCCGCCAGGGCCTGTCTCCCCGGTCCCCGTGGGCCTGCGGTGCGGCATCCGGCACCGCGAGGCCGGCCCACGGGGATCGGGGCGACAGGCCCTAACGCTTGTTGTGCCGCGGCGTCAGCAGACCCTCGTCGCGGGCGCCGGCGATCAGCCGCAGCGACCGCCGGCGGTTACGGCCGGTGGCCTGCATGACGGCCAGCACCGGATCGCGCCCTTCGCGCTGCGCCTGGCGGTACGCGTCCGCGGCGATCTTGCGGCGCTCACCGGCCCGCGTCCGGGCGAGGACGGCGGAGCGGGCCCGCTCGGCCGGCGGGGCGGAGGGGGACGAGGGGGACGACTCCGCGGCGTCGGGCGACGACGCCGAGGACACGGCGGGGACGGATGCCTCGGCGGGGGCGGACTGCCCGCCGCTCTGCGGACACGGCTGCTCGCAGGTCGGCTCCGCAGGAGAGTCGGATGACGGGGCGGCAGGCGGGTCGGCGGGGTGGGCGATGCCGGTCTCCGGCGCCGTCCGGTGCGGTACGCCCGCGTCCTGGCCGAGCCCCGGCGTGCCCGTCGGCCCCGCATCTGGCGCCACCGCTTCCGACGCCCCCGCCCCCGTCGCGCCCGCCCCCGCCGCCTCGCCCGCCGCCTCGCCCGCCGGATGCGTCACGCGCTCCGCCGCCGCTGCCACCGCCCCTGCCGCTCCCTCCGCTCCGGCCGCTCCCTCCGCTCCGGCCGCTGCCTCCGCTCCGGCCGCCGTCGGTGCCGTTTCCGGCTCGCTCGCCCGCGCCGGTCCGCCGGTGGGCGGGGCGTGCCGGGTCGGCCCGTGCGGCGCGGACGGTCGCGAGCCCCCTGGCGGGTCGGCCGCCGCGCCGCGTCCCGGCTCCGGTGGCGGCGCGGCCTGCGCTCCCCCGTCCCGTTCCGGTGCGGCGTCCGCCGGGCCGGTCTGCCGTGGTGCGGGCCGGGTCTTCCGCGGCTGCCCGGTGGCCGCCCGGAAGGCGTCGTCGAGGGGGCCCTCGATCCAGCGGGCGAGGTCCGCGAGGCCGTCGAGGGGCAGTGGCGGGTCGGCCCGTACGTCCTCGACGGTGATGTGGTCGTCGGAGACCGTCACGAGGACATCGACCCGGGCGCCGTCGGCGAAGGTCAGCCGGGCGCTGCACCAGGGGCCCAGGGGGTCGAGCCGGGGCAGCGGGCACCCGGGACCGGCGGAGCCGGCCGGATCGTCGGGGGCGGCGGGGTCGGGAGCGGGCGCGGCGGAGCCGTGCGCCTGAAGCTCCCACGTGGGCCACTCCAAGGGCGCGCCCTGGGCTTCATATCGGTGATTAACGGTATAAAAGTCACTTTCCGACACATTGAAAACCTAGCCCCCCGCTCACCCGGCCCAGTAGCGCGGCACGCTCATCCCACGGGGAGCAACCCCGATAGCGCATCTCCCGCCGCGCGCCCGCCGGTGCGATCCTGGGGGTATTCCGCGGAAGGGGCCACTCGTGCTTCGTGTCGCAGTGATCGGTTCCGGGCCCAGCGGCGTCTACACCGCCCAGTCCCTGATCGAGCAGCAGGCCGTACCGGACCTTGAGGTGTACGTCCTGGACCGCCTGCCCTGCCCGTACGGTCTGGTGCGCTACGGCGTGGCGCCGGACCACGAGAAGATCAAGTCGTTGCAGAACAATCTGCGCACGGTGCTGGAGCATCCCCGGGCGCACTTCGTGGGGAATGTCGAGGTGGGGGCACCGGGGCTGGGCGTCGCGGAGTTGCGGGAGATCTTCGATGCGGTGGTGTTCTGTGTGGGCGCCGCCACCGACCGGCATCTGGGCATCCCCGGCGAGGACCTGCCCGGCAGCCATCCGGCGACCGAGTTCGTCGCCTGGTACAGCGCGCATCCGGACGCCGCCGCGCTCCGCTTCACCCTCGCGGCCAGGTCCGCCCTGGTGATCGGGGTGGGAAATGTGGCGGTGGACGTGGCGCGGATGCTGTCCCGTGGTGCCGCCGAACTCGCCGCCACCGACATGCCGCAGGGGCCGCTCAGCGCACTCGCGGACAGCCGGGTAGAGGACGTCTGGATGGTCGGCCGACGCGGCCCCTCCCAGGCCAAGTTCACCACCAAGGAGCTGCGGGAGCTGGGCTCCCTGCCGGATACGGACGTACGGGTACGGCCCGAGGAACTGGCCCTGGACCCGGCCTACCGGGACCCGGGCGCGCTGCCCGCGGTGGCGCGGCGGAACGTCGAGGTGCTGCGCGGCTGGGCGGAGCGGCAAGCGGCCGGCCCGGAGAACCCGGACGCCGCGCCGGAGCCGTCGCCCGCGCGCCGTCGCCGCCGTATTCATCTGCGGTTCTTCCTGCGGCCCGTCGAGATCCTGGGAGATGCCACCGGCGTCCGCGCGGTGCGGTTCGAGCGGACGGCACCGGACGGGCACGGCGGGGTCTCGGGTACCGGTGAATTCGAGGAGATCGAGGGGCAGTTGGTGCTGCGCTCGGTCGGCTACCGCGGGACTCCGCAGCCCGGTCTGCCGTTCGACGAGACGACGGGGACGGTGCCGCACCAGGCGGGGCGGGTGCTGCGGGACGGCTCGCCGCTCCCGGGGGTATATGTGGCGGGCTGGATCAAGCGGGGCCCCACGGGGGTGATCGGCACGAACCGGCCGTGCGCGAAGGAGACCGCGCTGTCGCTGCTGGCGGACGCCCCCGCGCTGACGGAGCACGCCTCGGCCGGCGATCCGGTGGCGGCGCTGATCCGGGCCGGGCAGCGGCCGGTCACCTGGCCGGGCTGGCTGGCCATCGAGGCCGCCGAGGCGGCGTGGGGCCGCGGACTGGGGCGGGGCACCGTCAAGCTGCCGGACTGGTCAGGGCTGTTGGACGCGGCGCGCACGGCCGAACGGATCAGCTGATCGGCGGGCCGGCCGGTGACGCGGGCGGACCGGGCACGCGGGCGACCAGGCACACGGGCGGACCGGGTGCGTCCGCCGTTGATGCGCCGCACCGGCCGCCGCCCGCTTACTCCTCCCCGAGGCGGCGCGCCTGAAGCTCCGCCCCCTGGAGGACGTCGTCGATCAGGCCGGGGAAGAGGGCGTCCAGGTCGGCCCGGCGCAGTCCGTTCATCTTGGCCGTGCCCCGGTAGAGCTGCTGGATGACGCCGTGCTCGCGCAGCACCCTGAAGTGGTGGGTGCAGGTCGACTTGCTGACCGGGAGTTCGATGTCCGCGCAGTTCAGCTCGCCCTCGGCGGCCGCCAGGGCGCGGACGATCCGCAGTCGCATCGGGTCGGCCAGCGCATGCAGCACCTCGGCGAGCCGGATGTCCTCGCGGGCCGGGTGCTCCAGCGAACGGGCGCCCGACGGGGTGCGCGGGGAGGTGGTATCGGTCGGCATGACGGCTCCTGACTCTTCTGCGGGGCGCGGTAGGGCCTGGCGCACCGACCCACCCGTTTATTGTACGAGAAGCGTCGTAGTTTGACATCCACCGTAGTACGACGACTATCGTATGACTGCGGGTTCCGGCCGGTACCCGTTCATCTTCAGGTACAGGAGCCTGCTGTGAGCGCACTGTTCGAGCCCATCACCCTCCGCTCGCTGACCGTCCCGAACCGCCTCTGGATGGCCCCGATGTGCCAGTACTCCGCGGCCCCCGACGGCCCGGAGACGGGGGTGCCCGGCGACTGGCACTTCCAGCACCTGGCCGCGCGGGCGGCGGGCGGAACCGGCCTCATCCTCGCGGAGGCGACCGCGGTGAGCCCCGAGGGGCGCATCACCCCGTACGACCTCGGGCTGTGGAACGACACCCAGACCGCGGCATTCCGGCGCATCACCGACTTCCTCAAGACCCAGGGCACCGTTCCGGGAATCCAGCTTGCCCACGCCGGCCGGAAGGCGTCCACCGAGCGCACCTGGGTCGACCGCGGTGCCCCGATCCTCCCTGGTCAGCGGCTTGGCTGGGAGCCGGTCGGGCCGAGCCCGGTGCCGTTCGACGACGGGTTCGCGACCCCGGCGGAGCTGTCCGTGGCACAGATCCGGGAGCGGGTGGCGCAGTTCGGCGCGGCGGCCCGGCGGGCGCTCGCGGCAGGCTTCCAGGTGGCCGAGATCCATGGTGCGCACGGCTATCTGATCAATGAGTTCCTCTCCCCCTTCACCAACCGGCGCACCGACGAATACGGCGGCTCGTACGAGAACCGGACGCGCTTCGCGCTGGAGGTCGTGGACGCCGTACGGGCGGTCTGGCCCGACGAACTGCCGGTCTTCTTCCGGATCTCGGCGACCGACTGGCTCACCGAGGACGCGAGCGACGCGCGCGAGGGCTGGACGGCCGACGACACCGTGCGCTTCGCCCGCGAGCTGCGGGAGCACGGCGTCGACCTGCTGGACACCTCCACGGGCGGCAACGCCCCCGACGCCAAGATCACCCCGGGGCCCGGCTACCAGGTGCCGTTCGCGGAGCGGGTCAGGAAGGAGAGCGGTCTGGCGGTGGGCGCGGTCGGCCTGATCACCGAGGCGCGGCAGGCCGAGAAGATCATCGCGGACGGCCAGGCCGACGCCGTGCTGCTCGGCCGTGAGCTGCTGCGCTCGCCCAGCTTCGCGCAGCACGCGGCGCGGGAACTGGGCGCGGAGGTCGCCGTGCCGAAGCAGTACCACCGGGCCGTCTGAGGCCGCCGGACGGCCTGCGGCATCCGCGGCGACAGCGGGTGCCGCACCGTCCGACCTGCGCGGATGTCCGCTGGGACGCCATTGTCAGTGGTCGGGTGCAGACTTGCCACTATCTGAGACAACGGCGTCCCGGAGGTGTTCCGGCATGACTGACGTACTACTCGCGGTGGGCACCCGCAAAGGGCTCTTCATCGGCCGTCGGCGGCACGGTGACTGGGAATTGAGCGGCCCCCATTTCCCCGCCCAGGCGGTGTACTCCCTCGGGATCGACACCCGCCGCGCGGTCCCCCGGCTGCTGGCCGGCGCCGACAGCGCCCACTGGGGCCCGTCGGTCTTCCACTCCGACGACCTGGGCGAAACCTGGCACGAGCCCGCCCGCCCCGCGATCAAGTACCCACCGGATACCGGGACTTCGCTGGAGCGGGTGTGGCAGCTGCATCCGGCCGGGCCCGCCGCCCCCGAGGTGGTCTACGCGGGCACCGAGCCCGGCGGCCTGTTCCGCTCCGAGGACGGCGGCGAGACCTTCGAGCTCGTACGGGCGCTGTGGGACCACCCGAGCCGGGAGCAGTGGGTGCCGGGCGGCGGCGGGCTGGCCGTCCACACCGTGATCACCGACCCGCGGGACGCCGACGCGGTCACCGTCGCCGTCTCGGCCGCCGGGGTCTTCCGTACCCGTGACGGGGGCGCCAGCTGGGCACCGTCCAACAAGGGCGTCAAGGCGGTCTTCCTGCCGGATCAGCATCCCGAGTTCGGCCAGTGCGTCCACAAGATCGCGCAGGACCCGGTCAACCGCGACCGGCTGTATCTACAGAATCACTGGGGCGTCTACCGCAGTGATGACGCGGGCGCGACCTGGACGGATACCGGCAGCGGGCTCCCCTCGGACTTCGGCTTCGCGGTGGCCGCGCATCCGCGTACAGGGGATGTCGCCTATCTCTTCCCGATCACCGCCGATATCGACCGGGTGCCGGCCGGGCACCGCTGCCGGGTCTACCGCACCGCCGACGCCGGCCGGAGCTGGGAGCCGCTCAGCGCGGGCCTGCCGGACGAGGACCATTACGGCACGGTGCTCAGGGACGCGCTGTCCGTCGACGACAGCGACCCCGCGGGGGTGTATTTCGGCAATCGCAACGGCGAGGTGTACGCCAGCGCGGACGACGGCGACAGCTGGCAGCAGCTCGCCTCCCATCTGCCGGATGTGCTGTGCGTACGGGCGGCCGCCGTTGCCTGAGGGGGAGCATGGAGGAGGGGGAGAGCGCCGGAGAACCGGGTAACGGAGCGGTGGGAGAGGACAGTTGGGGCGTCCCACCGCTCCGGGCGGCCGGGCTCGGGCCATCGGTTGAAGGGAAGGGGGCCGCGGCCAGTAGGGTGATCCCGTGGCTGCACAACCTCTCCAAGACATTGTCGAACCGGGCTGGGCCAAGGCACTTGAGCCCGTCGCCGGACAGATCGCCGCGATGGGCGATTTCCTGCGGGCGGAGATCGCCGCGGGACGCACCTATCTCCCGGCCGGCAACAATGTGCTGCGCGCCTTTCAACAGCCCTTCGACGAGGTGCGGGTCCTCATCGTCGGACAGGACCCCTACCCCACCCCGGGGCATGCGGTCGGGCTCAGCTTCTCCGTGGCGCCGGACGTCCGCCCACTGCCCGGCAGCCTGGAGAACATCTTCCGCGAGCTGCACTCCGACCTCGGGCTCCCCCGCCCCTCGAACGGCGATCTGACGCCGTGGACCCGCCAGGGCGTACTCCTGCTGAACAGGGCGCTGACGACGGCTCCCCGCAAGCCCGCCGCGCACCGCGGCAAGGGCTGGGAGGAGGTCACCGAGCAGGCCATCCGGGCGCTGGTGGCGCGCGGGCGCCCACTGGTGTCGGTGCTGTGGGGGCGCGACGCCCGCAATCTGCGGCCGCTGCTCGGCGAGCTCCCGGCGGTCGAGTCCGCCCACCCCTCCCCGATGTCCGCCGACCGGGGCTTCTTCGGCTCGCGGCCCTTCAGTCGGGTGAACGAGCTCCTGGTGCGACAGGGCGCCCAGCCCGTCGACTGGAGGCTGCCCTGACCCCGGGCGATAGTGTGCCCCGCATGACGAATGCGAACATCCCTGCGGGTTGGTACGCCGACCCGCAGGGCACCCCCCACCAACTCCGCTGGTGGGACGGGTCCCAGTGGACGGAACACACCCACCCGGGACAACAGGCCGCGGCGCCCGCCCAGGGCCAGGCTCCCCAGCCCGGCCCCCCACAGGCTCAGCAGGCGCCCGCGCAGCAGGCCACCCAGCAGCCCCCGCAGCAGCAGATGCCGCAGCAGTTCGCGCCGCAGCAGGCCGCGCAGGCGCCCGGCCAGGCGCCGGGCCAGGCACCGTATCCGGGTCCGCAGCAGGGCGGCGCGCCACAGGGCCAGGGCTATGGCCACCCGCAGCAGGCGCCCGGCCGGCCCATGCCCGGTCAGCCGGTGCAGCAGCCGTACGGACAGCAGCCGATGGCCGGGCAGCCGATGACGGGGCAGCCGGGCGGGAACCCGGCCGCCGTGCAGCAGCAGGTGCAGCAGAAGGCGGGCGTGGCGCCCGGCGGGCCGGGCGGTGGCACCCTGTTCACCGAACCGGTGCTGGTGGTCAACCAGAAGGCCAAGCTCATCGAGGTCACGAACGAGTACAGCGTCTTCGACCAGCACGGCAACACCCTGGGCGCGGTCGTCCAGGTCGGCCAGAGCACGGCCAAGAAGGTGCTCCGGGTGGTCTCCAGCCTCGATCAGTACATGACCCACAAGCTGGAGATCCGGGACGCGTACGGCCAGCCGCAGCTGGTGCTGACCCGGCCCGCGAAGATCATCAAGTCCAAGGTGATCGTGCAGCGTCCGGACGGTTCGCCGGTCGGCGAGATCGTGCAGCAGAACGCCATCGGGAAGATCAACTTCGCGATGATGGTCAACGGCCAGCAGATCGGCGCCATCAAGGCGGAGAACTGGCGCGCCTGGAACTTCGCCATCGTGGACCACGCCGACACCGAGATCGCCCGGATCACCAAGACCTGGGAGGGCCTCGCCAAGACGATGTTCACCTCCGCGGACAACTACGTCCTCCAGATCCACCAGCAGCTGCCCGACCCGCTGCTGAGCCTGGTGGTCGCCACGGCCCTGACCGTCGACACCGCGCTCAAGCAGGACGCCCGCGGCTTTGGGTGAGCCGGCCGGCCGCCGCCCGGACACCCTCCGGGCCGGCCATGTCCTCGGCGTCGACTCGGGCGGCTCGGGGCTGCGGTGCGCCGTCGCACGCGCCGACGACGCCGAGGCCCGCCCGCTGGCCGCCCGCACCTCGGACGAGCCGGTGCGCACCGGCCCCGCGGGGATCGACGCGGAGCATCTGCTGTCCCAACTACTGCCCGCCGCAACGGAGTTGGCGCGGGCAGCGGGTGCGGACGGGTTCACCGCGGTGTGCGTGGGGGCGGCCGGTATGGCCACGCTGGGCGAGGAGCTCCGCGCCCGGCTGCCGGGCGCGCTGGCGTCCGCCTTCGGGGTGCGGCGGGTCGCCCTCGCCGCGGACGCGGTCACCGCGTACGCCGGGGCGCTGGGCCAGCGGCCCGGTGCGGTGGTCGCCGCGGGCACCGGCATGATCGCCCTGGGCACCGACCTGACCCCGGAAGGCGGTTGGCGCCGCGCGGACGGCTGGGGCCATCTGCTGGGCGACTGCGGCGGCGGCGCCTGGATCGGCCGCGCCGGGCTGGAGGCCGCACTGCGCGCGTACGACGGGCGGCCGGGCGGCTCGGCCGCGCTGCTGGCGCGCGCGGAAGCGGTGTTCGGGCCGGTCGCAGGGCTGCCCGGCGCGCTCTACCCGCGTCCCGACCGGGCCGCCGTATTGGCCTCGTTCGCCCCGGAGGTCGCCCGCTGCGCCACCGGGGACGACGCGGTGGCCCGCGGCATCCTGCGGGCCGCGGCGGGCCATATCGCCGAGGCCGCGGCCGCGGTCTGCCCGCCGGGCGCTGGCAGCACGGTGGCTTGTACGGGCGGGCTGTTCGGCATGGGGGAACCCCTGCTGGCTCCGCTGCGTACGGCACTCGCCGAGCGGCTGCCGCAGGCCCGTACGACAGCCGCTGCCGGGAGCCCGCTGGACGGGGCGCTGACCCTCGCCGCGGCACTGGCCGGGGACCGTCTGACACTGCCCACGGATCGGAAGTTGTTGCAGATCACACGGCCTGTGCCGGGGTGACGCGCGGGATAAATCGGGACGGATACCGCTCCACCGAACCCTCCCTCCGCGCGGGGGTGGTCCGAGGCGTTAGCATGCGACGCCATGAGTTCCCCCACTGGGCCCGCACCTGGCTCGCCCGATTTTGACGCCGCCTCCCCGAGCCCGGGAGCCGCACCCGGTCTGCCGGTACGTATGCCGCGTCGGCAGTCCGGCCGCCACCGCAAGCCGGAGCCGCTCGCCGCACCCGAGGGCGCACCCGCCCTGGTGCTGGCCGTCCCCGGCTCCCCCTCCGCCGCCTCGCGCAGCCTGGCGGAGGAGGTCTCCAGCATCGCCCGCTCCGAACTCCCGGGCCTCGACGCCCGGATCGGCTATGTCGATGGTGGCGACGACGAGTTCCCGTCCCTGGAGGCCGTACTGGCGCACGCCGCCGCCGAGCACAAGGACCGGGTGGGCGCCGACGGACAGCCCGACCCCGGTCCCGCCGCGGTGGTGGTACCGCTGCTGGCCGGTCCGGACAGCGCGCTGCTGCGCCGGATACGCCAGGCGATGATGAACAGCGGCTCCGGCGCCGAGCTGACCGATGTCCTGGGCCCGCACCCGCTGCTCGCCGAGGCGCTGCACGTCCGGCTGTCCGAGGCCGGTCTGGCGCGCGCTGACCGCGCCCGGCTGTTCACGGTCGCCACGGCCGCGGACGGCATCATCCTCGCCACCGTGGGCGGCGAGGAGGCCGTACAGGCCGCCGGGATCACCGGCATGCTGCTCTCCGCGCGGCTCGCGGTGCCGGTGCTGGCCGCCGCCCTGGACCAGGAGGGCGCCATCTCCCGTACCGCCGAGCAGCTGCGGGAATCCGGTTCGCAGCAGCTGGCGCTGGCTCCGTACCTGATCGGCCCGGAGATCAGCGACGGCCTGCTGGGGGCGGCCGCCGCGGAGGCCGGCTGCGCGTCGGCCGAGGCGCTGGGCGCCTACGGCACGGTGGGCCGGCTGGTGCTCTCGAACTACGCGGCGGCGGTGGGGATCAACCTTCCGACGCAGACGCAGGGGGTTCCGGTCCGCTAGTCGGGACCGGTCACCGTTCTCCGAAGGGCCGTCCTCGCGCAGTGCGCGGGGCGGCCCTTCGCCGTGTCCGGGCGGAGGCGATAGGTCCGATTCCGCCCCGGGCGGCGCAGACGCCCGCCAGACGGCCCGGCAGGGCGAAGGGTGCGGTGCGGGTGGGTGGACAGCCGTACGTCCGTGAGAGACGCCCACAGGGCGCCTGCCGTCCCCCTGACGCGCCGACCGATGAGTCCGGGCATCCCACCAGGTCCAACGTCCTGTACAGGCCATGCGCCGACCGCTCGTCCCTCGTGGGCGAGCGGCCGCCCAGGAGGGAAGTTCATGTCGCACATCGATGTCGTCCGCGCCGCCTTCGCTGCCTATCTCGCCCAGGACCGCGCGGCCATGGACCGGTTGCTCGCCGAGGATTTCGTCTTCACCAGTCCGCAGGACGATCACCTCGGCAAGGCCGCGTTCCTCGAAATCTGCTTTCCCACGGCGGACCGGCTCCGGCGGCAGGAGATCCTCGATGCCGTGGCGATCGATGCCGAGCAGGTCTTCGTCCGGTACGCGTACGAGCTGACGACCGGCGAGCGGCATCGCAATGTCGAGGTGATGACGGTGCGGGACGGCCGGGTCACGGAGACCCAGGTGTACTTCGGCGGGTACTTCCCGCAGGGGTGAGGCGGTCGGGGCGGGTCAGACGAAGACCACGCAGGAGGCGGCCGGTGCCGCCACGGATCCGCCCCGGGCCGGGATGCCGGTCGCCGGGTCGACGGTGAACCAGGTGACGTCGCCGGAGCGTTCGTTGGCGGCGTAGAGGTGCCGGCCGTCGGGGTGCAGCGCCAGGTCACGGGGCCAATGGCCGCCGCAGGGGACGGTGGTGACGAGCGTCGCGGTGTCGCCGGACGCATCGAGGGAGAGGACCGAGAGGCTGTCGTGGCCCCGGTTGGCGGCCCAGGCGAACCGGCCGTCCCGGGAGAGGACCAGTTCGGAGGGGAAGGTGCCCTCCGTGGTGGCCCCGTCCGGGAGGAGGCGGGTCTCCCCCAGCGGCGTCAGCACCCCCCGGTCGGCGTCCCAGCGGCAGACCGTCACCGTCGGATCGAGTTCATTGACGACATAGGCGCGGTCGGCACGCGGGTGGAAGGCGAGATGGCGCGGGCCGCTGCCGGGCCGCAGGGCCGCCTCGGTGTGGACGGTCAGCGCCCCGTCGCCGGAGCCGAGGGCGCAGCTGCGTACCGAGTCGGTGCCCAGGTCGACGCTGAGCAGCCAGCGGCCGCCGGGGTCGGGCAGCACGGCATGGGCGTGCGGGCCCTCCTGGCGGTCGGTCCGCGGGCCGCCGCCCCGGTGGGTGAGCACGGTGGCGGGGCCGGAGAGTGTGCCGTCGGCCCGTACGGGGAGCGTACTGACGCTGCCGGAGCTGTAGTTGGCGGTGATGAGCCGGCCGCCGGCCAGGGTGAGGTGGGTGGGGTCGGCGCCGTCCACGGGGACGGCGGGGGCGAGCAGCTCGGGGCCCCGTGGGGTGAGGGCGAAGGCGGCCGCGGCGCCGTCCGGGGTCTCGCTGACCGCGTAGAGGTACCGGCCGTCGGGGCTCGGCGCCAGGTAGGAGGGGTTGGGGACGGCGTCGGTGGAGTGCAGCGGGGTGAGGGCGCCGGACTCCGGGTCGACCGCCGCGGTGGTGATGCCGAGGCCGCCGGCCGTGGTGAACGATCCGATGTACGCCCGCCGGCCGTTGACGCTCGTCGCCACTGGTCCGCCCTTCGTCCGCCTGCCCGTTGAGGTGCTGCGGCGACGCTAACAGGCAGGGGCGGGGCGTCCCGGGCGATGGCCGGTTCCCGCCGTCGGCCCCGGACCGTACGTACTCCGGAGGGCGCTCAGGACGCCGCGGGCCGCCCGGCCGCGGTTCAGGCGTCGACCAGTTCGGCGCGCGGGGAGCTGCGCAGGGGCGCGGAGAGTTCGGCCAGCGCCCGCTCCAGACCGTGCAGATGGACGAGCGCGGGTTCCGCCGCGGGCGGCTGCGACACCGCCACGGCGACGGCCGCCGGGTGGTGGCGGCTGCTGCGCGGTGCGGTGAGCGCCTCGACGGCGGCTTCCACGCGCTGGCAGGCGGCGGTGAGCCGGGCGTCGTGGGATGCCTCCGGGTCGGCGGCGATGGAGGCCAGCCCGCGGACCTCACGGGCGCAGTCGTCGAGCAGCGCCAGCACCTGCCGGGCCCGTTCCTTACGGGCGCGCAGCGGGCTGAGGGGGTGCACCAGCGGGGCGAGCGAGAGCCGTACCCGGCTCAGCAGCGGTGCGAGCTCGGCGACGTGCGGGGCGGGATCGGCCGTCGGCGAGCCGGCGAGGCGGGCGGCGGCCTCGGCGGTGCACCGGTGGACGCAGCGCAGCGCGCGCTGGATCCAGGCGTCGGTGGTGGCATGAGTGGTGACGGGCAGGACGAAGAGCACGGCCAGTGCGGCGCCGAGCGCTCCGACGCCGGTCTCGGCGAGGCGCAGCGTGAGCAGCGCGGGGTCCAGCACCCCCAGCAGCCCGTACAGCAGCCCGGCCATCAGCGTCACCGCGAGCATCATCCAGGTGTAGGAGACCGCGGCCGTGTAGAAGATCCCGAAGACGCTGACCGCGACCAGGGCGACCGTGGGGACGGGCGCGCCGTGCAGCGGGACGGCGACGACGAGGCCGAGGGCGATGCCGAGCACCGTGCCGAGGGCCCGGCGGAAGCCGCGGACCAGGGTCTCGCCGCGTGAGGTGGTGTTCACGAAGATCCACCAGGTGGCGCCCACGGCCCAGTACCAGCGCTGCTCGGAGAGCAGCTGGCCGACGAGGAGGGCGAAGGCGCTGCCGGCGGTCGCCTGGATCGCCTGGCGGGTGGTCGTCCGGGCCAGTCCCCGGGCGCTCGGCGGAACGGGCACGGCCACCGGGGGCAGCCGGAGCTCGTAGCACCACACGGCGAAGCGGACGGTGGCGGCGGCGAGCAGTGCGAGGGTGACCGCGGTGTACAGCTCGGGCAGCTGGTCCGGCACCGTGTGCAGGAACTGCGTCGCGAAGAAGGTCATGAACGCGAACACGCCCAGGGCATGACCGCGCGGCCCCCAGCGGCGGGCGTAGACCCCCGCGCCCACGACGGCGACGAAGACCGCGTCCCGCGCCATCGGGTGGTCGTGCAGCAGCGCCGCGGCGGCGAGTACCGGGAAGCCGACCGCGGGCAGCAGCGCGGTGGTGATCAGCTGGCCGCGGACCGTGGCGTCGGTGACCGTGAAGAGGGCGAGCAGCGCGGCGAGCCCGCCGGTGATGGCCGCGACGAGTGAGTGGCCGGTAAGCGCGCACACCGCGACCGCCAGGCCGATGCCGAGGACGGCCCGGGTGGCGCTGCGCAGCCGCAGCAGTCCCGGATCCGGAGCCACGAACACCCTCTTCAGCACAGCTTCCGCCCCTTCGACAAGCCCGCATGAAAAAGGCGCCGCGGGAGTCCGCAGCGCCATCGACGGGGCCATCACAGCATCATGTCGGCAGGTTGCTCAACAGAGGCCGTGAACGCTGTGCCATTGGTACAGTTTCCTGGCCTCCCTGGCCGCCAGAAGGAGGCCAATGGGCAAGGGCGTGACCGAGGGTGACGGCTCCTTTTCAGCCACTCGTGAGGAGAGCGTTGACATGGCCGTGGATGTCCTGGACGCCAAGATCCTGCGGCTGCTGCTGGAGCAGCCGCGCACCAGCGTCCGGGAGTACGCACGCCTCCTCGGCGTCGCCCGGGGCACCGTGCAGGCACGTCTCGACCGCCTCGAACGCGACGGCGTGATCACCGCCTACAGCCCCCGGCTGTCCCCCGCCGCGCTCGGCCACCCCGTCCTCGCCTTCGTCCATATCGAGGTCACCCAGGGGCATCTGGAGGAGGTGGCCGACGCGCTGGCGGAGGTGCCGCAGATCATCGAGGCGTTCTCGACGACCGGCGGCGGGGATCTGCTGACCCGGGTGGTGGCCCGGGACGCGGCGCATCTGGAAGATGTGATCCAGCGGCTGATCAGCCTGCCGGGCGTGGTCCGCACCCGTACGGAGATGGCGCTGCGGGAGCGGGTGCCGCACCGGATGCTGCCGCTGGTCGAGGCGGTGGGCGGCGCCGGGCCCCGCTGAGCCGCGCGCGCACGGCAAGCCGGCGCCGGAGGTGTTCCTGGAGGCCGCGCGCCGGCTGAGCGTCGATCCCCGCGCCTGACGGTGGCCGGCGTCGCAACACCGGGCCACCGTCAGGTACTTCGTGCCCAAGAGGGCGCTCAACGAGGGGGCGTCACTCCAGGCCGACGGACTTGCAGGCGGTGGTGAGGCCCTCGCAGAGCAGGTCGGTCCGGACGGCGCCGTCGCGCACCACGGTGTTCTTCATGTTCTTCTTGGTGACGATCTGCGCCTTGAACAGCTTGGCGGGGATACCGGACTTGCTCTTGCTGTCGGCGGTGGTCGTCGTCAGGGACTTGATGCTCTTGCCGCGCAGCAGACGGAAGGCGATTTCGGCGGCGGTTTCGGCCTCCGGCCGGACTTCCTTGTAAATGGTGAAGTACTGGGTTCCGGCCACCACCCGCTGTAGCGCGGGGAGTTCGGCGTCCTGGCCGCCGACCGGCACATTCTTGATACCGGCCGACTTGAGCGCCGCGGCGATGCCGGCCGCCATACCGTCATTGGCCGAGTAGACCGCGTCGAAGCCCTCCGCGCCCTGGGCGTTGATGACATCGGTCATCTCCTTCTTGGCCGCCGCGGCGGACCAGTCGGGGATGTCCTTCTCGAAGACGATCTTATGCACCTTGTCGTCGAGGACCTCGTGGGCGCCCTTCTTGTAGGCCGGCGCATTCGGGTCGGTCGGCGAGCCGTTCATCATGACGACATCGGAAGTGGCCGCCTGGGAACCGAGGGCGGTAAGAATCCCCTGCCCCTGGAGCCGGCCGATCTTCTCGTTGTCGTAGGAGACATAGGCCGCGACATCGCCCTCGGCGAGCCGGTCGTACGCGATGAGCTTGACGCCCTTCTTGGCGGCCGAGTCCACCCAGCTCTTGGCCGCCGCGGCGTCGACCGGGTCCAGAATGATGACCTTGACGCCCTTCTTCACCAGCGCGTCGAACTGTCTTTTCTGGGTGTCGACCTGCTGCTCGGCATTGTGGTAGTCGACCTTGCATTCAAGGCAAAGGGAGGCAACACGCGAAGAAATGATACGGCGGTCGAACTTCTCATAGCGGGCCGCTTTGTTCTCCGGGAGCAGCAACCCTATGGAGTCCTTGCCGGCACCGGCATCCTTTTGCTCGCTTCCGCAGGCCGCCAAGGGCGCCGCCAGCGAAATCGCCACCGCGCCGGTGAGCGCCCGCCGCATTATTGCATTCATTTCCGGTACCTCCAAAGGGGCCGCCTGACCGGCCCAGAACGGCTGAAGTGAACGCCACCTGCGGCCCTACCGTCAAGAATCAAAGTCACAACGATATGAAAGCGAGTCGTGAGTTGACTCTCTGAACCGCCGTCATCCGGCGGGCGTTCCGGACAGTACCGAAAAGTTCAATTCGTTCCGTATCACTCCGGAACGTTCCATTTACCGGTCGGTCACCAGGCCCGAATCCGGGAGTGTAACGGGCGGTAACACCACGCCCCTCCCCGCCGATTGACCCCCCAATCAGGGCATATCCGCACGGAGTTGTACGACCACGCCCGACCACGAGCGCACGGGTGACGCGATCGCCACCTTTCGTCCCACATGGCGGACCGCACGGAGGGCGGGAAACTAGATGCGGGGCGCAGCTTTCCGGGGTCGGGGGCCGCGGAGCCGCTGCGGCCCCCCGCCCCCCGGCCCCCGGCCAGGACGGCCGCCGTGCCGACCACGCCGCCGCCCGATGACAAGAAACCCCGCCGAATAGTTATTCGGCCCCACACCGCAATCAAATACAGCCACGGCAAAGGGAATTCCCGTAAATCGCGTCAGCTTGTTTGCTGCCACGGATATCCTCATCGCGGGCGAACCGCGAGGCGTCAACGGCGACGGATATCGAGCAGCCGCCACCCGGCCCGCCCACCGGCCGCCACCCGGCCGGCCGTCCCGTTCGATGAGATCCTGAGGAAGGAGCGGGCGACCCGCCGATCCCCCGCAGCCGCCGATGGACGGCGGACGTCGCCCGACGCACCTGGGCGCAGAGCAAGGTGACGGACATGAGCACGGCGTGGCAGTACACCCCCATCTCCGCCGACGGCCGGCTGGGGCTCGCGAACCAGCACCCCGGCCGCAGCGACCCGGCCTACCGGCGCCGTCGTGATGCGCTGGCCGCGCGGGCCGAAGGCCATCGGGTGGGGGCGCCCTACCCGGCCGTCGACTACACCGAGGACGAGCACCGCACCTGGCGGGCGGTACACCGGGCACTCGGCCCGGCACACCACGCCCACGCCTGCCGTGCGGTGCTGGACGCCGGTGAGGACGCGGGCATCCGCGCCGACCGGATCCCCCAGCACACGGAGGTCAGCGCCGCCCTCACCGCCCGCACCGGATTCGCCTTCACACTGGCCGGCGGGGTGGTGCCCAATGAGCGGTTCCTGGGGGCGATGGAGCACGGCTACTTCCATGCAGTGCAGTTCGTCCGCCACCCCGCCGTCCCGCTGTACGCGCCCGAACCGGACGTTCTGCACGACGTCTTCGGGCATGGCGTCCATCTGTCGTGCGCGCGCCTCGCCCGGCTGTACCGGCTCATCGGACAGGCCGCCAACCGGACCGAAACCGCTGAGGCCCTCGACATCCTCAGCCGGGTCTACTGGTTCACCCTCGAATACGGGCTGATCACCGAGGCCGGCACCCCCAAAGCCTTCGGCGCCGCCCTCCTGTCGTCCTACGGCGAGATCGGCGCCCATGACCGGCGGATGATCCGCCCCCTGGACCTGCGCACCGCGGCCGCCACCCCGTACCGCATCTCCGGCTACCAGCCCGTCCTCTACACCGTCCGCTCCCTGGAACATCTCGAAGACGTCCTGGGCGCTTTCTGCGCGGACTTCGACGACGAGAGCGCGCGCCGCCTGCGCGTTCCGGCGCTCTCCCGCGACCGGGCGTAGGCGCCGCGTACCACCGGACGCCCGTCTGCCGGGTCAGCCGATCCAGCCGCCCGTGAGACCGAGCACCGCCGAGCCGTCCAGGTCGGTGAGCTTGATGCCGGTGAACTCGCGTGCCCAGTCCGAGGTCTGGAGGCGGAACGCGGGCCGGTCCGCGGTGAGCGCCTCCAGTACGGCCCCGGCGGCCTCGGCGGGAGTCTGCGCGCCGTTGGCGAACTGCGCGACGGTGCGGTCCAGGTACGCCTGCAACGCCTCCGCGTACGGGCCCGCAGCGGCGACCTCGCCCGCCAGATCGACCCCGATGTTGTTCACGAACTCGGTCGCCACGGCCCCGGGCTCGACCACGGACACGGTCACCCCGAGCCGGGCCGCCACCGGCGCCAGGCTCTCCATGTATCCCTCGACGGCGAACTTGGCCGCGCAGTACGCCTCGTTGAAGGGCTGCCCGATGACCCCGCCGACGCTGGTGACGGTGATCAGACGGCCGCCGGTGGCCCGCAGATGCGGCAGGGCCGCCTTCGAGACATGGAGCACGCCGAAGAAGTTCACCTCCATCACGCCGCGCACCGCGGCCACGCCCTCGTTCTCAAGGGTGCCGAGGTGTCCGGCACCGGCGTTGTTGATCACGGCGTCGAGCCGGCCGTAATCGGCGATCACCCCGTCGACCGCGGCGGCGACGGAGCCCTCATCGACGACGTCCAGCTGCCGGACGTCGAGCTCCACCCCCGCCTCCTCGGCCGCCTTGCGCAGCGCACCGGAGCGGCCGGTGTCGCGCAGCGTCGCCACCACCCGCCAGCCGGCCCGCGCCGCGGCGACCGCGGCGGCCAGCCCGATGCCGGAGGACGTGCCGGTGATCAGAACAACCTTGGACGAGGGAGAAGACATGGCGAGCCTTTCGGGCCGTGCGAAGCAGATTAGGTGCGTGTACACACACCATAAGCATTATGTGTGCGCACACGCAAACGGTAGCCTTGGGGGCATGGCGAAAAGGAAGCTCACCCAGGCCGAGATGCCCGTGGCCGATTACGCCTTCTACGGGCTGGTCTGGGCCGGAACCGTGCTCACCGAACGCGTGGACCGCGCCCTGAGCAAGGCCCATGACCTGCCGGTCTCCTGGTTCGAGGTGATGCTCTGGCTCGCCTCCAGCCCGGATCCGGTGCCGGCCTCGGTGCTCGGCAACAGCACCATGCTCAGCCGCAGCCAGGTCTCCCGGGTCGTCGACGCCCTCCAGAGCCGCGGCCTGGTCACCCGCACCCCGTCGGCCCGCGACGCCCGCTCCGTCGAGGTCTCCCTCACCCCCGAGGGCCACCAGCTCTTCGAGGCGGCCGATGCCACCCGGCGCGCCTGTCTGGCCCCGGTCTTCACCGACCTCCTCGACCAGCAGGATCTCGAAGCGCTCAGCACGGTGTGGAAGAAGCTCAAGGCCAACAAGGACGGCTGATCCGGCGGGAGTTGGGGGCCGGACGCGGCTTCCGGCCGTTTCCGTTCGCCCACGGCGACGATCGCCGCGACGACCCGCGGGGCGGCGAGCAGCTGCTGCCGGACAGGCTCCCGTTCCTCTGTCACAGGGTGATGATTCCACCCGCGTGTTGTGCGCAGCGCGGTGGACGGGACTTGTCACGGTCGCCAGGATCTCCGGGGAGCACGCAGGTTCGGCGACGAGAGGCGGGACGTACGGATGGCGAAGCACTGGGCGGACTTCCAGTACGAGATCTATCTTCACGGCATGACGGGCGTCGTACCGCGGCTGCCGACGGATCTGACCCGGCTGGAGCGGCTCGCCGAGCAGCGGCTCGGGCCCGGCCCGGTCGGCTATGTGGCGGGCAGCGCGGGCACCGGCAGCACCGCTGCCGCCAACCGGGCCGCACTGGACCGCCGGCGGATCGTCCCGCGGATGCTCCGCGATGTGCGGGAACGCGATCTGTCCGTGGAGGTGTGCGGCCGCGCGCTGCCCGCGCCGCTGGCGCTCGCGCCGGTCGGGGTGCTGTCGATCATGCACCCGGACGCCGAGTCCGCGGCCGCCCGGGCCGCCGCGGCCCAGGGTGTGCCGTACATCCTCTCCTCCGCCTCCAGCACCCCCATGGAGGAGGTCGCCGGGGCCATGGGTGACGGGGAGCGGTGGTTCCAGCTGTACTGGGCGAAGGACCGCGAGGTCACCAGGAGCTTTCTGCACCGGGCGAAGGCGGCCGGCTACACCGCACTCTTCGTCACGCTCGACACCCCGCTCCTCGCCTGGCGGCCGCGCGATCTCGACCAGGCATATCTGCCGTTCCTGCACGGCGTGGGCACCGCCAACTACTTCAGCGACCCCGCGTTCCGGGCGGGGCTCGCCAAGCCGGTCGAGGAGGATCCCAACGCGGCGGTCCGGCACTTCGTGGGGATGTTCGCCGACCCCGCCAAAACCTGGCCGGACCTGGCGTTCCTGCGGGAGAACTGGGACGGCCCGATCGTGCTGAAGGGCATTCTGCACCCGGATGACGCGCTGCGGGCCGCCGAGGCCGGGGTGGACGGGGTGGTCGTCTCCAACCACGGCGGCCGCCAGGTGGCGGGCTCCGTCGCCGCCGCCGATGCGCTGCCCCGGGTCGTCGAGGCGGCCGCCGACCGGCTCACCGTGCTCTTCGACAGCGGTATCCGCACCGGCGACGACATCTTCAAGGCGCTCGCCCTGGGCGCGAAGTCGGTACTGGTGGGGCGGCCTTACGCCTACGGGCTCGGCCTCGACGGCCAGGCGGGCGTGGAGCACGTGCTGCGCTGTCTGCTCGCCGAGTTCGACCTCACCCTCGCCCTGTCCGGGCACTCCCGCCCCGCCACCCTGACCGCCGACGACCTGATCGAGGAGTCCGTATGACCAGCGCGCCGCACTCGGCCCCGGCCCCGGAGCCGCAGCCCGTGAAGAACGTGCTCGCCGTTGTCTCGCCGCATGTCGGCGGCCGGGCCGCCGGAGCCGCGCTGGCCGGTCTGTTCCCCGGCCGGGCCCGGGTCACCGTCGTCGAGTCGGCCGACGAGGACCCGGCGGCGCTGCGCGAAGCACACCTGCTGATCACCGGGCTGAGTCCGGTCACCGCCGCCCATCTCGCCGCCGCACCGCGGCTGGAGCTCGTCCAGTGCGCCAGCCACGGCTTCGACTACGTCGACCTGGACGCGGCCCGCGAGCGGGGCATCCCGGTCTGCAACATCGGCTCCAGCGGCGCGGAGAAGCAGAATGTGGCGGAGCAGACCTTCGCCCTGATGCTCGCCCTCGCCAAGCAGCTGGTCCCGGCCCACACGGCCCTGGTCGAGGCCGACTGGGCGCTGCCGCGCCTCCAGCAGTCGCTGACCGAACTGTCCGGCAAGACCCTCGGCATCATCGGCCTCGGCCACATCGGCGAGGAAGTCGCCCGCCGCGCCGTCGCGTTCGACATGACCATCGTCTATACGGGGCCGAGGCCCGCCGGACCGGAGACCGAGGCCCGTCTCGGCGGCGCCCGGCACCTGGACCTCGACGCACTGCTCCGCACGTCCGACTACGTCACCCTGCACGCCCCGCTCACCGACCGGACCCGCAACCTGCTCGACGCCGAACGCCTCGCCCTCCTCAAGCCCACCGCCTTCGTCATCAACACCGCACGCGGCGCCCTCATCGACCAGGACGCCCTCGCCGACGCCCTGGAGGCGGGCACCCTCGCCGGGGCCGGGCTCGACGTCTTCGACCCCGAACCGCCCACGGCGGCGCTGCGCCTGCTCAAGGCCCCGAACGTGGTGCTCTCCCCGCACGTCGCGGGCGTCACCCGGGAGACCCTGGTCCGTATCGCCCTGGCCGCGGTGCAGAACGTCGTCGGCCATCTGGAGGGCGAGCCACTGCGGGACGTCGTGTCGTGACGGCGGAGTGCCGGGTGCGCACTCCGTCCTGAATTTCAGCCATTGTTCGGGGTGCCGCTCAGTGGGCTCGCACACCTGAGCGGGCGGTGCGGTGGCGCGTTCCTGGCGTGCCACCGCCATTTCTCGACACCACCGACGGCTGCCCCCTCGGCGACTGGAGTAGCGTCCGCCCGGCTCCCTCCGAGGCCCCACCAGGAAAGGCTGGCGCACGCTCGTGGAACCCCGTGGACGTACCCGTTGGGCGATCGGCGGACTGCTCGCCGGCGGTATCGTCGTCAACTTCCTTGACCGTACGGCGATATCGGTGGCGAGCTCCTCGATCGCCGACGACTTCGGGCTGGACCTTCAGCAACTCGGGGTGGTGCTCTCGGCGTTCACCTGGTCGTACTGCCTGGTGCAGTTACCCGCCGGCATGCTCGTGGACCTCCTGGGGGTCTCGCGGCTCACCCGGATCGCCTCCGCGCTGTGGGCCGTCGCGGGCCTGCTGACCGCGGTGGCCGGCGGGGTCGGGCCGGTCATCCTGGCGCGGCTGCTGCTCGGGGTGGCCGAGGGTCCCTCGATGGTCGGCGCGTCGAAGGCCACCGCGGCGTGGTTCCCGGTCAGTGAGCGCGGGATGGCGACGGCCCTGTTCGACGGGGCCACCAAGCTGGCCAACATGGTGGCGTTCCCGGTGCTGGCGTTCGTGATGAGCGAGTGGGGCTGGCGGGCCGGGTTCCTGTTCAGCGCCGCGGTCAGTGTGCTGTTCACCGTCGTGTGGTGGTGGGGCTACCGGGACCCGTCCGAGTACCGCTCGCTGCGGCCGGCCGAGCGGGGGTTCATCCTCCGGGGCGGGGCGCGGGACACCGACCGGGGCGGGCCGCGGCAGTTCCGCACGGCCCTGCGTTCCGGCAGGGTCTGGGTCGTGGCCTGCGGCTTCGCCTGTTACGGCTACACCATCAATATCGTGCTGACCTGGATGCCGGAGTTCCTTCAGCGGGAGTTCCATGTGCGGCTGTTGCAGTCCGGGTTCTACTCGATGGTCCCGTGGGCGGTGGCGACGGTTGCCGAACTCGCCGTGGGCGGCTGGCTGGTGGACCGGCTGATCCGCCGCGGCCGCGACCCGTGGGTGGTCCGCAGAACCGTGCTGACCTGCGGCCTGGCGCTCGGTGGCACGATCGGTGCCGCGGGCGGCGCCGGATCACCCGCCCTCGCGGTCTGCTGGATGTCCGTCTCCCTGGCGGGGCTGGCCATCGCCGCGCCGGTCGCCTGGGGGCTGCCCGGACTGCTCGCACCGCCGGGCGCGGTGGGTGCGGTCAGCGGGCTGATGAACTTCCTCAATACGGCGGCCACCGCGGGCGGGGTGCTGCTGACCGGCTGGCTGGCGCAGGTGAGCGGGTCGTTCGCCACGCCCTTCCTGTTCGCGGTCGGCGTGCTGGCGGTCGGGGTCGCGCTCTACTGGAGGGCGCTGCGCCCGGCATCGGTACGGGACGCGGCCCCGGCCCCGCAGCTGCTCAAGGTCTGAGGCCCGGGTGCGTCTGATGCTTGAATCCTGTACTTGCATATGGTGTGCAGTAGCTGTGTCAGTCATCACAGATTCGGCCTCCCGCCCCAGGGAATCCCTACTATGACTGGGCAGTTGTCGGCAGGGGGGCGTGGAAAGCGGCTATGCACACCGTCGGCCCGATTCCGCTCCGGTCTGACATGACTCCGGAGCACCCCCGGCGGTCGCCGGAGCCGACAGTCCCGGCCGCCCCTCCCACAGCATCGAGCGCCGCCGCGGCCGAGGTTCTCCGCCGATGAACGATACGTCTGTGTTAGCGACCTGCCTGGCGCGCTTGTCCTGGCCGCCGGAGCGGCTGGCCCGTGAGATCAACCGGCGGTGCGGCAGCGGCACCATCAGCAGCAAGGCTCCGTACAACTGGCTGAAGGGCGCCCGCCCCCGGCGCCGGCTGCCGTACATCATCGCGACGATCCTGTCCGACCACCTCGGAGAGCCGGTCACGGTCGAGGCGCTGTGGCCCGGGCACTTCGCGTCCGCGGTCCCGCCGCAACGGCGGCTGCCCGCTCAGCCGCGCCCCGCGGCGCCCGTGCAGCGGCCGGCCGCCCTCGATCCGCTCACCGCGTCGGTGGACTGGCTGGTGGCCGATGACGCGCTGCCGCCGCCCTCGCGGCTGCGCGGCGAGGAGGTTCCCGGGGTCGCGATCGAGATGCTGACCGCCAGGATCCAGCAGCTGCGCCAGCTGGACGACAGCGGCAGCAGCGGGCTCGTACTGGACTGGGCGCTCCAGGACCTCCAATGGGCGGAGCGGCTGGCCGCCAAGTACTCCTACGACGCGTCGACCGGACGGCAGCTGCACCGCATCATCGCCGAACTCGGCCAGCTCACCGCCTGGCTGACGGCGGATCAGGGGCAGGACGAGCTGAGCAACTCGCGCTTCCTGGCCGCCCTGGGCGCCGCCCGGGCCGCCGGTGACCGGCCGCTCGCCGCGTACATCATCTCCTGTATGAGCTACCGGGCCGGATGGGCCGGCCGCGGGGAGGAGGCGCTGCGGCTGATCCGTATCGCCCGCAAGGGATCGGCGCAGGAGGACATGGGCATCGGCCAGGCGCTGCTGGCCACCCGCGAGGCCCGGGCCCACGCCGGTCTCGGCGACGAGGCGGCCTGTCAACGGGCCCTGGACGACGCGGCCGAGCTCAGCCGGGCGGGCCGGCCCGCGGCCGCCGAGCAGCCCTGGGCGTACTGGCTCACCCCCGCCGTCATGGTGGCCGATGCCGGCCGGGCCTGGCTGGAGCTGGGGTGCCCCGAGCGGGCGGAGTCGTATCTCACCCGCGGGATCGACCTGCTCCGGGGCAGCCAGCCGCGCAACCTGCTGCTGCACAGCGCCTCGCTGGCCGAGGCGCGGCTGGCCCGCTGCGAGCTCGACGGCGCGGCGGCGGCCGCCACGGACGCGCTGGCGCTGGCCGAGCACATCAGCTCGCAACGCGCCCACGCGCGGCTGATGGCGCTGCGGCGGCGGTTCGTGCGGTACGACAGTGCGGTGGCGCGCGACATCGTGCAACGGGCCGACGAGCTGCTGGCGGCGGGCCGGGCGCGGGCGGCGTGCTGAGACATGATCACGAAGTCCCCTCGGCCGCCGTGCCGTTCCGGGACCGTCGGCAGGGCCCCGGCCCCCGCTCGTCGTGCGGTGACGCCGGGCGGCGTGCTGCCCGTCCCCCACTGAGGGCCGGCCCTCGCCCCCCTCCCCTCGCACGACCCCTCGACACGGAACGGCATCCAGGAGAAACAGGAACATATGCGAGTCACTCACGAGGTACCGCTTGCCCCGCTGACCACGCTGGGTCTCGGAGGACCGGCGGCGGTCCTCTTCGAGCTGTTCGACCCCGCGGACTTCCCCGAGTTCGTCGCGCTGGCCGATGCCTCCCCCGGCCGGCCGGTCTGTCTCGGCGAAGGAAGCAATGTGGTGGTCAGCGACGCCGGCTGTCCGGGCCCGGTGCTGCGGATGAGCACCAAGGGCGTCCGGATGACCGGCCGCACCGCCGACGGGCGGGTGCTGGTCGAGGTGCAGGCCGGACACCTCCTCGGCGACCTGGTCGACGCCACCGTCGCCGAGGGCCTCACGGGCATGGAGATGCTGGTGGGCATCCCCGGGACCACCGGCGCCACCCCGGTCCAGAATGTCGGCGCCTACGGCCAGGAGACCGCCGACTGCCTGGTGGAAGTGACCGCGTGGGACTGGGAGTTGGGCCGGATGGTCACCCTGGACGCCGCGGCCTGCGGGCTGGGCCACCGCACCAGTGTCTTCAAGCACTCCCGCCGGTGGACCCTGCTGAATCTGGTCTTCGCGCTGCGCCGGTCCGAGCTGAGCGCGCCGGTGACGTACCGGACGGTGGCCGCCGCGCTCGATGTCCCGGTCGGGAGCCGGGTGCCGCTGGACGAGGTGGCCCAGGCGGTGCTCGCGGTCCGGCGGAGCAAGGGCATGGTGCTGGGCTGTAGTGGCACCGACGACAGATCGGTCGGCAGTGTGTTCCTCAGCCCCGAGATCTCCCCCGCACAGGCCGACGGCCTGCGGGCGCGCAACGCCCCGGTGAACCGCTTCCCCGACGGCTCGACACGGGTGAGTGCGAGCTGGCTCATCCGGCAGGCCGGTTTCGAGCTGAGCACCCCGATCGTCAAGGGTGTTCGCCTTTCCTCGCTGCACTACACCCTGGTCGCCGACGAGGGCGCGACCGCCGCCGGTTTCACCCGGGCGATCGAGCTCGTACGAGAGGAAGTGCTGCGCCGCACGGGGGTCCGGCTGACCTCCGAACTCGACTTCCTCTGAGCGGGGGCCGACGGCCTCGCGGAGACAGTTCACCCGGCGCGCGTCGGAGGTGAACACGGGCCCGGAGCAGGGGAGTTGCCCCGGCGGGCGGGTTCTAAACGCTCTTGACGAAGATCGCGACCTCGGATGAAATACCTCGGCGGTTGCGAAATATTTCCGCAACAACCGGGATTACTCCGGAATTAAATTATCTTTCTTTGGAGGGGACCATGGAGAACGTCACCATCAACCTGGACGAATTCGACCTCGACCTGGACATGGAGATCATGGAGTCGGCCACGACCGCGGCGAAGGCGCAGGACTCGAAGCTGATGACGCAGGTCTGCCCGCCCACCTCCTGGCACTGCTGACCACACCGGTGCGGGGTGCCGCGGGACGCTCTCCCGCGGCACCCCGCGCTGTCGTCGGGCGGAGCGGTGGCACGTGAACGGGGCGGGGACAGGCGTGAGTGGTACGGGTGATGTGCGATTCGAGTGCGGGAAGGTGGCTCTGGTACGGGCCGCGGCCCTCCCGCTGCCCTCGGACGATCCCCCGGCCCCCGGGCCCCGGCCGTCCGGCGAGGCCCCGCACGAGGCAGCCCGGCTGCGCCACCGGATAGCGCAACTGGCCGCCGAACCACGGCTCATGGCGGCGGTGAGCCTGGCCAGCGCGAGCCTGGCGGACGAGGTGGACCGCGCCGTCGCCGGAGAAGCGCTCCGACTCAAGTCGCTGCGCCGTATCGCGAGGTCGCTGACGAAGTACCGCTCACGGATGTCCCACCGCCCCACCCCGTTCGGCTTGTTCGCCGGGGTCGGGCTCGCCGGATTCGGACCGGAACCCGCCCGGGAACCGCTCGGAGCCGGGCGCACCGTGACCCGGCCGGACGCGGCCTGGCTGGACGGCGTACTGGAGACGCTGCGCGATCTCCCCGCCGCACTGGAGCGCTCGCGGCTCACGGCCAACAACCTGCACACCGTACGGGACGGCCGGCTGGTGCTCGTCGACCACCACGACCCCACCGGTGAACGGCAGTTGGCGGGGTCGGTGCGCCACACCCGGGTGGTCCGGGCCCTGCTGGCGGCCGCGGCGCGGCCCACGCCGTTTCCCCGGCTGGTGGAAGCGGGCCGGCGAGCGTTCCCGCACGCGCCCGAAGGGGCGGTCGAGGGCAGCATCACCCAGCTCGTACGCGGCCACTTCCTGCTGACCGATCTGACACCGCCGCCCGACTGCACCGCCCCTCTCGACCACGTACGCGACCGGCTGCAGGGGGTCGACCACCCCACTGCCCGTGAACTGTGCGCGATTCACGGTGAGTTGGCATCTCTGGACACCGCATCGCCGGGCGACCGGCGGGGGCGGCTGACCGCGGTCTCCGCTCGGATGCGGGCGCTGGAGCCGGCGTCCGACGTGCTCCAGACCGACCTGTCCCTGGACATCCGGCTGACCCTGCCGCCCGAAGTGGCCCGGGAAGCGGCACGGGCCGCGACGGTGCTGTGGCGGGCCTCCCCCGTCCACCGCGGCAATCCGCACCTGCGCGACTACCACCTGGCCTTCCTCGAAAAGTACGGAACCGACCGCGCGGTGCCCGTCCTGGAACTGCTGGACGACGCCCGTGGGCTGGGGCTGCCCCGCGCCTACCGGCAGCCCGCAGCCGTGCCCTCCCCCGACTCCGGGGAGCGCGACCGGGTCCTGGGCGAGCTGCTGATGGACGCGGCGCGCCGTGGCGTACGGGAAGTGGAGCTGGACGAGGAGACCGTGCGCGCCCTGGAACCGGCGGAGCGCGCACCGGCCCCGCTGAGCATGGAGGTGGGCGCCGAACTGGTGGCTCCGGACTGGGAGGCCCTGTGCGCCGGGGACTTCCAGCTGGTGCTGGCGCCGCAGGCCGTGTCGCCGCTGGCGGGGGCGATGTTCAGCCGATTCACGCCGGTATTCGGCCCCGCGGACGCGCGGATCCAGGAGCTGGCGCTGCACGCGGAGCACAGTGCACCGGACGGCGAGATCCCGGCCTGTGTCGCCTACCGGCCCAGGGTGGCACGGTCCGCCAATGTCTCCGCCGTCCCGCAGTGGCTGTCCCATCGCCTCCCCCTGGGGGTCGGCCCCGCCGCGGCGGAGACGGCGCACGATCTGCGCCTGGAGAACCTCGCGGTCCACGCGGACACGGACCGCCTCCGGCTCGTCGACGGAGCGACCGGCCGCGGGGTGCGTCCGCTCTCGTACTCGATGCTCAACCCGGCCAACGGTCACCTTCCGTACGTGGCCCGGTTCCTGCTGGAGCTCGGGCAGGAAGGCCGGTCCTTCTGCGCACCGTGGAGCTGGGGACGCTGGGCCTCGGCTCCCGCGCTGCCGCGGGTGCGCCACGGCCGGACCGTGCTCTCCCCGGCGCGCTGGCTGCCGGACCGGGCCCTGCGCGCCGCGGCCGACCGGGGCGACGAGGAGTGGGGGGAGCAGGTCGGGGAGTGGCGGCGGCGCTGGGAGGTGCCCCGGCAGGTGCTGCTCACCAAGGCCGATCACCGGGTCGCGGTCGACCTCGACGACCCGCTGCATCTCCCGGTTCTCCGTGACGAGGTGCGGCGGGCGGCCGGTCTGACGGTGGTGGAGCGGTGCGGAGGCCGGGCGGAACGGCAGTGGTTCCGGAGCGCCGAGGGCCCCCATGCCGCCGAGTTCGTCTTTCCGGTCTTCGCCCGGTCCGCGGGCCGGAGCGCCCCGCCCGGTACCCGGCAGGCCCGCCCCGCCGCGGCGCCGCTTCCAGCCCCGCTTCCGGTCCCGCTCGCGACGGACGGCCCGGACGGCGACCGCGGCGCGCGCGCCCATCTGCCCGGCGGTGAGTGGCTCTACGCGAAGCTCTTCGTGCCCCCGGCCCGCCAGCCGGAGGTGCTGGCCCGTCACCTCGGCGCGCTGACCGATCCCGAGCTGCTGGGCAGAGCGGGCGCCGACCGCTGGTTCTTCCTCCGTTACGCGGACCCGGAACCGCACATCCGGCTGCGCTTCCACGGCAAGCCGGAATCCCTGTGGCCGGTGCTGCTGCCCGAGCTCCACTCCTGGGCGCGGGAGCGGGCGGCGGCGGGACTCCTCGGGACGGTGGCCCTGGACACCTACGAACCCGAGATCGAGCGGTACGGCGGACCGGCCGCCCTCGGGCACGCCGAGCGCGTCTTCCACGCCGACAGCGAGTCCGTCGTCACGCTGCTGGCCATGGCCCCCGACCAGCTGGGCGATCCCTCGCTGCCGGCCGCGCTGGGCATCCTCGACATCCTCACCCGCCTCGGCTCCCCGGAGGAGGCGCTCGACTGGCTCAGCGGCCCGTCGGTGCTGGCACACCGGGGAGCGGTCCCGCGGTCGCGGAAGCAGGAGGTCGCCGCGCTGCTGGACGCGCACGCCCGGCCCCGGCCGCCGGCCGCGGCGGACGGCTGGGGCGTGGGATGGAGCACCCGCGGCCCGGCGCTGGCCGGTCTGCGTGAGGTGCTGCCGGCCGGTGCGACGGACCACGACCGGAGGGCACGGATCGCCCTGAGCCTGGCCCATATGCACTGCAACCGGCTGCTCGGCCCACGGCGCGAGCAGGAACGGACCGCGCAGGTGACGGCCCGTGAGGCGCTGGCGCTGTGGCTCGGACGGCGGCGGAACGACCGATGACCGTACCCCTCGCCCTGTGCGACGCCGCGTCGGACCTCGCGTACCGGGTCGCCGATCTGCTGAGCTCACCGGAGCAGGTGGCCGGTACGGCGCACGAGGCGTGCGCCGCGCTGCCGCCGGAACTGCTCCAGCCCGCCTGGCAGCCCGCGTCGCTGCTGATGGGGCACCCGGGCATCGCGCTGCTGCACACCAGGTGCGCCCGGAACGACGCCCGGTACGCGGCGGTCGGGCACGCCCATCTCGCGGCGGCCGTCGCGGCGACCACCGACGCCGGCCCGGCCGCGGTCGGTGATCTGCTGCTGCCCGCACGGCTGCACGCCGACGCGCACGGCGGCTACACCCGGCTGCTGGCGCGTTGCGCCGAGGTGCACGCCGACTATGTCCAGGCCCGGGTCGCCCGGTTGGTGGCCCGGCGGCAGGAAGACGGCGCGGGGCAGGCGGCCGACGACTACGACGTGATCTCGGGCCTGACGGGCGAGGGCCGTGGCCTCCTCCTGGCCGCCGACCACGGCGACGAGCGCTGCGCGCGGGTACTCCGCGACGTCCTCACCTGGCTGGTCGGGATCACGCATCCCGTGCGGCCCCCGGCGGCCGGCGGAATCCAGGTGCCGGGGTGGTGGTGCGCCCCCGACCGCTATCTCCTCCCCCGTGACCGCGAGGAGTACCCGGGGGGCGACCTCAACGTCGGTGTCGCGCACGGGATTTGCGGCCCCCTGGCCCTGATGTCGCTGGCGTACCGGTCCGGACACCGGGTGCCGGGGATGGCCGATGCCCTCCGCCGTATGGCCGACTGGGTGGTGAGCGTGGGGTACACCGACGACCTGGGCACGCGGTGGCCCGGCCGCGTCGCCCCCGCGGAGGCGGCCGGGGAGTCTTCCCCACCGTCCCGGGAGCGTCCGCCCCGGGAGGCGGGGGCGAGGAGCCGGCCGGGATGGTGTTACGGGACGGCCGGGATCGCCTGGTCGCTGTATCTGGCCGGGCGGGCGCTCGGTGACCGCGGGCTGACGGCCCTGGCCGAGGACGCGGTCGGTGGCCTGGTGCGCCGCCCGCTCGATGCCGCGGTGTCCGCCGACCCGGGCTTCTGCCATGGCCGTGCGGGCGTCCTGCACACCGTCAGCCGGATGGCCGTCGCCACGGGACGCACCGAGTGGTGGACGGCGGCGGACGACCTCGCCCAGGAGCTCGTGGCGGAGTGCGATGCCCGAACTCCCTTTGGCTACCGCCAGGTTGTACCGCCCGCCCCCGGGACGGGGTCCGCACCGCACCGGGTGCACCACCCCGGGCTGCTGGACGGCGCCGCCGGGATCGCGCTCGTCCTGGCCGACTACGCGGACGCCCGCCGGGGAGTCGGCGTGGAGGAGGTGAACGGCTGGGACGCGGCCTTCCTGATGGGGTGAGGCGGCCGTTCGTCGGGCCGGGCGCGGCTCGGGCGTCGGGCCGGGCGCGGCCTCGGCATCGGGCGGGCGCGGCTCGGCATCGGGCGGGCGCGGCTCGGGCGTCGGGCCGGGCGCGGCCTCGGGCGTCGGCCCCTGACACGGCACGGCCTGGGTGCCCCGGCCGTTCAGAAATCTGCGGGTGCCGGCCGGTCAGAAACCCGCGGGTGTCGGCCGGATCTCGAAGCCCGTCAGCCCCTCCGGCTCCTCCTCCCGTACGGATACCGCTTCGACGGTGGCCAGGGGCGGGCCCTCGTGCGCCCAGTCGACCAGCTTCCGCACCCGCTCTGGCTCCCCCTCGCCCACGGCCTCCACCGTCCCGTCCGGGAGGTTGCGCACCCAGCCGGCCACTCCCAGCGCGTCGGCCGTGCGCCGGCAGGTGTCGCGGAAGAACACGCCGTGCACGTCTCCGGAGACCACCATCCGTCTGCGGATCATCCCTGTCTCACCTCGTCACCTCAGCGCCTCGTTCGCCCGGCCCGTCCCGTCCCGTCCGAGCGCAGATATATCCCGGGGCCACGGTCACCGGGCGGCGCCACGCCCGGACGGCGCACGGCTCACGGTGTGGCCGGCGGCCGCGGCGGCACGGGCGAAGGTGGTGGCGTCGCGGACGGCCGCCCCGCCCGGATCGTTGTTGAAGTAGGTGTAGACGTCGGCCCGGTCCGGCCAGGCGTCGGCGATCCGCCGTGCCCAGGTGGTGAGCGCCTGCCTGCCGTAGCGTGGCCAGGGCTCCGCGCGGCCCTCGTGGAAGCGCACATACCCCCAGTCGGTGGTCCGCCACAGGGGCGCCACGGGCCGGGAACCGCGGTCCGCCCAGCACAGCGCGGCGCCCCGCCGCTCCAGCACCGTACGGACCTCCGCGGTCCACCACGACGGGTGGCGGGGCTCGACGGCGACCCGGGTACCGGCCGGAAAGCAGCTGAGGCAGTCGTCCAACAGGCCGGGGTCCGCCTTGAGTGTGGGCGGCAGTTGGAGCAGGACCGGCCCGAGCCGGTGGCCGAGGGCGGCGGCCCGCGACATCAGCCGCCCGACCGGCTCCTCCGGCTCGCGCAGCCGCTTGATGTGGGTCAGATAGCGGCTTGCCTTCACGGCCATCACGAACCCGTCGGGGGTCCGGTCCCGCCAGTCCGCGAAGGTCTTCTCCTCGGGCAGCCGGTAGAAGGCGGCGTTGCTCTCGACGGTGGCGAAGTGCCGCGCGTACTCCTCCAGCCACAGTCGCTGCGGCCGGTCCGGCGGGTAGAGGACCTCGCGCCAGTCCTTGTACTGCCAGCCGGAGGTTCCGACGAGGACGGTCATATCCGCATCCCTGCCCGTTCCGGGGCACGGCATATCAGTCACCGGCCGTCAGTCACCGGCTACCCGTCACCCGGCGTCTCGCGGTCCTCCTTTCCCGGGACCGGCGCCCGGACCCGGCCGTGTCATGCGGCCGCCTGCGGTCCGGCCGGATCCGTGCTCCGCTGGTGGGCATCGTGGTGAATGGGGGTCCGCAAGCCGGTGAGCGGGACGCCCGTGCCGCCCTGGCGTATCGCGACGATCTCGGCCGCGATCGACAGGGCGGTCTCCTCGGGGGTACGGGCCCCGAGGTCGAGGCCGATCGGTGAACGGAGCCGGGCCAGTTCGCGTGCGGTGAGGCCGGCCTCGCGCAGCCGGCGGTTGCGGTCCTCGTGGGTGCGGCGGGAGCCCATCGCCCCGACGAACGCGACCGGCAGCCGCAGGGCCACCGTCAGCAGGGGGACATCGAACTTGGCGTCGTGGGTGAGGACGCAGAGCACCGTACGGGCGTCGGTCTCGGTGCGCCGGAGGTAGCGGTGCGGCCAGTCGACGACGAGGTCGTCGGCCTCCGGGAAGCGGGCCCGGGTGGCGAAGACGGGGCGGGCATCGCACACGGTCACGTGGTAGCCGAGGAATTTCGCCGTCCGCACCAGCGCCGCGGCGAAGTCGACGGCACCGAAGACGATCATGCGGGGTGGCGGCACGCTTGACGCGACGAACAGGGTCAGCGCGCTCCCGCAGCGCGCTCCGCTCCCCGAGAGGGCGAAGGTGCCGGTGCGGCCCGCGTCCAGCAGGGCGCGGGTCTCGTCGGCCACCGCACGGTCCAGCCCGGCAGGTCCGTCGAGGCCGCTTTCGTACGACCCGTCGGGGTGGACGAGCAGGGGTCTGCCGAGGAGTTCGGCCGGTCCACGGGCCACCAGGGCGAGGGCCGCCGCCGCTCCCCCGGCGGCGGCCGCCAGCGCCGCCGCCCACACCGGCCGGCCCGGCGTGTCCGCGCGGAGCGGCGTGACCAGCACCTCGATGGCCCCGCCGCAGGTCAGCCCCACCGCGAAGGCGTCCTCGGCGTCCGGGCCGAACCGCTCCAGCACCACCTGACCGTCCTGGAGCGCCTGGGCACACAGGTCGTGCACCGCCGCTTCCACACAGCCGCCGGAGACCGAGCCGATGACCTCGCCCCGGCTGTCGACGGCGAGGGCGGCGCCCGGGCCGCGCGGCGCGCTGCCGTCGACGGCCACGACCGTGGCGACGGCGAAGTCCCGCCCCTCCGCCAGCCAGCGGTGCAGGGCGTCGGCGAGGTCAAGCATCCCGGTCTCCTCCTGGTGCGGTGCCGGCGAGCAGGACGCGGTCGGGGCGGATCGGCAGGTGCCGGTGGCGTACACCGGTCGCGTGCCAGACCGCGTTGGCGATCGCCGCCGCGGCTCCCACGATCCCGACCTCGCCGATGCCCTTGATGCCGACCGGGTCGTCGGGGTCCGGGTCGTCCACCCAGTCCGCCTCGATGGACGGGACATCGGCGTGCGCGGCGAAGTGGTAGCCCGCGAGGTCGGCGCCGACATGGCCGCCCGATGCCTGGTCCCGGACCGCCTCCTCGTGCAGCGCCATGGACAGCCCCCAGGTCATCCCGCCGATGAACTGGCTGCGCGCGGTCAGCGGGTTGACGATCCGGCCCGCGGCGAAGATGCCGAGCATCCGCCGCACCCGGACCTCGCCACTCGTGACGTCCACGGCGACCTCGGCGAACTGCGCCCCGTAGGAGTGCCGTTCCTTCTTCGCCAGCGCCCTGACGGCGTCGCCGGTGTCCGCCCGTGCCGTGATGCCCTGCGGCGGGATGCCGCCGCCCAGCGCCAGTTGCTCCCGCAGCTCGCGTACCGCGGCGGTGATGGCCCAGGCCCAGGAGCGGGTGCCCATCGAGCCGCCGGCGATCATCGCCGGGCCGAAGTCGCTGTCCGCGATCTCTATGTGGATCCGTTCCGGTGCCACCTCCAGTGCGTCTGCGGCGATCAGGGCGAGCGCGGTGCGTGCCCCGGTCCCGATGTCCGCCGCGGTGATCCGTACGGTGAAGGTGCCGTCCGCCTCCGCCGTCACGGCGGCCGTGGACGGCGCGACCCCGGCGGGGAAGGTGGCCGCGGCGGTGCCGGTCCCGAGCAGCCAGCGCCCTTCGCGGCGGATGCCGGGGCGCGGGTCCCGGTCCGGCCAGTTGAACCTGCGGGCGCCCTCCCGGAAGCAGGCGAGCCCCCGGCGGCTGCTGAAGGGCAGCCCCGAGACCGGGCCCACGTCCGGTTCGTTGCGGGCACGCAGTTCGATCGGGTCCATGCCGCACTTCTCGGCGAGTTCGTCGAGCGCGGACTCCAGCGCGAACGAGCCCGGCGCCTCGCCCGGTGCGCGCATCCAGGTCGGTGTCGGGACATCGAGCGGGACGACGCGGTTGACGGTGTGGTGCGCGGCCGCGTCGTACATCGGCCGCCCGAAGTTGGCGCTGCGCTCGACGAATTCGTACACGGTGGAGGTGAGGCACTCCGCCTGGTGGTCGAAGGCCCGCAGCCGCCCGTCGGCGTCGGCGCCGAGCCGGACCCGCTGCACCGTGGGGCTGCGATAGCCGACGACCGAGAACATCTGGCGGCGGGTCAGGACGACCCGGACCGGACGGTGCAGGACGGTCGCGGCCATCGCGGCGAGCACCACATGCGGCCGGGTCGCCTTGGAGCCGAAGCCACCGCCGACGTGCTCGGACCGCACCCGCACCGAGCCCGGGTCGAGCGAGAACAGCTGCGCCAGTTCGTCCGCCACGAACCTGCTGCCCTGATTGGAGTCGACAACCTCCAGCCGGCCGCTGTCCCAGCGCGCCATCGCCGCATGGGGCTCCAGCGAGCTGTGATGCTCTTCCGGTGTGGTGTATTCCGCGTCCACCACCACGGCGGACGCGGTGAGCTCGGCGTCCAGGTCGCCCTTCGCCGTCTCCGCCGCCACGGTGGGGGAATTCTCCGGGGTGTACATCCCGGGCCGGCCGGCGGAGAAGGCGACATCGTGCGGCTCCTGGTCGTACCGGACGACCAGCTGTTCGGCGGCTTCCCTGGCCTGCTCGGGGGTTTCCGCGACGACCAGTGCCACCGGCCAGCCGACGTACGGCACCCGGTCGTGCTGGAAAGCCTGAAGGATCGGGTCGGGCGGGCCGAACGGCCCCGAGTAGTCCCCGTTGACGCGCGGGGCGTTGTCATGGTGCAGCACCGCGAGGACACCGGGCAGGGCCAGAACGGGCGCCGACTCCACGGAGCGGATCCGGCCGCGGGCCACGGTGGACAACACCAGCCAGCCGTGGGCGAGTTCGGCGAACGGGACCTCACCGGCGTAGCGCGCCGTTCCGGTGACCTTGTCCCGGCCCTCCAGGCGGGTGTGGGCGGCGCCCACGGCCCCGGTCACCGCGGGGTTTTCCGTGGTGGTGGTCATCGGGCGGCCTCCTCGGCGAGTTCGGTCAGCACGGCCACGACGAGGTTGCGCATCAGGGTCACCTTGTATCCGTTGTGGGGCAGCGTCTCGGCTGCGACGAGTTCGGCGTCCGCGGCGGCGGCGAACGCCGCGGCGTCGGCCGGGCCCCCGGTCAGCGCCCGCTCGGCCGCCCGGGCCCGCCACGGCCGGGACGCGACCGCCCCGAAGGCGAGGCGCACCTCGCGGACGACACCGTCCCGGACATCGAGGGCGGCGGCGAGCGAGCCGATCGCGAAGGCGTACGACGCGCGCTCGCGCACCTTGCGGTAGCGGGAGGCTGCGGCGACCGGGGCCGGTGGCAGGGTGATTCCGGTGATCAGCGCACCGGGCGGCAGCGCGGTCTCCCGGTGCGGGGTGTCGCCCACCGGCAGATAGAAGTCGGCGAGCGGCAACTCGCCCGGACCGTCCGCGGTTTCGTAGGAGACGACGGCGTCGAAGGCGGTGAGCGCCACCCCCATGTCCGAGGGATGCACCGCCACACAGTGCGCGGAGGCGCCCAGGATGGCGTGGTTGTGATGCTCGCCCTCGACGGCCGGGCAGCCACTGCCGGGGACGCGTTTGTTGCACGGCTTGGCCGGGTCGGTGAAGTAGCCGCAGCGGGTGCGCTGGAGCAGATTCCCGCCGACCGTGGCCATGTTGCGCAGCTGCCCCGAGGCACCGGCCAGCACGGCCTCGGCCAGCGCCGGGTAACGCCGGCGCACTTCGGGATCGGCGGCGAGCTGGCTGTTGGTGACCGTCGCGCCGATGTGCAGCCCGCCGTCGTCCGTGGTCTCGATCCCGCCCAGGGGCAGGTCACGTACGTCGACGAGCAGTGCGGGCCGCTCCACCCCGGCCTTCATCAGGTCGACGAGGTTGGTGCCGCCGCCGAGACAGCGTGCGCCGGGATCGGCACCGAGCAGCGCGACCGCCCCGGCGACCTCGGTCACCCGCTGATATCCGAATTCCCTCATGCCGTCAGCTCCCCGTCCGCCGCGCCGGCCGTCCGCCGGGCCTCGGCCTCCGCGGCCTGCGCGACCGCCTGCACGATCGATACATAGGCACCGCAGCGGCACAGATTGCCGCTCATCCGCTCCCGGATCTCCTCGGCGGTCAGCGCGGGTGCGCCCGCTTCGGGGCGTATATCGGCGGTCACGGCACTCGGCCAGCCCGCCGCATGCTCCTCGATCACCGCGATGGCCGAACAGATCTGTCCCGGTGTGCAGTAGCCGCACTGATAGCCGTCGAAGTCGAGGAATGCCTGCTGCACCGGATGGAGCCGCTCGCCGTCCGCCACGCCCTCGATGGTGGTGATCTCCCGCCCCTCGGCGGCGACCGCGAGCTGGAGACAGGAGACGGCCCGGCGGCCGTCGAGCAGGACCGTGCAGGCACCGCACTGGCCGTGGTCACAGCCCTTTTTGGTGCCGGTGAGATCGAGTTGCTCGCGCAGCGCGTCGAGCAGGGTGGTGCGGTGGTCGACGGGCAGCGTGCGCTTTTCGCCGTTGATGTTGAGGGTGATGACGCTGGACGTCGATAGGGCCATGATCAGCCTTCTTTCGCGTGGGTGAGGCGCGGCCGGACCGCCCTGAGGGCGTGTGGGCCGACCAGGACGTCGAGCTGTCCTTGTCGCGCGGAGCGGGAGCGTCGAACGGGACGGCCCCGCAGGCAGTTCGGAGGGGGAGGCGCTGTATGTCGCGGCGGCTGGGGTTCCTGCGGCGGTGCGGTGGGACGCGAAGCCGGTCGCGGGATCGCGGACCGTCCCCACCGGCCGCATTCGGCGGTATGGTGGACCTAAGCGGACAGCTGTCCGCTAGCGTGGAAAATCTACCGGACAGTTGTCCGGTTAGCAAGACCCGGCCGTCCGCGAATCCGGGAGGAGGACGAGTGCAGCAGAGAAAACCCGCGCCGGTGCGCTCGGACGCGCAGCGGAATCGCGAGCGCATCCTGGAAGTGGCCCTCGCGGAACTGACGCGGTCGGCCGACGCCCCGCTGAGCGCGATCGCGAAGAAGGCGGGCGTCGGGCAGGCGACGTTCTACCGCAACTTCCCCAACCGCGAGGCACTCGTCCTCGAGGTCTATCGCCATGAGGTGCAGCAGGTCTCCGCGACCGCGTCCCAGCTGCTGGAGACCCACGCGCCCGACCAGGCCCTGCGGGAGTGGATGGACCGCCTCGCCCAGTACGCCATGGCCAAGGCCGGCCTGGCCGACGCGATGCGCAAGACCACCTGCGCGCCCGGCTCGCTGGCCGGACTGGGACACGGCCCGGTGACCTCAGCCGTCGCCCTGCTGCTGAAGGCGAACGAAGAGGCCGGCACCATCCGCCCGGGGGTGACCCCCGACGACTTCGTGCTGGCCATCTCCGGCCTCTGGCAGATCGATCCGCACGGTGACTGGCACGGGCGCGCCGAACGCCTCCTGGACCTCGTCATGGACGGCCTGCGCGCGGGCGCTCCGGGGGCCTGAGCGGGGCGGCTCGGCCGAGCCCGGCGCTCACCGCTCCGCGCCGGCCAACCGGGCACCCGGCGGCACCCAGCGGTAACACCCGCCCGCCTGCTCAGCGAGCCAGCCGTTGACGCTGTGCAGGCCCCGCTCGTTGAGCTGCGCGTCATGGATGCCGTAGGCCCGTTCCGGCTCGACCGCCCGGACGAAGTCGATGGCCTCGGACGTACGCAGCCACGACGCCTGCACGGGCACGAACAGCGTCTCCACCGGCTTGTCCGGCACATACAGCGAGTCGCCGGGGTGATAGAGGCACTCGTCGATCAGATAGCCGAGGTTGGCGCAGTCCGGGAGGTCGCCGTAGATGCGCGCATGCCGGCCGCCGTGCGCCGTGACAGCGAAGCCGGCCGCGCTGAACTCCTCGTCCGGCTCCACCTCGATGACGTCCAGGAGACCGCCGAAGTCCGCGCCCTTGGGTGCGTAGACCGGCGCGCCGAGTCCCTTGAGGCGCAGCACATCGACATGGTCGGCATGTTCGTGCGTCACCAGGATCGCGTCGGCACCGTGCAGCGCCCGTGCCTCGCTCCAGATACCGGGGTCGATGACCAGTGTCCCGCCCCCGGGACGCTCCAACCGGACGCAGGAATGGGTGTACTTGGTGAGGCGCATCCCGGCGAGAGTACGCGCCCGGGGTACCGGCGTCGACCCTCCGCGGCGGCCGTGCGGCAGGGCTCCGAAGGCGTCAACGAGCGGCAGCAGCCGGCCTGGACCGGCCTCCTTTCACACCATGTCCCCCGTATCGACGATCCGATAGCCGAGCTGCCGTGGCGTCAGCGTGAGCTTGAGCCGGTGCCTGGTGGGGGCTGCTGCCACCTTCCCGGCGCCGGTGTCCGTGACCACCCAGGTGCGGACCCCCGACCGTGCCCGGGGGTCGCGCTCCAGCTCGACGGTGAATTCCAGCTCGATCGGTCCCATCTCGAACTGGAGGTCACCGCTGTCGAACGACGCGGTGGCCGCACGCAGATCATCGCGTACGGCCTGCACCGCTTCGGCGAGGTCAATCAGGTTCCGGTCCATGCTCCGCTGCTCTCTGTGTGGCTGTGCGACGTGGTCGACGGATTCAACACGATGGATCTCCACATGCGCCGGGATGCCGGCCAGTCCCGAGGTGGCCGAGTACGCATCGGCCTCCGCTGCCAGGTGGTAGGCGGACAGCGCTTCACCCGCGACGTCCCCGGCCTCCCCCTCTCCTCCCGCCAGTACGGCGTGCAACTGCTGGGCCCGGCTCCGCTCCGCCGCCAGCGCCGTGTTGCCCCCTACGGAGAGCTGGTCGTACATCGCGAGGGACTCTTCCAGGGGGACCAGGGCCCGCTCCCACTGGGCCCCGGCGGCCAGCAGGGTGGCGAGGTTGTGCAGACCACGGGCCAGCTCCGGCCCCACGCTCGGGTCTTCCTCGAACAGCTCCCGGTAGCCCGTGATCGCCTGGTGCGAGGCGGCGACGGCCTCCGCCGTGCGGCCCGACGAGCCGAGGATCAGCGCGAGGCATTCGAGCGCGTTGCAGCGCAGCCGCAGCGCGGACGGCCGGAAATGCGCCGGCAGGAGATCGGTGAACGCGAGGCACTCCTGCAACACGTCGACCGCCTCCTCGGCCGCCCCGACCTCGGCCAGACAGAGACCCAGCTGAAGCAGCGCGTGCGCCAGCCCGGTGCCGGCGGAGTGGTGGCGGTCGAGGAGTTCCCGGTGAATCCCCACCGCTTCCTGCGCGATGAGGAGGGCTTCCTCTCCTTCACCGGCGGCCCGGAGCCGCCGGCAGGCGGTCAGGAGCCGGTCCGCGAGCTGCGGGCCATAGGTCCGGAAGTCCTCCTCCGCCTGTGCGCGCAGCCGGTCGAGCTCCCCGCTCCGCTTCCTATCCGGCGTGCTCATCGTCACCCCCCATTGCCATGGCTTGTTGCAGCAGCGTCAGTGCCAGCGTGGAATCGAAGATGTCCGCGCTGCCCACCGGGGTGTGCCAGCTCATGAGTTTGGCCGGCCCGTCGCCGTGCGGCGCGACCGCCGCCGCGGCCACGGCCTCGTCCGCCGCCGTCGGAGGGCATACGACCGCGGCCTCCGGCACCGCGACGGGAACGGGATCGACGGCCGTCGGACGCTTCACCAGCGCCAGCCGGCGGGCCCCGCCCATCGAGGCGATCAGTGGCGCATGCCGGAGCTCCGCGGACACCATCGCCGCCTTCGTCCCGTCGAACACCGCTTCCAGATCCCGCACTTCACCGGTCTGGGTGGCGGCCTTCAGCGTGGCGAGGAAGTGCCCCGTGAAGGCCGTGTGATCCGCCCCGTCCGAGTCCTGGGACGGCTGGTTGGGGCCGCTGGAAGCGATCACGCAGACACCGTCGGCATGGTCGTCGGGCAGCTCCTCGGCCAGGGGGATCTCGACCTCGGGTTCGCTGAGGCGCAGGTCGCCCGCACCGCCCAGCAGTCCCGTGGCGACCCCGCTGAAGCAGCAGTCCAGGACGATGATCCGGATCGCGGCCGGGGAGCTCCGGACCAGCCGGCGGACCGTCTTGTACGCCAGCCCCGTGGTTTCGATCGAATCAGGGCTCGACGACTGGGAGGCCAGATAGAGGTCGCCCTCGACCTTCCAGCCGTGCCCCACGTAGTAGAGCAGCAGTACGTCGGTGGCGGACTCGGCCGCCCGCTTGATGGCGACCCGCATCCCCTCGCCCGTCCGCGGGTTGGAGACCATCCGGCACTTCTCGCGGGGAAAGCCTCCGCCGTCGGACGGGGCGAGCACACTGCGCAGCCCCGCCAGATTGTGGATCGCGGCCGGCACCTCGGGAAACTCGTGGTCCTGATACTCCGACACCCCGATCAGCAAGGCATACGAAGCGTCGAACCGCGGCAAACGGGCCAATGCTTCACTCTTCGTCAAGCTGCCGGACGGCGCGAGCGATCTCCTCGGCGTCCGTTCCCCGCACGGTCACGGGGCGGCCGTTCCGCTCGAAACTCATGGTCAGCTGCGGGGCGTTCAGCTTCTTCCACTGGGCGACGGTGTAGCCCAGGGACGCCGCGCTGAAGCCGGAGCTGACGACCAGCTGCACCATATCGAGCACGAATCCCAGTTCACCCTCGACCGGCTCGGCACCGACCAGCCGCACCTCGGCATGCCGGCGGGCGTCCGGCTCGTCGAGCAGCCACTGATGGAGACTCGCGGCCAACTCCCCTGCGGTGTCGGCATCTTCACACCGGATCGTGATCTGCACAGGAAGCCTCCGGTCCCGCGAGCGAATGTGGTTTGAGCATAGAGCCCGGCGGTGCGCCCGGACGGCACTTTGCCGCATCGAAGGCATGCACGAACCCGGCCCCACACCCGAGCCGCTCACCCCAGCGGGTGCGCCTCCCCCTCGTCCACGGGTGGTTCGCCACCGGCTTCGTTGAAGGCCGTGAGCGCCTCGATGAGCGAGGCGCGTTGCGCGGGTGCGAGACGTTCGACGATGGCGCTGATCTCCGCGCGGCGGCGGGCGGTGACCTCCTCGACCGTGCGCCGCCCCTCGTCGGTGAGCTGGAGCAAGGTCTCGCGCCGGTTGTCGGGGTTGGCCTGACGGAGCGCCAGGCCCGCCGTGATGAGCCGGTCCACCATGCGCATCGCGGTCGACGGGGCGACCTGGAGGAGCTCGGCGAGGGTCACGAGCTTGGTGGCGCCTCGTGTGGAGAGCACCACCAGCATCCGCAGCTGCGGCAGCGTCACCCGCTCCTCCACCTCGCCGAGTGACCGCGCGGACACCGCGACCAGCAGCCTCGACGCCGTGAGCACCGCTTGGGTCACCGCATCCACATCATCCGTGCCCCTCGTGGGGACCGCGCGCTCCGCCATCTCCCCTTTCTACCGCCCGGAATCCTTCGACGTCGTCATGGGACGCCGGCAGGCGGCCGGCCTGCGGCCCCGGGCAGCCGCGCGGGTGACCGGACCTCAGGGCGTGCCCATCAAGTCCTGTGCACGGGGGGCGGCATGGTAGCTCATCGTCGCCGGCCGCCCCGGGGATTTGCGCATCGTCGCTGAATCATCTTCTTTGCTCAATGCAAACGTTAGCGTGACCGTGCCCCAACAGCCCCATGGGCGACCGCGCTCCGGCGCCCCTCGCGCGCAATCAGGAGGCACGATGAAATCTCATGCACGCAAAGCCCGGCCCACCTCGAGCCGTGGCCGTCTGATCGCCGGCGTGGTCGCTCTTCTCGCGGTCGTCGCGAGCGTATCCGTGTGGCTCGCCCAGAGAGACAGCGCCGCCGACGAGTCGCACTCGGCCCATCTGCCGGCCGCGAACGCGGCCCCGGCCGGGCCTCAGGGAGCTAACGCGGGCCCGCTCAGCGCCCTGGACAAGACCTTCCTCACCAAGGTCCGGCAGGCCGGGCTGTGGGAGATGCCGGCGGGCCGGCTCGCGCAGACGCATGCATCGAGCGAGGCCATCAAGCGCGCCGGTATGCACCTCCTGGAGGGGCACAGCAAACTCGACCAGCTGGCCCGGGAGGACTCCGAGGCGCTGAGCGTGCCCATCCCCGACGAGGCCAGCGCCGAACAACAGGGCTGGGTGGACCAGTTGAAGGACGCCCGGGGCAAGGCGTTCGACCAGCTCTTCGTGGACCTGCTCCGCGCTTCCCACGGCAAGATCTTCATCACCATCGGAGAGGTCCGCGCCACCACCAAGAACACCCTCATCCGGCGGCTGGCCACCCAGACCAACAACACCGTCCAGGACCACATGGACGTCCTGGAGGACACCGGCCTGGTCACCGAGGCGACGCTGGACGATGTCGCCTCGACCATCCCCAAGTGACCACCCGCCGAAGGGACATGGGCGCGGTCGGGTGAGCCGTGCGCCCGCCCGGGAACGTCAGTCGCCCCAGATCTTGCGGTATGCCTGGCGGTAGCCCTCGGAGTCCCAGGACAGTGCGCCGCCGCTGTTGGTGGCCGTGGCGACGTGGACGGGGGCGACGTACCCGCTGTCCGGGGCGCCGGTGAAGGCGCGGTTGAACTCGTCGACGATCTGCCAGCCCTGTTCGGAGAGCGGCTCGGGCACCGTGGCGGTCTGGAACTCCTTGCCGTTGACGCGCTGGAAGGCCGACGGATCGCCGTCACCGGCACCGATGTTGAACGGGGCGCCGGCGCCGTCCTTGCCCGCGGCGCGCAGCGCGGGCGCGGCGTGCTGGAAGTACAGGTCGTTGATGGCGGCGGAGTAGGTCCACTTGCGGCCGAAACGGGACAGCAGGGAGCGGACTTCCTTGATGGACCGGCGGTTGACCTCGGGAATGGGCATGTTGGTGTAGCTCAGCAGCTTGGTGCCGGAGCAGGTGGCGAGTTCCTTCTTGATCAGATCGGACTTGCGCTTCGCGAACGGAACCGTGGCGTCGGTGAACAGGACGACGCCCGCGCGCCCGTTGGACCGGGCGATGATCCAGTCGGCACTGATCTTCGCGACATCCTCGACCCGGGAGGTGATGTTGCTGAAGAGCTTCGGATCCTTGCTGGGGCCGGGGGCCGGGGCGGCGTGCCAGCCGATCAGCCGAATTCCCGCAGAGTTCGCCTTCTTGACCTCTTCCGGGGCCGTCCCGGGGTCGAAACCACTGATGACGATGCCATCCGGCTTGAGGCGGAGCGCCTGCTTGAAGGCGGCCCGCAGGCCCTCGGGCGTGCCCTGGCCGTTGAGGGTGCGGGCGTGCCAGCCGACGATCTTGGCGGCTTCCTGGACGCCCTGGGCGACTCCGGCGACACCGGGGTTGGTCAGGGTCTGGGCTATGTAGACGACGGACTTGCCGTGGACGGCCTTGGGTCCGGTGGTGGGGCCCCGCCAGGGAGCGTTGACCGCTTCGGCCTTCTTGACCGCCTTCTTGGCGCGCGACAGGACGGCGGGGCATCCGGGCTCGGCGGCGGAGTCCCGGTGGGTCGCGGTGGCGCCGGCGCCGGGTTCACAGCCGGCGGAGGTGGCCATGACCAGGAGTGCGGCGGCGGTCACGACCGCCTTGCGGGTGGGGTGCACGGGTCTCCTCGCAGGGCGGGATGAGCATATGGGTCGGTGTGGGGGGAGACAGGTTACGGGTGGCGGCGCCCGGCGGAGCAGCCGCCTTCGGGAACGGACGACGCGCCCCTCCGGCACAAGTCCGTGGTGCGGAACGAGCCGCTCCGTGCGCCCCGCTCCCCATGAAATCCGGCCAATCATCCCATCCGTCGGCACTGCTCTCCGCAGCGGAGGCAACGGGCCAAACATGACAAAGAATTGAATACCACCTGGCTATTGGTCGTCATGTGTTGCATGCCCGTGCACAAGCGGTAGTGTTCACGGCCGGTTGGGCATGTGGCGCGATCTTTTCGTTCGTGTTCGGAACGAAATCCACAAGCGTCACTTTCCCCATCGTCGGCGGTCGGCAACAACAACACCTCGGTCACCGCTCAGGAGCACGTCGCAAGGAGACCTGGGTGTCTGTGGACACAGTGGACCCGCCACACGAACCGGACCGGTCCCGGCGTTCACCGATGAGGCCGCGGCTCGGTTCGCAGACGAGCGCGCTCCTGGACCGATGGCCGTTCCGGCGGAAGCTCAATGTGCTGGTGATCGCGCCGGTCGCGGTCGTCGGCGTACTGCTGGGCATCGGCGTCACCACGCAGATGGACAAGGCCCTGGACGCCGACCGGACCGCGGAGCTGGTGCGGGACAGCGAGCAGGTCGCCAGGCTGATCAACGACATCCAGGCCGAACACCGGCAGGCGCTGCTGCTGTCCGTGGAACAGGAGTCGGCCCGGCCCGGTGCCGCCCTGCCGTCCACCGCCGACTACCGGCAGGCACAGCAGGCGACCGATGAACAGGTCACCGCCGTCCAGTCCGCGTTCGGAGCGGGCCTGCCGAAGGACGAGGCGCGGGCCCTGACCTACATCCGGGGCCTCGCGGTGCTGCGCGACAAGGCCGAGCGGGGCTCGGTCCCGGCCGCCGGCATCGACCCCGCGTACGCCGCGGCGGTCGGCTACCTGATCGACGGCATCGGCCTGGACCGCTTCATCGGCACCTCGTCGTCCTCGGTCACCCACCTCCTCGACACGGTGCTGCGCGCCGACGCCGCCCACGCGGCCTTCGAGAGCGGGGTGTTCTCCGCCCAGACCCGCGATGCCAACGCGCTCACCGAGTACACCCGTGCGGTCGGCGCCCACAAGCTCTACGACGAACAGACGGCACGCTTCGGCCGGATCGCCGGCCCGGACCAGGTGCTGCGCCTGGGCGGGATCGAGCGCGACGCCGAGGAGAACGGCATCGAGGCCCAGTTCGCGGAGCTCCAGATCGACCCCGGCTCCCTACAGGGCCAGAGCCCGCAGCAGCTGCGCAAGGCGATGGCCGCCGGAACCCGGCAGGCCGAGGCCCGTCTCGACATCGCCCGGTCGCTGATCGAGGAGATCGCCGACGAGGCCGACAGCCTCTCCGCGAGCGCCCTGCGCAACGCGCTGGCGATGCTCGGCATCGCCCTGCTCGGTTTCACCTCCTGGCTCACCTTCTCCGTGCTGGTCCGGCGCTCGGTGGTCCGTCCCCTGACGGCCCTGACCGGCGCCGCCGAGCAGGTGGTCGACGTGGCCGGCGAGGAACTCGCCAGGGTCGAGGACGACGAGTCGCCGGAGCGCGCCCCGCTGCGGCCGCGGCCGATCCCCGTCCCGGTCCACGACGAGATCGGCCACCTGGCCAAGGCGTTCAACCAGGTGCAGGTCACCGCCGCGGCGCTGCTGGAGCGACAGGTGCTCAGCCGCCGGAACGTCGCCGAGATGTTCGGCAATGTCGGACGCCGGGTCAGCAACCTCACCTCACGCCAGCTGATGCTGATCGACGCCGTGGAACGCGAGGAGACCGACCCCGACGTCCTGGAGCGGATGTACCGCATCGACCACATCGCCGTGCGCCTCCAGCGCAACGCCGACAGTCTGATGCTGCTCGCCGGAATCCGGGACCCCGAGGTGGAGGCCCGGCCGACCACGCTGGTCAACGTCATCCGGGCAGGACTCGGCCAGATCGAGGGCTACCAGCGGGTGTCCCTGCGGTCCGAGACCGAGGTCACCGTCGGACCCGACATCGTCGACGACCTCACGCTGCTGCTCGCCGAACTGCTGGAGAACGCGGTCTCGTTCTCGCCTTCCGACTCCCCCGTCGAGGTGGTCGTCCGGCCCGGCACCGACATCACCGCGGACGGCGGTGCCCTGATCGAGATCATCGACCACGGCCTCGGTATGAGCGCGGAACGGCTCGACGAGGAGAACTCCCGGCTGATCCGCCGGGAGCGGCTCGACCTCGTCCCCACCAAGGTCCTCGGCCTGTTCGTGGTCGGCAGTCTCGCCCGGCGCTCGGGTATCCGGGTCACCCTGAGCCGTACCCCGGGCGGCGGCGTCACCGGCACCGTCTGGCTGCCCGCCGGACTGCTGCTGGCCGTGCAGCCCGCCGGCACCCCGTCCCCGGCGGCGGACGTGACCGGGGACCGGGGACCGTCGACCGCCCCCGAGCCCGAGTCCACCGCCTCCGAGCCCGAACCGGCCCCGGCCACTCCCCTGCCGGTGCGGACCCCCGCCACCGCTTCCGAGCGGCGGGCCACCGCCCCGTCGCAGCAGGGCGAGCTCCCCCGGCGCCTCCCGCAGCGTACGGACGAGGAACGGCCCGACGCCGCGTCCGGGCCGCAGCCGGCGGACTCCCCCCGCCCGCTGCGACGGCGGGTCCGGGGCGCGACACTCACCATGACCGCCCCGCCGCCCGACCGAGCGTCCCAGGACGTGCGCCCGCCGGCCGACGCCGACGCGGTCCGTTCGGAACTCGACGAATTCGTAGCCGCCGTACGCCGGGCGGAGCAGGAAAGCGCTCCGCCCCCGAGGGATTCAGGGCCCTCGACACACCAGCAACCCCGGAAGGAGTCGGGCAGTGAACACGCCGACGGGTAAGAGCGGTTCCGAGCAAGCGGAACCCATGGATCTGACCGCTGCCGCGGCCGACTTCACCTGGCTGCTCGACCGGTTCGCCACCCAGACCGCCGGTGTCGTCGACGCCATCGCGGTGTCCTCCGACGGGCTGCTGATCGCGGTCTCCCAACTGCGTGAGCAGGCCGACTCCGAGCGGCTCGCGGCGATCGTGTCGGGTGTCACCAGTCTGGCCGCCGGCGCCTCCGGCAACTACGGTCTGGGCGGCCTCAACAAGGTCATCATCGACCTGGAGGGCGGCCATGTCCTGGTGTCGGCCATCGGCTGCGGTGCCGTCCTCGGCGTGGTGACCTCGAAGGAGGCCAAGCTGGGCAACATCGCCTACGAGATGACCCTCTTCGCCAACCGGGCCGGGAGCGCGCTCACCCCCCAGCTGGTGCTGGAACTCAAGAAGAACGCCGGCGCCACACCGGCCCGCTGACCGTTCCACTCCGCGGAGGCGGGATACCGGTGCTGAGAAGAGGATCATGATGGCGGACGGCGAACCAGGGCCGGACGAGGCGGCGGGCCCGTCGGAGCCGGCCGGCCGTGCTCCCGCGATCCGGCCTTTCCTGCTGACCGCCGGCCGGGTGGCGGGGGGCGGCACCGGCCCGCCGCTCCCGGTGGAGACCCAGGTCGTGGCGACCTCGTCCGGGCTCACCGCCCTGGGGTCGCTCGCCTTCGAACAACACGACATCGTGGCCGCCTGCCGGCGGCCGCAGTCGGTGGCGGAACTGGCCGCACGGCTGCGCCTGCACCTCAACGTGGTCCGGGTGCTGGCGGAGGACCTGCGCGCCGCCGGACATCTGGCGGTCCACGTCCCGGACGCCGGCACGACCCAGGACATTTCCGTACTGCGAAGGGTTATCGATGGTCTCCGTGCCGTCCCCGACTCACGGGACACACTCCGTGACAGCGGTTGAACAGCCGCCGGTACCGGTCAAGCTGGTCATCGCCGGCGGCTTCGGCGTCGGCAAGACCACGGCCGTCGGCTCGATCTCCGAGATCCGGCCGCTGACCACGGAGGCCGCCATCACCGAGGTCGCGGCAGGCGTGGACGATCTCACCCACACGCCCGGCAAGACCACCACCACGGTCGCCATGGACTTCGGCTGCATCACCATCGACCCGACGCTGAAGCTCTATCTGTTCGGCACGCCGGGCCAGGACCGCTTCGGGTTCATGTGGGACGACGTGGTCGAGGGCGCGCTCGGCGGTCTGGTGATCGTGGACACCCGTCGGCTGGACGACTGTTACGCCGCGGTCGACTACTTCGAGCACAAGGGCATCCCCTTCGCCGTCGCCGTCAACGCCTTCGACGGCGCGGTCCACCACGACCTCGATGAGGTGCGCTGGGCGCTGGACGTCTCCGACCACGTCCCGCTGGTCGTCTTCGACGCCCGCAACACGGGCTCGGTCCGGGACGCCCTGCTGGTCGTACTCGAAGTCGCCCTGTCCCGCGCGGAGAACACCGTGGCGGGCTGACTCCCTCACCACCGCCGGGCGCAGGCGCGTCCCCCGGCACCACATCACCCACCCCACACCCCGTAACTACAGGTAAGTGATCAGTTTCACTCGGTGCGGAACCCCGCTCGCCGGCCACGCCGCCCTCCCGGCTGTCATGATCCCTACCGATGCGGAATCCAGCTGATTCCGCACGCACCGAAATGACGGCGAAATCAGGGGTGTTGGCGTGAATTTAGCGTGGTCGTGGCGGGCTGTGCGACAGCGGACGGGCACCGGAGCGGGGCCCGCTCCGTGCGGGCCGGGGGTGGCGCCCCGGGCCCCTCGCGCACGGGCGATGAGGCGTTTCGCAGCGGTCGGCGCGGTCGCCGTGCTCCTCGGCCAGCTCCTCGGCGGGCACCCCGCCGTGGCCCGGGCCAGTGCCTTGCCGGGATCGGCGTTCCCCCTCGTTCTCGACGTGGACCTGACGCCGAATCCGGTGTGCAGCGGCCCCGTGCACGGCCGGGTTCAGGTCTACGACCCCGCCGCGGCGAAGCACGGAGCGACCGTGGAGTGGCGGGTGCGCGCGGGGGCGAAGCAGCTGGCCGGCGGGCGTCTCGCCATGAACGCCAATGTGGGCACGGCGACGTTCGCCATCCCCTTCGACCGGGTGCCGGCCACCGAGACCGCGTTGCAGATCGACGCCCGTACCGCCGCCGCCTCCGGGGACGAGGCGCCCGGCCGCTACGGCAAGGTCTGGCGCGACACCATCCGCCGGGGGTGCGACCCGGTGCGGGTGGCCTCCGTCGGTGACTCCGTGGTCTGGGGGCAGGGCCTGGACCACGACCAGAAGTTCCCCTACCTGACCGGTCAGCAGCTCGGCCGGGAGACCGGCCGGGGCCATCAGCAACTGGACTACTCGATCTCCGGCGCGGTGCTCGACGCACCCGACCTGCCCGCGGGCAACAACGACGCCGCCTGTCTGCGCACGACGGAGAAGCAGGACCCGGACGGCGACGGGGAGATGGAGTTCGGCGAGGTCACCCAGCAAATGCCCGATGTGTTCTGCCAGTTGGAAAAGGCGGGCGCACAGGCGCGGAAGGGCGGCTACGGCCTCGATCTGGTCGTGATCAACGGGTGCATCAACGACCTCGACCCCTTCTTCGGCATCGGCGTCGGTATCACCCCCGGCTCGGAGAATCTGCCCGAGGCGGTCAAGCGCGAGTGCTCCGGCGTGGGCGCGGCCCCGGAGAACCCGGCGAAGGACGTGCCCTACTTCAGCGGCGCGAAGGTCGGATACGGCGGACGCGGCATGGGGGCGGCGATCGAGAAGGCCCACTCCCTGCCGGGGCACCCGAAGGTGCTCGTGGCCGACTTCTACTACGCGCTGAGCCGCAGCAGTTCCCCGATCCCGGTGAAGCGCTGCTCGGTCCCGGGAATCACGGCGGGGCGGCTGCTCTCCTGCAAGGGCGCGCTCGGCAGCGTGTCCGAGCGCTACGAGCAGTACACCCAACTGGCCAATGCCGCCTACCGTCAGGCGGCGACCGCCGCCAACAAGGCGTCCGCGGACGGCCCGTACGCGACGGCGGCCGACGGACTCTTCACCGTGGACAATGCCGTCCTCACCCCGGACTCCAAGGTCTGGAACACCCCGGTGACCGACCCGGCGTTCCCGCTGCGCACGCGGGCCTGCCCCGAGCTCAGCGCCACTCCGGCCCAGTGTCTGAGCGCGGCCGTCGGCCACCCCGACATCGCGGGCGCCCAGCAGTACGCCGAGTCCTTCCTCCGCAACCCGAGCCTGCGCCAGTGGTTCCACCTCCCCCGGCAGGGCCCCCGGGCCCAGCTGAAGGTCCCCGGGCACGCACACGTCGGCAGTGAGGTGCCCCTGTCGGTGACGGTGGACGGCAAGGCACCCGCCGCCGGATACCGCTACCACTGGTACTTCGGCGACGGCACCCAGCGGGAGACGGACGAGCCGGCCGTCACCCACGCCTACGACCACCAGGGGCCCTGGCTGCCACGGCTCGTGATCACCGGCCCGGACGGCAAAAAGATCCTGGTCGAGGCCCCACGGGCACTCACCGCCGACTGACACGCCACGGCCCGGCGCACCACCAGCACAGGACACCGTCCAAGGGGCGGCTCGCAGAAGCGGGCCGCCCCTTGGCGCGCCCGCACCGCGCCCGCACCACGTCCGCACCCCGCCCGCTTCGCGATCTCGGACGTCGCGAAGACGCTCCCGGCTCTGGCGCGAGCGGCCGGAGAACGATGAGGTGGGATGCCACGTCGAACAGTCGGACGAGGGGCCGCGCGCCCGGCACCGACCCGTGGTGGCACGGGACGGTCCGGACAACCGCCGCGCGGACGGGAGGAGTGCGGGCATGGAGTTGGAGCTTCGGCACCTGAGAGTGCTGTGTGCGATCGCCGACGCCGGGAGCGTGGGCCGGGCCGCCGCGGACCTGGGGTACTCACAACCGGCCATGAGTACCCAACTCCGGCGGATCGAGCAGCACTTCGGCCATCCGCTGTTCGTGCGGAACACCTCGGGTGTGGAACTGACGCGGTACGGCACGGAGGTCCTGGCACAGGCCCGCGACGTACTGGCCCGCGCCGCGGCGATCGGCCGCCGGCCCGCCCCGGAGGGGACGACGACCCGTCGCCCCCTCCGCCTGGCCGCCACCAACTCACCGGTCCTGGCCGGCATGCTCATCCGCCTCCGCAGCCAACTTCCCGAGTTGGCGCTCAAGGTCAGCAGCGTGTATCCGTCCTCGGAGATCGTCGAACTGCTGGAGCACGGCGAGGTGGACGCCGCGATCGCCGCGGACTACCCCGGCCGGGAGCTGCGGCACTCGGCCACCGTGACCCACCGCGGGATCGTCACCGAACCGTCCTTCGTCGCCCTGCCGGCCGGCCACCGGCTCCGGCACTGCCCCGAGGTGACACTCGCCGACCTGGCCGACGACGCGTGGTTTCTGACCCCGGACGACGGCGCCGGCTGGCCGGGAGTGTTCTACGCAGCCTGCCGGGCGGCCGGATTCACCCCGGCGGCGGTCCACGAATTCCTGGGCGACCAGCAACAGTTACAGAACATGATCGCCGAAGGCATCGGCGTCTCCGTCGTGCAGGCCACGCTCCGGCCGATCCCCGACGTCCTCATCAAACCGCTGGTCGGCACCCCCCTGTGGTGCCGCTATGTGCTGGCCTGGCGCCGCGAGAGCGTGGCCGACGAGGTGGCGGACACCCTCTTCGGCTCCGCCGCCGCGGCCTACCGCGCGCTCATCGCCCAGTCCCCCCACTTCCGGACCTGGGCCTCCCGCACCTGGAGCGTGGCCAGACCGTAGGGCCGGACCCTCGATCGACACCCAACAGACCGCCGCAGAACAGCAGTTGTCCATAGTCGGCCATCAAGGGCACCCCTTCCGAATGTTATGACGAACTCACCCCAGGTGCTATGTCACACCTTATTGTCGCGGTCGATGTGCGCTGAGAAGGTGCCACTCACGCCTCAGCTCGATCCCGAGGCGCATCTGTCCACGAAGGAGCATGGATGCGCTACCGCTTCCCCCTGCCCAGATCTGCGGCCGGCGGCCTGGCCGCCTGCCTCGCCACGGCCGGCCTGCTGGCCTCACCGGCACTCGCGGCGCCGCACTCGCCGGCTGCCGACCGGCCCGTCGCCGCGTCCCGGACCGCCGCCCACCCCGTACCTCCGACCGGCCCGACCGTCGGCGCGAACGAAAGGTCCGCGCTTCAGGGCCGGCCGCGCGGCATCGCCCAACTGCCCCCGCTCAGCGCGAAGAGTCCCCCCACTTCTTCGACTGCGGCGGATGACCGGAAGGACGCGGACCACGGTGCCGCGGCGGCGTGCAGCCCGTCCGACTTCGGCAGCCGCACCGGACCCGAACTGGTCACCTTCATCGAGTCCTCGACCACGGACTGCGTCAACACCCTGTTCAGCGTCACCGGCAAGGACGCGTACAACGTCTTCCGCGAGGACCAGATGGTCACCGTGGCCAACGCCTTCCAGGGCAGGGCGACATCGTATCCCGGCAACAACTCGGAGCACGCCTGGCAGCTCGTGCTGTTCCTGCGCGCGGGCTATTACGCGCAGTACAACCACCCGGACGATGTCGGCGACTACGGCCCGACCCTGGCGACCGCCTCCCGGAGCGGCCTGGACGCGTTCTTCGCCAACTCGCACACCAAAGAGGTCACTTCGGACAACGGCAATGTCCTGGGCGAGGTCATCATCCTCTCGGACAGCGCCAATGAGCAGGCCCGCTATCTGACCACCTACAAGCAGGTGCTGAGCGGCTACAACAGCTCCTACGACACCATCCCCAGCATGCTGGCCGCCGTCAACGACGTCTACACCCCGCTCTGGCGCGGGAACTGGAACCCCGACTACGTCAAGGCGGTCACGGCCGATCCCAGCATCATCGACACCCTCAGCACCTTCGCCCTCGACCACCTGGACATGCTGGACACCGACAACTCCTACCTCGACTCCAACGCCGGGATGAACGTCGCCCGGTACGTCGAGCACGCGGCCCTCCAGGAGAAGGTCCGGCCCCTCATGAAGGGCCTGCTGGACGCCTCGAAGATCTCCGGTCCGACCGCGCCCCTGTGGGTCACCGTCGCTTCCCAGGCCGACGCCTACGACAAGGCCAACTGCTCGTACTTCGGCGTCTGCGACCTGTCCGGCCAGCTGACCAAGGCGGCCCTGCCGACCACCCACAGCTGCGACGCGACCCACACCGTCAAGGCTCAGTCCTTGAAGCCCGAGGAACTCGACGCCACCTGCGCCAGCGTCCTGGCCCAGGGCCCGTACGTGCAGAACCTGGTGAAGAACAACGGCCCGATCCCCGGCCAGTACGAATCGACCATCGATCTCGTCGTGTTCGGCAGCCGCAAGGACTACCAGACCTATGCCGGGGCCATCTTCGGCGTCGACACCAACAACGGTGGCATCACCATCATCGGAGACCCCACCAAGCCCGACAACAAGCCCATGTCGATCATGTACCAGAGGAGCGACGACAACGGCTTCCCGGCCCGGATCTGGAACCTCAACCACGAGTACACGCACTACCTCGACGCCCGTGACGACATGAAGGGCGACTTCGGCCAGCAGACATCGGTCCCGGACATCTGGTGGATCGAGGGCCTCGGCGAGTACATCTCGTACAGCTACCGCAAAATCACCAACACCCAAGCGGTCAGCGAGGCCGGCAAACACACCTACAAGCTGAGCACGCTGTTCCAGAGCACCTACGGCAACAGCGACGTGACCCGCACCTACCCCTGGGGCTACCTCGCGGTCCGCTACATGTTCGAGAAGCACCCCCAGGACATCGCCACCATGCTCGAACACTTCCGCACCGGCGACTACGCCGGCGGCTACGCCGTCTACAACACCGACATCGGCACCCGCTACGACACCGACTTCGACTCCTGGCTCACCACCTGCGCCTCAGGCGCCTGCACCACCAAGCAGTCCACGAAGACCACACCTTCAACACCAAGGCCCCAAGCCTGACCGTTCCCTCTGAGCGCGAGCTTCGGCCCCGGGTGCTTACTGGCCCCGGGGCCCCTCGGCCCAGCGGACCAGTACCGGCGGACCAGGACCAACGGCCGATCGCGTCCCGCTGACCGGGGCTATACGTTCCTTGGACCACCATCCGACGGGCCTGCCAGGGGCCCGCGCGTCCCAAAGGAACTTTCATGCGTGTCACCGGCTTCGACCACCTCGTTCTGAACGTCGCCGACATCGAGCGATCGCTCGCCTTCTACTGCGGGCCGCTCGGTCTGGAGCCCGTTCGGGTGGACGACTGGCGCGCGGGCGCGGTGTCCTTCCCCTCCGTGCGTGTGAGCCCGACGACCATCATCGACCTCATCCAGGGGCCCCGCGAGGGCTCCAATGTCGACCACCTCTGTCTGGTCGTCGAGCCCCTCGACTGGCAGGAGGTCATCGACTCGGGCGAATTCACCGTGGTCGACGGTCCCGGGCCGCGCTTCGGCGCCCGTGGCGAGGGCCAGTCCCTGTACGTCAGCGATCCGGACGGCAACACCGTCGAACTCCGCTGGTATCCGCACGGCGCGTAGGGGTATGGACCGGACGGCTCGCCCGAGGGGGCGCCTGGGCGGTCTGCTCCGACGGGTCGCCTGGCCGGGCTGCGTTGGCAGACAGCCCCCTGATGGGGTTACCCCCACTTCCACACGGTGGACCGCTGGATAGGCAACGGTACGTGCGTGCGGCGATCGTGGCGTATCCGGGTTTTCCGCTCGCCCGGCGGCGAGGGCCCCGGCACACAGTGCCGAGAGGCGACAGCCCGTCAGGCGCTCGGAGGGCCGCCCGAAGGATCACGAAGGGGGAACAGTGGACCGTTCGATGGGGCGCGCGCTCTCGCGCCGTACGTTGCTGGCCGGCGCGGCGGGTACCGGTGCGGGAGTCGTGTGGGGAACTGCCGGGAGGGCGGTCGCCGGCGGGTGGGGACAGCCGGTGGCGCAGGGGGCGGTGGACTCCGAGGTGGCGCGTCTGGAGCGGGGGCTGATCGCACTGCGGCGGGACATCCACCGGCATCCGGAGGGGCCGGGGCAGGAGCAGCGCACCGCCGGTGTGGTGGCCCGTGAGCTGTGGGCGGCCGGGCTGGCCGTCACCACGGAGGTGGGCGGCCACGGCGTCATCGGCGTCCTGCGGGGCTCACGTCCGGGCCGGACCGTCGCGTATCGGGCGGACATGGATGCGGTGCCGCCCAAGGACATCGTTGGGGGCGGCCCGGCACCGGCCCACCTCTGCGGGCACGACATCCACACCACGGTGGCCCTCGGCGTCGCACAGGTCCTGGCACGGCTGCGCCGGCACCTGGCGGGAACGGTGGTGTTCCTCTTCCAGCCCGCCGAGGAGAGCCTGTCGGGGGCCCGTGCACTGATCGGCACAGGTGTGCTGGAGCGCACCCACGTGGCGGAGATCCACGCGCTGCACTGCGGGCCGTTCCCCGTAGGCCGGTTCGCGCTGACCGCGGGCTTCGGGATGCCGGGCCAGGACAAGGCGGAGGTGACTGCCTCCGGGCCGGACGCACCCGATGTCGCGCGGCGACTGGCCGCCGAGATCGGCGCGCTCGCCACGGTGGCACTGCCGCAGACTCCCGCGGACCTTGAGCGGATCGTCGCCGACGCCCAGACTCCTCACGGGCCGCTGGCCGAGTTCGTGGCAATCCGGGCCCGAGCGCAGGAGGCCAAGGTGAGTGTGTCCTACCGCTGCTGGCCTCCGGAGCGGTACCTGGAGGTACGTCAGGACATCCAGCGTCTGGCCACGTCACACCCGGGGGCCGGAGTGAGCTTCCCCGGCGAGCCGTTCCCGGCCATGGTCTGCCCGGAACGCGACGCCCGCGTGCTCGCCCACCATCTGCGGCGCGCACTCGGCCGGGATGCGGTTACCGAGCTCCATGCCGCCTTCCCTCCCTTCAGCGGCGAGGACTTCGCCCTCTACTTGGACCGCGTCCCCGGCACGTTCACCTTCCTCGGCGTCCGCGCCCCCGGCGCCGCCATCACCACCAGCTACCCGCACTACCCCGACTTCGCCCCGGACGAGCGCGCCATCGGCGTTGGCGTACGGGCCATGGCGGGCTGGGTCGCGGAGCGGACCCACGGAGCGCAGAGCCTGACCGGCGGGGAGGGCTGAGCTTCCAGCAGGTACGGCACCGCGCTGTCACGCTCGGCCTGCCAGCAGGTCGTCCAGTTCGGCTGCGAAGAACAGGGCCGGGTCGAAGCCCATGTTGGTGAAGTGGCCGGCGAGTTCCAGGGACAGCACGCCGTGCAGCCGGGTCCAGAAGGCCAGGGCCCGATGGAGGGCCGCGGGCGGGGCGGGGTGGTCGCCGGCCCAGTCCCGGTGGTCGTTCAGGTGGGCGCTGAACGAAGCCGCGTGGTCGTCCGGAGCGAGCGCCGTGCACGCGTCGAGCAGCGTCCTCATGATCTCGGACGCGATGCCGGTGATCTCCTCGGGCGCGTGGTACCCGGGGACGGGCGTGCCGTAGATGAGGAAATACCGCTGGGGGTCCGCCAGCGCCCAGCCGCGCAGGGCGTGGGCGAGTCCGGCCAGGTCGGCGCCGTTGGTGGCGGCCGCGCGAATGGTCTCGCCAAGGCTCCGGTACGCCTCGCGGATGAGTTCGGTGATCAGCTCGTCGCGGCTGGCGAAGTAGCGGTAGAGCGCGGGGCCGCTCATGCCCATCTGCTTGGCGATCGCGTTGAGCGAGAGCGCGGACGCGCCCGCCGTCGCGATCTGCTCCCAGGCGCGCTCCATGATCTCTGCGCGCACCTGGGCGCGATAGCGCTCCCGCGGGGTCCTCGTGTCCGTCTCCGCGTCCGCCTTCACCACGACCTGCCACCTTCCCCACTCAATTGGCTACATCTTCCAGGTTTCGTTAGAGGTTATCACGCACCTATTGCTCCCTCGCGGAGCGCGGGTTATAACTTCTAACAGGGCTAATAAGGTCTAGCCCGTGCGGGATGTGCAGTACGGCTGCGCACCGTGCACGCCACCGAACGCGGGGAACCCCCATGACCCCCATAGCCGAGTCACCTCAGCCCCACACAGGCCGGCCCGCTCCACTGCCCACCAACTGACAAGGGAGACCTCATGTCCGGCACCCCCACCACCCGCACCTCCACCACCCGCACCCCCAACACCCGCCTCCGCGCTGCCCTTTTCACCGTCCCGCTCGTCGCCATCGGAGTCCTCGGCACCGCTGCCGCACCGGCCGGAGCCACCACCTCTCCGGCCGCCAGGTCCCTCACCTGCCGCGGCGAAGGCGTCAATCCCCACGCCCTCATCCGCTACCGGACCGAAACCGTGATCCACGCGCCGCTGCGCACCATTTGGAGACTTCAGACCGACGTGGAGCGCTGGCCGTCCTGGCAGGACGCCGTCACGACCACGGAACGCCTCGACCACGGCCCGTTCCGCAAGGGTTCGGCCTTCCGGTGGACAACTCCGGTACCTCCCAACCCCACCCCCGCCACCAGTCTCGAGATCACCTCGACCGTCGAGCAGCTCAAGCGCCACTCCTGCATCCGCTGGACCGGTCCCGCGGTCGGCGAAGGTCTGCGCATCGACGGCGTGCACGTGTGGAACTTCACCAGGGTCAGGGGCGGCGTCCGCGTGAGCACCGAAGAGACCCACACCGGCGCCGAGGTCGAAGCCGACGTTCCCACCGCGACCAAGCTCCTCCGCCAGGGCCTCGAAGCCTGGCTGCGCGACCTCAAAACCGCCGCGGAAGCCCCCACCCAGAGCCGGCCGCGCTGAACCAGGGACCAGGGACCAGGAACGAGGACCGGAGCCTCGCCGTCGTTCTTCTCAGCGTCCTACGCGAGGAGGCCGGCGGCTCGGCACTACGGGCACGGACCGGCAAACGCGGGTCGGTTGACCGGTCCCCTCAGTGGCCGTGGCCGTGACCGCCGCTGTGGCCGCCACCGTCAATCCATTTTTCGTAGTCCGCCTGGTAGCCGGCTGCGTCAATCGGCTGCCTGTTCAGCACCTGGAAGTTGACGAGGTGGACATGCATCGGGTGGGCGTCGTGGTTGGGGTTGATGTACTCCCAGATCTCGGTCGAGCCCGCCGTGATGAAGTCCTGCGACGGCTCCATGAAGGGCACCGCGTTGAAGGTCATGGTGCCGAAGAGCTTGTGCTGGTGCAGGACCCACTCCCGCCGGCGAGTGTGCGGTTTCCGCTCCAGGGGAGCAACGGCCGGCAGGTTGAGTTCTTGGGCGGCGTTGTCGGGTCCGTGCCTCCGGACAACGGTTTGGTGACCTGGAATTGCATGATTTCCGAGATTTCCGGGCCCCGGCCGGGCATGCCGGGGTAGTGGACCGGCGCGTGGTAGTTCGTCAGAGTGACCTTCGTACCCATGGGAATCTGGCTGAAGTCGACAATCAGGTCGTACCGCTCGGCCGGCCCGATCAGGAAGTTCAGCATGTGCAACGGGGCACGGAATCCGCCGTCGGTGCCGATCAGCCAGTGCGGTCCTGGGAACGTCGAACCTCAGCCCTGCCGCATCGTGATCTCGTAGTAGTCGGCGCCCGGATAGACGGAAGGGTCCGGGATGGCCGTCAACGGCGTGGGCAGCGGGTCAACGTACTTCTCCAGTGGAGGAGTTGACGTCACCGAGGTGTCCGCAGGCCCTTCCCCGTGAGACGAGGACGCATACCTCTGCGCTCCCAGAACACCCAGTGGAAGCATGGCCGCGCCCCCAGGGCACCGGCCATGAGAAATGAATTCCAGGGCCCCGCGATCCTCGCACCCGGAGATGTCCCGGCCGGCCGACGAATGGCCGGCCGGGACATCGGGCTCAGGCGAGGTCGAACCGATCGAGGTTCATCACCTTGTCCCAGGCCGCCACGAAGTCACGCACGAACTTCTCTCCCGCGTCCTGGGACGCATAGACCTCCGAGAGGGCTCGGAGCTGGGAGTGCGAACCGAAGATGAGATCGACGGCGGTGGCGGTCCACTTGATCTCGCCCGTGACGCGATCCCGGCCCTCGAACACGTCCTCCGTTGAGGCCGACGCCTTCCACTCCGTGCCCATGTCGAGCAAGTTGGCGAAGAAGTCGTTGGTCAGTGTCTCCGGCCGCTGCGTGAAGACGCCATGGGGGCACCCCGCGAAGCCGGTGTTCAGGGCGCGCATCCCGCCCATCAGCACCGTCATCTCGGGAGCGGTCAGCGTCAACAGGCTGGCGCGGTCCAGCAGGAGCGTCTCCGGTGACAGCTTCTCTCCCGCCCGGAGGTAGTTGCGGAACCCGTCTGCCTTGGGTTCGAGCACGGCGAACGACTCCACGTCGGTCTGCTCCTGCGAGGCGTCCGTACGTCCAGGTGCGAACGGGACGGTGATGTCGTGCCCGGCGTTCTTCGCGGCCTGCTCGACGGCCGCGCAGCCGCCCAGGACGACCAGGTCCGCGAGGGACACCTGCTTTCCGCCGGTCTGTGAGCCGTTGAAGTCCTGCCGGATCCCTTCGAGGGTCTGCAACACCTCGGCCACCTCGGGCCGGTCGTTGACCTCCCAGTCCTTTTGCGGCGCGAGCCGGATCCGTGCGCCGTTGGCCCCGCCACGCTTGTCGGTGCCGCGGAAGCTGGACGCCGCCGCCCAAGCGGTGGTGACCAGCTGGGAGACGGACAATCCCGAGGCGAGGATCCTGCGCTTGAGGTCGGCGATGTCGTCGTCCGCGACGAGTTCGTGATCGACCGCGGGGACGGGGTCCTGCCAGAGCTGTGGCTCGGGAATCCACGGGCCGAGGTAGCGCGAGACGGGTCCCATGTCGCGGTGCAGCAGCTTGTACCACGCCTTGGCGAACGCCACCGCGAGCTTGTCCGGGTTCTCGTGGAAGCTCTTCGCGATCGGTCCGTAGACCGGGTCCACCTTCAGCCCGAGGTCCGTCGTCAGCATCATGGGAGCGTGCCGCTTCGACGGGTCATGGGCATCCGGCACGGTCCCCTGGGCCGCGGAATCCTTGGGAGTCCACTGATGCGCACCGGCGGGGCTCGTCGTCAGCTCCCAGTCGTACCGGAACAGGTTGTCCAGGTACTCGTTGTCCCACTTCGTCGGCTCGGAGGTCCATGCGCCTTCGAGCCCACTGGTGAGCGCGTCGGCGCCCTTGCCGCTGCCGTATGTGTTCCGCCAGCCGAGGCCCTGCTGCTCAAGGGGAGCCGCCTCGGGCTCCGGGCCGATGTACGAGGGATCGACCGCACCATGGCACTTGCCGAAGGTGTGTCCGCCGACGATGAGCGCCACCGTCTCCTCGTCATTCATCGCCATCCGCCCGAAGGTCTCGCGGATGTCCCTGGCGGCAGCCATCGGATCCGGGTTGCCGTTGGGTCCCTCCGGATTGACGTAGATGAGCCCCATCTGCACGGCACCGAAGGGGCCGGTGAGTTCCCGGTCGCCGGTGTAGCGCTCATCTCCCAGCCAGGTGTCCTCGGGTCCCCAGAAGATTTCCTCGGGTTCCCAGATGTCCTCTCGCCCGAAGCCGAAACCGAACGTCTTGAAGCCCATCGATTCCATGGCACAGTTGCCGGCGAAGACCAGCAGGTCGGCCCAGGAGATTTTCCGGCCGTACTTCTGCTTGACCGGCCAGAGCAAACGGCGCGCCTTGTCGAGGCTCGCGTTGTCCGGCCAGCTGTTGAGGGGGGCGAAGCGCTGAGCGCCGGCGCCGCCACCGCCCCGGCCGTCGGCGATGCGGTACGTTCCCGCGGCATGCCAGCTCATCCGGATGAAGAGCGGCCCGTAGTGGCCGTAGTCGGCAGGCCACCAGTCCTGCGACGTTTTCATCACCTCGAATACGTCCCGCTTCAGCGCGTCGACGTCGAGGGTCGAGAACTCCTCCGCGTAGGTGAAGTCCTCGTCCATCGGATTGGACCGGGACGAGTGCTGATGGAGAATCTGAAGGTCCAGCTGATTCGGCCACCAGTCCCGGTTCGTCCTGGGCCGGGTCGGCGTGGGGGCCGGGGAGGGGATTACCGGGTTCTCGCTTTCGCTGCCGGACACGTCCGTCCTTCTTCCTGTCTCGGTGTTCCTTCTGCTGGCTGCTTGCTCTTGACGTGGGTGAGAACCCACCCTTGTGCACGACGCCGGTGATCGATCCTGTGTCGGCGTCCGTATGGTCGCGCACCGCGGGCCGCACCGTTACGAGAACACGCTGAGCACCCCGCGTAACCAACACGCGAAGTCCAAAGAGAGTCGGTCAGGGTGGACACGGCGGCTCCGTGCGGGGCCGCCGGGAGACCAATCGGGCGGACGGGCGATCAGAGGGGGAGCAGCACCCCGACCCCGCGTTCCAGCGCGCGGTGCATGAGCGCGTGGCCCACCGCGATGTCGCAGACGGCCATGCCGATGTTGCTGTTGACGATGATCTCGTCGGCGTTCTCCCGGCCGGGCTTCACCCCGGCCAGCACCTCGCCGGTCTCGGCGAAAACCGCGGGCAGGCCGTCGGGGAAGTACCCCATCGACGCGAACAGTTCGTGCTCCTCGACGCTGTCGACGAGGTACTTGTCGGCGCGCCGGGACGTGCGCGGATCCCAGAAGGTGTTCAGGTCGCACGGGAGGATCGTCTGTCCGGCGCTGACCCACTCGTCCTTCACCACCGCGAGCGGCTCCCGCAGGATGACCGTCGCCGAGCTCAGCACCTCCGCGCTCTTGGTGACCGCCTCGGCCGACTCGCCCTTGACGATCCGCACGCCCAGCTCGTGCCGCAGTTCCGCGATCAGGGCATCCGCCGCGGCCTCATCGGTGTCGTGGACGTAGACCGTCTCCAGACGGGGCAGCGCCAGGGTCGCGTAGCGGACGTGTTCCCTTCCCTGCACGCCACAGCCGAACATCCCGAACGTGGTGGCACCGGGGTGCAGTGCCGCGGCGGCCAGAACCGTCACCGCCGGCGTCCGCATCGCGGTCAGCCACGCCGAGTCCATGACGGCCAGCGGCACACCGGATTCCACGTCGTTGAGCACCAGCAGCCCGGTGGTCTGCGGAAGGCCGAACCTGCGCGGGTTGTCCGGGTAGCACCCGATCCACTTCGCGCCCACGATTTCCGGCCCCGGCAGGTAGGCCGGCATGGCGTGGTAGAAGACGTTGTCGTACGGGTGGACACCGATCTTGGCCGGCATCTCGTAGCGCCGGTGACCGTGCTCGACCAGGGCCTGGCGGGTCAGCGGCAGAATGGCGTCCCGCGTCAGCTGTAGATGCTCGACGTCCTGGCGGGACAGGTAGAGCAGCTCCGAACCGAGCTTCAGCTGGTCAGCGCGGCGCTGTCGGTCGGTGGGGAAGGTCATGGCGAGGTTCCTTCACGATCGGTCCTCACCCGGGAGCCGTCGTCCGGGTCCCGCGCAGTCTCCGCCGGCCCGGTCCCCACCGGCATCGTCGCGGATCAGGAACCTCCGCGCCGCGCGTCCTCGCCGCGTAGCAATGCCGGGATGCCGCTGTCGAGGAGACGCCGCATCTTCAGCCCCAGATGCAGGGTCAACCGGTCACGGCCATTCTTCAGATCCCACCCGGTCTTGTTCTCGACCTGGGCCAGCCGGTAGTAGAGCGTCGTCCGGTGAATCGTCAGCTGCCCGGACGCGGTCGCGGTGTCCCCGGCGGCGTCCAGGAACACCTCGGCGGTGCGGGCCAGGGAGTCGGTGCGGGCACCGGCGCTGAGACGGGCGATCTGTGGAGGTACCGCCAGCTCCGGAGAGGTCATCGCGGCGAGCATGAGCGGGCCGTAGACGCCGGTGTCCCGCCAGGAGACGACGGGCGCCAGCTCCGGCAGCTCGGCGGCGGCGAACGCCGCCAGCACCGCCTGACGCAACAGCTCAGGAGCCTCGTCGAGCCGCCCGGCGTTGCTCAGGCCGACGTGGACGCCGCCGTCCGCAGGCCGGCGCCGCATCCCCCGCCGCAGCTCCTCGGCCCACCATGCCGCTGCCCGCTCCACCCCCTGCCGGCCGACGACGAGGGCCACACCGCGCTCCCCCACCGCGGCCGGGAGCGCCCGCGCCGGCGGCTCGTCGCCGCCCCGGCGGGTGGCGTCCGCGATCACGGCGGCGACCTCCTCGGGGTCCGTGGCCGCCGCGGCCGCGATGACCACGGCCTCGTCCTCCGCATCGACGAGCCCCTGGCCGACCAGGTCCGCTGCGGCGCGAGCGGAGCCCTCTCCCCCGTGCAGGAGGCCGGTCACCAGGGCCCGGCGGCGCCGCTCCTCCTCGGTCACCCGGAGCGACCGCTCCCGAAGCCGCGCCGACAGCTGCCCCACGCAGTCGCCCACCACGTCGTCAAAGCGCTCCGCGTGCGCGCCGATCAGCCACAGATAACCGAGCAGCCGCCCGTGATCACGAATCGGATAGCACCGCCGTTCCTTGAGCCCGAAGGACGGGTTGGCGGGAATCGACCGGGGTGTGGCAGAGGTGGCGATGCCGAAGCTGTTGACGTACTCGGCGACGGGGGCCGGCAGCCGCCGGGACAGCACCACGTCGATACGGAGCCGGTCCTCGTCCCCGTAGTGGCGGCTGCACACGACGAGGCTGCCGCGCTCGTCGTCCACGGCGACCGAATGCCGGATGCGGGCGGCGAGCGAGTCGACCAGCCGCTGGATCGCGTCGGTGTAGGGCAGGACCACTGCGACTCCCACTGTGGATGGACGTCGTACTCAGGTGCAACATAGCCCCGGACCTCCGCCGGCGCCGAAGCCGGCGGCTACCGCGTGCCCCGCTGGGCCGCCGCGACCTCGTTGATGGTGCGCTCGGCGCCGGAGCCGCGCTGTGCCTTCTCCGCGAAGCCGGGGAACTGGCCGGCGATGGCGCTGAGCGCCCTCAGCTCCACGGGTGCGACGTTGACTTCGCACAGATCGCGCTCGACGGCCCGCACCACTCCCGCGACCACCTGGCCCGGGGAGACCATGCGCACACCGGTCGGCGGGGTGGCGCCCGTGGCGGCGAACATGCCCACGTCGCGTACGGCGCCGGGCTGGACCAGAGAGACCCCCACCCCCGTACCGTGCAGGTCCTGGCGGAAGGAGAGCGCGAAGCCGCGCAGCCCGAACTTGGCGGCGCTGTAGAGCGAGGAGTACTTGGTGGCCGCCTTCCCGGAGATCGAGCCGACGAGGACGATATGGCCCCGCCCCGCCGCGACCATCCGGGGCGCGAGCGCGCGGGCCAGCATGATGGGGGCGCGCAGGTTCACGGTCAGTGAGCGGTCGATCTGCTCGGGCGTGTAGTCGAGGAGATCGCCGGTGGCGGGCATCGCGGCGTTGGCGATCAGGATGTCCGCGTCGGAGGCCGCCTCGGCGAGGTGGTCGACCTGGGCCGGATCGGCGAGATCGGCGATCACCGCCCGGGCCCCGAGCTCGTCGGCGAGCGCCTCCAGGGCATCGGCACGGCGCCCGGAGAGGATCAGCTCGGCCCCCTTGGCGGCCAACTCTCGGGCCATGGCCTGACCGATGCCGCCCACGGCCCCGGTCAGGAGAACGGTGGAACCTGCGATGCGCATGAGCTGCACCTCCGAAAGACTGTTCGTTCGAACGAACAGTATGGAGGGCGGGCGACGGTGTCAACAGCAGATCTCCAGGAGGGCGGCGCTGGCAGAATGACGCCATGGCCAAGCCCGCCGGAACCCGGCAGAGCATCATCGACGCCGTCCTGCGCATCATCGCCGAGGACGGCATCGCCGCGGTCACCAACCGGCGGATCGCCAAGGAGGCCAAGGTCTCCCTCGGATCGGTCACCTACCACTTCGCGACCCAGCACGAGATGCTGCGGGAGAGCCTGCTGCACTTCGTAGCGGAGGAGACCCGGCGCCTCACCGAGCTCGCCGGGCAGTGCCAGACCGACGGAATGGACGCCGACCGGGCCGCCGCCACAGTCGGCCAGGTCGCCGGGGGTACGCCGTTCGACAACAGGCACATCGCACCCTTCGAGCTCTACATCCAGGCCGGCCGCGACGAGCGGCTGCGCACCGCGGCCGACCAGTCCTTCGCCGCGTACGACCAGTTGGTCACCCGGATCTTCACCGGCCTCGGCGTACCCGACGCCGAGCGGCTGGCGAGCAGCGCCGTCGCGCTGATCTTCGGTCTGCAACTCCGCAGCCTGGCCACCGGCCGGCCCGCCGAGGAACTCGTCGACGCCCTCATGCTGCTGGCACGCGGGGCGCAGCACGCCTGACCCCGGAACCGGCCCCGGGAGCGCCGGCGACGAACCAGCACAAGCACCCCCACTTACTGTCCACATGACGCACCGTCAGCACTCGGGGATCTCGCGGCCCGGCCGATTCGGGCATCGCCGCCACGGATCCACATCGCCCTTCCCACTCGACCCACATTCCGTTCAACAGCCCTACAGGGAGAGGAAGAAGAGCGGCGGAATTCCGCATCCGCGCCGATGACTGCGGGGCCACCCGACCGAATACTGACGGGTCGGGTGCCTGCGCCCGGGTGAGAGCGACAGCCGAGGACACCTCATGCTCGCCGGACGGGCCCAGCCGGACAACGGTCGGTCGCCACGGCGGCACGACGCAGACGCGGCCGCACTCCTGATGCGCCGTCAAAGAGCTGACAACAGCAAGGGAACTTCCCGAAGAAGCGCTGAGCATCTTCGCCCGACTGGGCGCGGTGTTGGGACGCGCGGCAAGCGGAATCGCGCGTGCGCACCGTCGCAGCGGACCGGCCCGGGCGCCGACGACGCACCGTCAGCACCCATGTGTCCAGCATTCTCAGCAGCTGACACCTCGGGCTCTGCCGCTCGATGACGCGCAAGTGACCGCCCCCGGTCGGGATCAGAGCCGGACCGGGGGCGGGTCACGTCGTGCGAGCCGGCTGGTCAGCGACGCGAATCCGGAACCTCGCGCGGGGCGGACGGTGCCTGGTCTCCGGGCCGGGAGACCCAGCCGGCGGTGACGGCCAGAGTACGCAGGAAGGTGGCGCCGGCGAACACTGCCGAGGAGACCGGCCGTCCCATCCATCGCGTCAGATCGCCTCGCAGGTCGGGATCGACCTCGACGGTCACCCGGAGGTATCTGGTCTGGAGCCTGGTGACCTCGGTGGACCGAGGTGCCGAGACATCCTGCCCGCGCCGCAATGCCGCGCGGTAGCTGTCCTTGCGCCGGCTCATGAGCTCTCCTTGCGCCGGCTCATGTCTCATCCTGACGCTTCATCAGTTCCTCCGCGAAGTCCATGTACGCCGATCCCTTGGCCTGGACCGGGCTCCCGAAAGACTGGGCGTACAGGTCGAGCCGCGCGATCTGGGTCTCCAGCACCTCGAAACCCCGCTCGGTGAGCGCCTCGCGCGCGTCCGCATCGGGCCCGGTGCGCGTGGCATCGGGACGGTTGGTGCGATTGAGCAGCACCGCCGAGCGGGCCGGCTGGGCACGCAGGGACTGCACGTCCGCCATCTCGCCCCGGATGGGTGCCATCCGGTCCAACTCGATGGGGGCGGGGGTCACGGGCACGATCCACTCCCCGGCGTACCTCATGATGCTGCGGGCGATGCGGGGATGGTCCTCCAGCTGGGGCGCATCGAGCACGACGGACTGCCGGTTGCCGAGGAAGTCGTTCACCCGACGGTGGACGTCCCCCACCGGCAGGGCGATCACCGGAAACGGAAAGCCACCGGCCAGCTCGCTCCAGCGCAGCGCGGAAGCGGCCGGGTCACCGTCGACCAGCAGCGGCGGCATACCCGACTCGTAGAGCGCGTGGGCCAGCCACACAGCGCTCGTCGTCTTTCCGACGCCCGGCTTGAGATTCACAAACGCACAGCTCAAAGGCACAAGAACAGACAATAACGGGCATGATCGTCCAGTTTCGGCCGACACGAGGGCATGGTTTCGTGGTTCACCCGCAAGCAGTGAGAACCGTCGGACACCCGGTCGTGGTCGCGGCCGACCCTTTGTGCCACCGGCGCCCCGGGCGTCGGGCGGCCGGTTCCGCCGCCTGCGGTGACAACCCGGGCGTGTGCGGGTGTAGGTGACTGATTCGCCCTCGGCCGGCGCTCAGACGTTACGCCGTGTTATCCGAGCGTCACCGTGCACGGCCTGCTCCCACGCGCCTGAACCCCCCACCGCTGGGAAGACCACCCCACCCGCGCCCCTCATTCCGGGCGAGCCCCTAGGATCACTTGGCGTTCTCCGACGAACGCTGACGCCCACTGGATCGTGCCCGCCACCCAACGCCCCGCACGACGACTCCACCGCACGGCGATGGAGTCGAGCATCGAGGAGAGGAACGTTCATGCGCGCCCGGAGCATCGCCACGGCCACCGCAACAGCACTGGCACTGGTGGCCGCTCGTGACCTTGTCCAGAAGAAGCACGCATTGCTCCGGAACTTCCCTGTGCTCGGGCATGCCCGGTACCTGTTGGAGACCATCGGGCCGGAGCTGCGGCAGTACATAGTCACTTCCAACGACGAGGAACGCCCCTTCAGTCGTGACCAGCGCACCTGGATCTACGCGTCGGCGAAGGGGGAGAACAACTACTTCGGGTTCGGAACCGACAACGACGTCGAGCACATCCAGGGGCACGCCTACCTGAAGCAGCGCACGTTCGCCGGCACGCTGCCCGACCTGCACGACCCGCAGGCCCCACTGCCGTCGGCCAAGGTGCTGGGCGGGCCGCGCGGGCGGGCCAAGGCGTTCCGGCCGGCGAGCGTGGTCAACATCTCGGCGATGAGCTTCGGGTCGCTCTCCGGCGCGGCGGTCACGGCGCTCAACAAGGGGGCGGCGCTGGCGGGCACCCTGCACAACACGGGCGAGGGCGGTCTCTCGCCGTACCACCGCAACGGCGGCGACCTCGTCCTTCAGATCGGTACGTCCTACTTCGGCTGCCGCAACGAGGACGGCAGCTTCAACATCGACAAGCTCAAGGACGTGGTCGCGGGCGCCCCGGTCAAGGCGATAGAGATCAAGCTCTCCCAGGGTGCCAAGCCCGGGCTGGGCGGGATGCTGCCGGGCGCGAAGGTGACACCGGAAATCGCCGAGATCCGCGGCATCCCGCTCGGCGAGGACTGTGCTTCCCCGTCGCGGCACACCGCGTTCGACGACGTCGACTCGATGCTCGACTTCGTCGAACTGCTCGCCGCCGAGACCGGTCTGCCGGTCGGGATCAAGAGCGCGGTGGGCGAGATGGAGTTCTGGCAGGAGCTGGCCACGCTGATGGCGCGTGGTGACCGTGGTGTCGACTTCGTGACCATCGACGGCGGCGAGGGCGGCACCGGTGCGGCGCCGCTCACCTTCTCCGACTCGGTGTCGCTGCCCTTCCGGATGGGCTTCTCCCGGGTCTACGGCACCTTCGCCGAGCGGGGGCTGACCGACGACCTGACGTTCATCGCCTCCGGCAAGCTCGGCCTGCCCGAGAACGCCGCGGTCGCCTTCGCGCTGGGTGCCGACATGATCAACGTGGCCCGTGAGGCGATGCTGTCGATCGGCTGCATCCAGGCGCAGAAGTGCCACACCGACAAGTGCCCCACCGGCATCGCCACCCAGAGCCCGTGGCTGGCCCGCGGCCTCGACCCGGCCTCGAAGGCCACCCGGGCCGCCGTCTACCTGCGCACCCTCCGCAAGGAGCTGCTGAAGGTCTCGGCGGCCGTCGGCGTCGCCCACCCGGCGCTCATCACGGCCACGGACATCGAGATCATGAACGGCGACTACGAGGCCCGCACCCTGGCCGGCGTCTACGGCTACAAGGACGGCTGGGGCGAGCTCGGCCCGCACCTCGCCGAGGAGATCACCGCACTGCTCACCACCGGGCAGTCCGCCGACCAGAAGCCGACCGCCTGACACGCCGGTCACGGCAGGCACCGCGCTCGCCGCTCCCCTGCCCGGAGCGCGGGCGTGGCGCCGGCCAATGGCACCCTTGTCTTCCCTGCTCCACGAACAGCCCCTGCCTAGGTGAACAACATGAGCGAAAAAGTCAGATTCCCGAGCGTCGTCGGCCCCGAACTGGCCGGAGCGATCGACCTGCCGGACGGCGAGATCCGCGGCTGGGGGATCTTCGTGCACGGATTCACGCTCGGCAAGGACTCGCCGGCCGCGTCACGTGTCAGCAAGCAGCTGGCACGCGAGGGCATCGGCATGCTGCGCTTCGACAACCTCGGGATCGGGGACTCCGACGGCGACTGGGGGGACGGTTCCTTCACCGTCAAGGTCCAGGACACGATCCGTGCCGCAGCCATGATGGCGGAGCGCGGGACTCCGGCGGACCTGCTGGTGGGGCACTCATGGGGAGGCGCCGCCGTCCTGGCCGCGGCGGCCGAGGCAACCGGCGTCCGCGCGGTCGCCACGATCGGGGCGCCGGTCGATCCCAGCCACGTCGAGCGACAGTACGACGCGGTCGTGGACCGCGTGCTCAGTGACGGGGCGCACGAGTGGTTCGTCGGCGGGCGGACCCTGGTCCTCAAGCGCGCCTTCGTCGAAGACGTCCGCCGTGCTCATCTGCGGGACCGGATCGGCGAGTTGGACCTGCCGCTGCTCGTCCTGCATTCGCCGACCGACAACACCGTCCACATCGACAACGCCGGAGAGATCTTCCGCGAGGCACGACACCCGCGAAGCTTCGTCTCCCTCGAAGGCGCAGACCATCTCCTGACCGCCCGAGGACAAGCACAGCGAGCCGCCCACATCATCAGCGCCTGGGCCGATCAGTACATCCCCGGGTGACGGCCCGGAGCCGAGACGTCTCCAGGTGAGTCGCAGGCGGAGCGGTAAGCACCACGGCGCCGAGCGCAATGTCACTTTGTGTTACGCTCAGGCGTTTGGACGGCTGTGACGGCTGTGACGGCTGTGACGGCTGGCGATTCTGCCCGTCCGATTCCCTTGTTCGTTGGCTGCTCATTTCCTGCCGGGCCTTCCTCGGTACGTTCCGCATACGGAAGGCCCTTCATGAACCACCCGGACCACCCCGGCACCTCGCACGGCGACCTCGCCCGGCCAGTGCCCCGCACCCCGACGGTGCCCCCGGTCGTCTCCTTCGCCGACCTGGAACTGCCGGCCGAGGTGCTGCGAAAGCTCACCGAGCTTGGCGTGTGCGAGCCCTTCCCGATCCAGGCAGCCACGTTGCCCAACGCCCTCGCGGGACGCGACGTCCTGGGGCGCGGGCGCACCGGATCGGGCAAAACCCTCGCCTTCGGCCTGCCGCTGCTCGCACGGACGGCCGGGCGGCGCGCGGAACCCAAGCACCCCCTCGCCCTGATCCTCGTGCCTACCCGGGAGCTGGCCCAGCAGGTCACCGAAGCACTCGCGCCGTATGCCGAGGCGCTCCGGCTTCGGATGGCCGCGATCGTCGGCGGCATGTCGATCGGGCGGCAGGCCGCTGCGTTGCGCGACGGGGCCGAGGTCATCGTCGCCACCCCTGGCCGCCTGCATGACCTCATCGAGCGCAGGGCCTGTGGCCTGGGGCGGGTGCGGATCACCGTCCTCGACGAGGCTGACCAGATGTGTGACATGGGCTTCTTGCCGCACGTCACGGAGGTGCTCGACCAGGTGCACCGCGACGGTCAGCGGATGCTGTTCTCCGCCACCCTGGACCCCGACGTCGATCACCTGGTCCGGCGCTACCTCCATGACCCCGTCGTCCACTCGGTCGACCCGTCCGCGGGCGCGGTCACGACCATGGACCACCATGTGCTGGTCGTTCATGGCCCCGACCGGTATGCCGTCACCACCGAGATCGCCGCCCGCGACGGCCGCGTACTGCTGTTCCTGGACACCAAGCACGCGGTCGACCAGCTCACCCGGCACCTGCGGGCCAGCGGGGTGGACGCCGCGGCCCTGCACAGCGGTAAGTCCCAGCCGCAGCGCACCCGGACCCTCGCGCAGTTCAAGAGCGGCCAGATCACCGTCCTGGTGGCGACCAATGTCGCGGCCCGTGGCCTGCACATCGACGACCTCGATCTGGTGGTCAACGTCGACCCGCCCACCGACCCCAAGGACTATGTGCACCGCGCGGGCCGCACCGCCCGGGCCGGTGAGTCCGGCCGGGTCGTCACACTGGTCCTCTCGGGCCAGCGCAGGGAGATGAGCCGCCTGATGGCAGCGGCCGGCATCGAGCCGACGACCACCAAGGTGCGCTCGGGTGAGGCGGAGCTGAGCCGGATCACCGGGGCCAAGGCCCCCTCCGGCACCGCGCTCGACGGCAGGCCCACCGCCCACCGGGCCAAGAACACCCATACCCCCTTCCGCGGCCTGGGCACCAGCAAGGACGCCTCCCGCACCGGTGGCAAGTCCCGCAGAGCCACCGAGGCCCGTAAGCTCGCCGAGGCCCGCAAGGCAGCCCGGGTGCGCCGCGGCGCCTGAGAGCCCGCCCCGAACGCCGGAACCTCCTGATCGCATGATCGAGAGCCACGCCGGCGCCGTCTTCCCGAGTCCGTCATCCCCTGTCACGGTCCGCTGCCGCTCGCGCCGGGACTCAAGGCCCCGGCAGGCGTGGAAAGACCACCGCAACAGGGCTGACCGACGCCGGGAGGGCTACCCGGCGGCCAGCACTGCCGCGAGGCCCTCTTGCAGGTCCTGGACGAAATACTCGGGAACCTCCAGCGACGGGAAATGTCCCCCGGCTTCGGGCGACCCCCATCGGACGATCTGCCGGTAGCGCTCCTGTGCCCAGGGGCGCGGACACTTCTCGACGTCGCGCGGGTACATGGTGATTGCTGACGGGACGTCGACCCGAAGTTCGGGGTCCAGCGAGTTGTGGCTCTCGTAGTAAATGCGGGCGGACGATGCGCCGGTCCGCGTCAGCCAGTACAGGGTGACGTCGTCGAGAACACGGTCTCTGGAGATCGTCTCGAACGGACTGTCCTCGGTGTCCGACCACTCGGCGAACTTGTCAAGGATCCAGGCGAGAAGCCCGACCGGTGAGTCGACGAGCGAGTAGCCGATGGTCTGCGGCCGGGTCGCCTGCTGCTTCGCGTACGCCGCGCGGTGGCGCCAGAAATCCCGGGTGTCCTCGGCCCACTTGCGCTCGGCCGCCGTCAGCCCGTCCGTCGTCAGGCCGGGCGGTCCCTCCGCGAACGTCGTGTGGATGCCGAGCACCTGCGCCGGGAACCTGCCACCGAGAACCGTGGTGATATTGCCTCCCCAGTCGCCGCCGTGGGCTGCGAACTTGCTGTATCCGAGCCGTCCCATCAGTTCCACCCATGCGGCCGCGATCTTTTCGGTTCCCCACCCGGTGGTGGCCGGCTTGTCGCTGTACCCGAAGCCCGGCAGCGACGGGACCACGACGTGGAACGCCGGCGCGTCCGCATCTTTCGGATCCGCCAGCTCGTCCACTACATCGATGAACCGGGCGATGCTGTCCGGCCAGCCGTGCGTCAAGATCAGTGGCGTGGCATCCGCGCGCGTGGAGCGGCGGTGCAGGAAGTGGATTCCCAGATCATCAATGATGGTGCGGAACTGCCCGATCTGGTTGAGGCGCTCTTCGAACCGCCGCCAGTTGTACCCGGTGCGCCAGTAGTTCACGACATCGACGAGGTCGGCGAGCGGAACGCCCTGGTCCCATCGGCGAGGGCCGGGCGCGGCGCGAGGGACCGTCTCGGCCTCCGGTAGCCGCGCCGCGGCCAGTCGCGCGCGCAGATCGTCGAGGTCAGCGTCCGTTGCGTGGGCTTCAAATGCGTGCACGTCGCTGGTGGGACGGGGCATGAGACCTCCTGGCCATCGCGGAACCGGCTATGGCGGTTCTAGCAGCTTCCCGAACCACCCTGCAACCGCCTAAGGTGGTTCCATGCGCGCTGGATTCCCTGACTTCCGCCTCGGCACCGTGCTGGCGACCAGCTTCACGGGGACTCTGTCGGAGCGTCATGGCAACGCCGTGGAGCGCATTCCCACGCCGCACCGACTCGCCGACTGGCTGGCGGTGAACGGCCTCGCCGTGGACTCCTGCACCACTGCCCAGCTCGACCTCGCCCGGGAACTGAGGGAGGCGATTCACGCCGCCGCGAGAGCAGCCGCGATCCAGGACGCTCTCCCCGCATCTGCTGTCCAAGTCATCAATGACTTCAGCGCTCAGGGCCGGGCCGCGGCGATCCTGACGCCCGAGGGCAAGCGGCACTGGCGGCTCAACTCGGCTTCCTGCGTGGAAGATGCCCTCGGCGTGATCGCCGCCGACGCGATCAGCATCATCGCAGGCGAACGAGACGGAAAACTGGCCTTGTGTGCCTCACCGACCTGCCGAGCCGCCTTCTTCGACACCAGCCAGAGCCGCACCCGCAAGTGGTGTGACATGAACACCTGCGGGAATCGTCAGAAGAAAGCGCGCTTCCATGCCAACCAGCGCAAAAACCCCAGATCAGCGGAGTGATCGTTACCGCGGTAGATCCTGGGCGGCTCGTCCGCCCTCCCAGCTGAGCTTGACCGTCAAGTGGCCGTCGAGGCTGGATTTGGCGATGACGGCACCGGCTTCGGTGCTCAGGCGCACCCCGAACTCCACCTCGATCTTGTCCGGGCACACGGAAGCATCGCGGAACTGGCCGAGGATCGTGGACGAGGCGTCCCGCACACTGCTCAGTGCGGACTCCAGCGAGGTCGCCGCGGACCGGACCACGTCCCGGGAGCGGGACACCGGGCTGATCTCGGGGCCATCCTCCGCGATCTCCACCAGCACCTCTCCGCCGTTGTCCAGCGACCAGCGAGCGATCTCAGCCATGTGACTCCTCATCCATGAGTGATGTGCGTGCTGCGTAGGCAGTCCCGGCTCAGGGGCACAGGGACCCGTTGTACGCCCCGGAGGGGATCACATCCTTGATGTGGTGCGCATCGTTGACCTGGGGGCCCAGGAGCGCGCACAGGCGGTCGGCCCCGGGTGGCTTCCTGACGGCTTCGCGTGGGCCGGCCTCGGCCGCGTCCGCCACCCGCTGGAGCGGGCTTCGCCCGCCAGAGGCCGCCGACACCACGCCCAGCGCCGTGTGGTCCACGAGCAGGACCGGGCCATCGGGAGAGTCACCCAGCGGCATCAGTGTCGACCAGTCCCCCGGATAGGAGTAGCGGCCCACGCCTTTTCCCGTGGCCAGTGACCGGATGGATACGCGGCTCCTTGCCTTGGCGACGAAGTCGGCGTCGTCATTGATGGCGTCGGCATCGGGTGGGAGGGAGAACCATGCGGCGGTCCCGGTGGAGTTGAGCGCGAGCGTCCCGTCAGCCTCCGCCGGGTCGAGGCGCGGAATGTACCCCGTCTGCGCGCCGGTGGCGATGTTCCAGGCCCTCAGCTCGGCCGAGGCGCCGGGCGCGCCCTTGAGTACGGCAGCGACGGTCCGGCCGTCCGGGCTCGTGATGAAGTTCTGCGTCCGGGACGGGTCCGCCAGCGCGGTGCGGGTGACTCGATCGGATTCCACGCCCACTCGGGTCAGGGTGATCGCGGTACGGATCGATGACCCGTCCGACTCGCTCTCCCCCAGGATCGCGGACTTGCCGTCCGGCCCCAGCCAGAAGTTGAACACCGCGCTCTGCCACGGCAATACGGACTTGCGGAGAAGCTTGCCGGTCTTCAGGTCGAGGAGGTACAGGGTGTTGCGCCGGCCCGCGGCCGTCATGGGATCCATGCTGTCCGGCAGTACGAGCCCGAGTACCCGGTTGGTCGGGTCGATGCTCATGGAGACCACGCCGACCCGGGGCAGCGGGGCGAACTCGGTACCGAGGACGACCCGGTGTCCGACCGTGTCGTAGACAACCAGGCAGACCTTGTTGGTGGCGCTCGTCATGTCCGGCACGGAGCAGGAGCCGGGCACCCTCCGCTTCCCGTCCAGGTCCGGAAAGGGCTCGTCAAGGAACGCGATGTACCGTCCGTCGCGGCTGATCACTGCATGGTCGGTCTGGTCCTTCTCCTTCAGCACCCCGTCCAGGGGCTCAGCCACCAGCCCGCGCCCGGAATCCCTCCACGGGACGATCTGGCCCTTCGGGGCGCGCGTGACCAGGGTCCGGCCGCCGGCCGCCACCAGTGGGGTCAGATCCTGGAGTGCCATCTGGTCGGCGTACGACAACGGCGGAATCTTCTGCGCGGTCGGTGTCGACGTCGGGGATTCGTCACGCGGTGCCGTGGTCGCCGCATCGAGGTGGGGCACTATCCGGTCGACGGGACCCAGTCCGTCGAAGACGTCCGGCAGACCGCTGTCAGGGTGCGTGCGGTAGGCGCGCAGGCCCAGCTGCATCGCGCCGTAGGGGTCGTAGGAAGCCCGCTCCTCGGCCTTGGTGCGCAAGGTACCCGCGAGGGACGCCTCCACCTGCTCGCTGCGGTTCTGGTAGATCAGCGTCCCCGCCACCAGCGCGAGGGCCAGGGCGGCGGAGACAGCGCCGTTCACCCGCCAGCGGCGCACCCGGCCGGCCACGATGTAGTGGGTCTCCTGGGCGGAGAGATGGGCCTCATGAGTGCCCATCCACCGGCGGGCGTCCCTCAGCTCGGCGCCGGCGAGCAGCCGCCTGCCCGGGCGTCCCTGCTCGGACCAGGTGGCCATGCGCTGCCGGAGGGCGTCCTGCCAGACGCGGAACGCGCGGTGCTCGTCACAGAGTTCGCGCAGATGCCCCCAGTGCAGCAGGAGCGAGTCGTGCGCCAGCTCGATACCGGAGGTGCCGCCCGGGTCGCCGCCGATCCGGTGCATCACCAGGAGCCGTGACGTGGCGAGGCGCTGCCCGACGGTCCACTGGTTCTCGTCGCAGTCGTCACGCAACGCGGTGCGGCGTACGGCGAGGTCGCCGTCGGGCAGGGGCCGGACCAGCTGGATGAGGAGCCGGTCGGCGACCTTCCGGCTCTCCGGGTCGATGCCGGCCCAGATCCGGTCCGCGTAGCGGGCGAGTGCCTCTGAGATGCCGCCCAGTTCCTCGTACGCCGCGTGGGTCAGCAGTCCCGCCCGTCGGCGCGCCCACAGCTCGGCGAGCGTGAATTCGAGCAGGGGCAGGGGATTCGGGGTGTGTTTCAGGTCGTCCAGGATGCGTTCGACCAGCCCGTCGGCGAAGGCGACCGTGCCGACACCCTCCAGCGGCCCGGTCATGACCCGGCGCAGTTCGCCCTCGGTCATCTCGCCCACGGTGACCGGCAACCACGTCCTGGCGAGGTCGGCGGCGGCGCGGTCGGCCAGCGCCGTCCCCAGGAAGGTGTCACGCAGGTTCACCAGCACACACAGCCGGGACCCGGAGGACAAGCAGGGCAGTAGAGCGCGGACGAACGCGGAGCGGTCGTTGCCCGACGCCGCGAAGACCTCCTCGAACTGGTCGACGCACACGACCAGTTGGCCCGCATGGTGCTGCTCCAGCACGGCCGCCACGATGTCCGGCAGCTGCCCCCTGGCCAGCCGGCCCTCGGTCGCGGCGACCGACTCCAGCCGGGCCGCCGCTGTGAGGTCGGTACGCATCAGCCGGTCGAGGGCGAAGGCCAGTGCGGTCAGCGGGGTGGCGGCGTCGGACGGGCGTAACGCCAGGGTGAGCCGGATGGCGCCCGAGGAGTCGGTGGCGCGCAGCCGCGGCACCACGCCTGCGTGCCACAGCGAGGACTTCCCGATACCCGATCCGCCGATGACGCTGATCAACGGCACTCCGGAGCGGATGCGGTCGGCGAGCTGACCGGCCAACTCCTCGCGCCCGTAGTAAAGATCGGCGTCCTGCTCGGTGAAGGGGCGCAGTGCCCGGTACGGGACGCGCCGCTCGATCACCTCGGCCAGCTCGGGCCACGCCGCCAGCAGCATGTCCACCGGGAGCATGTAACCGATCTTCGTGCCCGCGCCGGTGACCCGGTAGCCGACCATGCCCACGGCAGCGTCCGCGTCGGTGCTCCACACCGGGGCTCCGGAGAAGCCGGGGGCCAGCATGGCCTGCCGTGCCGGGTCGCTCTCGATCTCCACCCAGCCCGTGGCGACGGGACCGCCCTGGCGCCCGTGTACCCAGGTGCCGAGCTCCAGACCACGGGGAAAGCCCACCATGACCAGCGAACCGTCCAACTCCCCGTGCCGCCGGCTCAGGACGAGCGGCCGGGCGTCCGCGGGCGGTGGCTCCCGCAACCGCAGCCCGACGACGTCCGTCCCGTCCTCCGGCACGGGAGGCCGCCAGGCGACGATGTCCGCGAGCTGCCGTCTGCCCGGGGCGAGCAACGGGAAATCAAGACTGACCGAGGCCCCCTCGGGCGGGGTCTCGTCGGCGGACAACCCGAGAACTCCGGCGACCACGTGCGCAGCCGATACCAAGTGCCGGGGACCGGCGAGAAAGCCGGCCCCCACGGGCTCGTCACCGTCCCAGATCCGCACCAGCCCAGCCTCAAGAGGCACGCGCATATCAGACCCCCGTGTACTGACATCTGCCTCAACGGTACCGGCATACCACCCCGCCCGGGCGGTATGCCTGAACCCTTCGGACTCGAATGGGAGAGATCGTTTTCACCGTCGAAGAGGACAGGGAACGCTGCACATCGCTGCGCCGGACGCGCCCTCACGATGGTGGATATGGCAACTTCGGTGGAACCGAGCGGTCCGCTGGTGACGTGCCCCAGGACATCTTGGTCACCCCAGGAAGCTCAGCCGGACCTGCCGGTTCGGGTTGTCGACGTTGGTGTCGACCAGGCAGACGGACTGCCACGTCCCCAGTGCCAGGCGGCCCGCTACGACGGGGAGGGTCGCGTGGGGTGGGACGAGGGCGGGGAGGACGTGGTCGCGGCCGTGGCCGGGGGTGCCGTGGCGGTGGCGCCAGCGGTTGTCGGCGGGCAGGAGGTCGTGCAGGGCGGCCAGGAGGTCTTCGTCGCTGCCCGCGCCGGTTTCCAGAACGGCGATGCCGGCGGTGGCGTGTGGCACGAAGATGTTCAGCAGGCCGTCGCGGCCGTCGGCTGCCTCGCGGAGGAAGGCGGCGCAGTCGGCGGTGAGGTCGGCGACGGTTTCCGTGGAGCCGGTGGTGACGTCAAGGGTGCGGGTGGTGAATGCGGTGCTCATGCCGTCATTTTCGTATGGCCGGCCCGCCCTCGTCCGCAGCCCCGTGGGTGTCGTCCGCAATGCCGTCTCCATGCTCCGGCAACAAAGGTCCATCAGCCGAGACCACGATTGACCCCGCTCGGAGCGCGCCGCTACGTTCGGCGGCATGTCTCCATCAGCCCTGCTCACCACGCGTGGTCACATCGACCTGGTGCGGGTGGCCTCGGCCACGTGTCACCGCGGCGGCCGTTGCTGATGCGCTGCTGTCCTTGATAGCGGCCACTGTTCACCCCTGTCGCCTTTGTTGCTTGGTGAACCTTCTGGCGTAGCGGCCTTTCCTGGCCTTGCCGCGAGAAGAAGGCCGGACTGACGCCGAAGGGTGTCACGCTCACCTACCTTCAGCCGGCCGACGCCCTCGCCGCTGCCTGGGCCAAGGCATGGGCGAAGGAGACCGGGCTGCCGGACAAGATGGCGCTGGACGCCGTCAAACGCACCCGGGGGACGGCGGTCGCGGTGGACGTGGACAAGGCGGCCGTCGCCTCCGAGCAGCGGATCGTCGGCACGTTCGCGGCGCTGAAGCCGATCCCCCTGTCCTTCGGCTTCGGCGCGTTCGTCGACCCCCGTTTCGACGGTGACCTGCCGCCCTCGGGCACGGCGCCGCGTACCTATGGAAAGGGCCACTGAGATGTCCGTACACCTGCACTGGTTTCTGCCGACCGGCGGCGACGGCCGGACCCTCGTCGACCGGCACGCCTATACCGACGGCGGGATTCGACGGGACCGCATCACCCCGGTGAGCGGGGTACGGGCCCCGGACATCGAGTATCTGGCCCAAATCGCCAAGGCGGCCGAGCAGTTGGGGTTCGAGGCGGTGCTCACACCGACGGGTACGTGGTGCGAGGACGCCTGGCTGACGACGGTGGCGCTCACCCAGGTCACCGAGCGGCTGAAGTTCCTGGTCGCGTTCCGGCCCGGGGTGATCTCGCCGGTGCTGGCGGCGCAGATGGCCGCGACCTATCAGCGGATCTCGCGGGGGCGGCTGCTGCTGAATGTGGTGACCGGCGGCGACTCGACCGAACAGCGGCGGTTCGGCGATCATCTCGACCATGACCGGCGGTATGCGCGTACCGATGAGTTCCTGCGGATCGTACGGGGCGTCTGGGGTGGCCGGCCGTTCGACTTCCACGGCGAGCACTACCAGGTGGCGGGCGGGCTGACGGCGCTGCCGCCGGACCCGCTGCCGCAGATCTTCTTCGGCGGCTCGTCGTCGGCGGCGGGGCCGGTCGCCGCCCGGAATGTGGATGTGTACCTGACCTGGGGTGAGCCGCCCGAGGAGGTCCGGCAGAAGATCGACTGGATTCGCGGGCTGGCGGAGAAGGAGGGGCGGACGGTCCGGTTCGGCATCCGGCTGCACACCATCTCGCGGGACACGTCGAAGGATGCCTGGGCGACCGCCGGCCGACTGCTGGACGACCTCGATCCGGCGACGGTGGCGGCCGCACAGCAGGCGCTGGGCAAGAGCGAGTCGGTGGGACAGCAGCGGATGCTGGCGCTGCACGGGGGCTCGCGCGACAAGCTGGAGATCTCGCCCAATCTGTGGGCGGGGGTCGGTCTGGTGCGGGGTGGTGCGGGGACCGCGCTGGTCGGAAGCCATGCGGAGGTGGCCGACCGGATCGAGGAGTACCACTCCCTGGGCATCGAGCACTTCGTGCTCTCCGGCTATCCGCATCTGGAGGAGGCGTACTGGTTCGGGGAGGGCGTACGGCCGGAGCTGGCCGCCCGGGGGCTGCTGGCGGCGGGCCCTGATCCGCTGGCCGGCGTACCGGCGGCCAATGGCCGGCCGGCGTCCGCGCCGGGCGGGGCGCCGCTGCTGATCGCCGGCGGTCGCTGAACGCCGGCCGGGGCAGGGTGGCCGGGCCGCTGGGGCGCGGGGTTGCCTCTGCGGCCCGGCCGTCGTGGCCAGGGGACCGGCCGTCATGGCCAGGGGCCTAGCCGTCGTGGCCAGGGGCCCGGCCCTCATGGCCAGCGGCCCGGCCGTCATGGCCGGGGCCCCGCCGTCGTGGCTTACGGCGCTCGGTCCGGTGCACGCGGGCGGCCGGACGCCGGGCGGGAAGAGCCGGTCGGCAAGGCGGGAAAAGCCGCCATCCACCGCGGGAAGACCTGGCCCCCTCCCCCAGTTAGTAGAAGCATGAACAACACCGGGGTGCGTGCGGTCGAGGTCGTGGTGGTCGGTGCCGGGCAGGCCGGTCTGGCCGCCGCCTTTCATCTGCGGCGGATCGGCTATCGGCCCGACCGGAACTTCGTGGTGCTCGATCACTCGCCCCGCCCGGGCGGCGCCTGGCAGTTCCGGTGGCCCACGCTGACGTACGACAAGGTGCACGGGATGCATGCGCTGCCGGGCCTGGAGCTGACCGGCGCGGATCCGCGGCGGCCGTCGTCCGAGGTGATCGGCGGGTACTTCGACAGCTACGAGCGGACCTTCGGGCTGCGGGTGCACCGGCCGGTGAGCGTGCTGTCGGTGCGCGAGGGCGCTGCGGACCCCTCCTGGCCGGAACCCGCCGGAGCCCTGGGGCGCGGGCGGCTGCTGATCGAGACGTCGGAGGGGAACTATGCGGCACGGGCGCTGATCAATGCGACCGGGACCTGGGACCGGCCGTTCTGGCCGCGGTTCCCCGGGCAGGAGGTCTTCCGCGGCCGGCAGCTGCACAGTGCGCAGTACCGGGGCCCGGAGGACTTCCGTGCGGCGCGCGTGGTGGTGGTCGGCGGCGGGACCTCGGCCGTGCAGCAGCTCCTGGAGATCGCTCCGGTGGCGGCCGCCACGACCTGGGTGACCCGTCGGCCGCCGGTGTTCCGCGCGGGGCCGTTCGGCGAGGAGCAGGGCCGGGCCGCGGTCGCCCTGGTGGCGGACCGGGTCCGGCAGGGGCTGCCGCCCCGGAGCGTGGTGAGCGTGACCGGACTGCCGATGACCGAGGCGATCCGGCAGGGCCGGGAGAGCGGCGTACTGGAGCGGCTGCCGCTCTTCGAGCGCCTCACGCCCACGGGTGTGGTCTGGGACGACGGGCGGACGGCGGAAGCCGACGCGATCCTCTACGCGACGGGCTTCCGCCCCGCCCTCGACCATCTCGCCCCGCTGCGGCTGCGCGAGCCGGGCGGCGGCATCCGGATGGACGGCACCCGCACGCTCCGTGACGCGCGGGTCCATCTCGTCGGTTACGGGCCGTCGGCGAGCACCATCGGCGCCAACCGCGCGGGCCGGGCCGCGGCCGTCGGCGTCCGCGGACTGCTGACCGAGGACCCGCAACCGGCCTACGGGGTCCCGGAGTTGGCGGGCAGCCTGGCCTCGTAGGCCGAGGCCGCGTGCTCGACCAGCCCGATCAGCACCTCCTTGCAGGACGCGCGCTCCCGGGCGTCGCACAGCAGCACCGGGGTCGCCGGATCGAGGTCCAGGGCCCGTGCCACCTCCTGCGCCCGGTGGGCGCGGACGCCGTCGAAGCAGTTGACGGCGACGACGAACGGGATGCTGCGGTGCGCGAAGTAGTCGACGGCCGCGAAGCTGTCGGCGAGCCGCCGGGTGTCGGCGAGCACCACCGCGCCGAGCGCGCCCTGCGCCAGCTCGTCCCACAGGAACCAGAACCGGTTCTGCCCCGGCGCGCCGAACAGATACAGCGCCAGGTCGTCGTGGATGGCCGACCCGTTCGGCGCGTACCTGCACCTTCGTCTGCGGGGGCGAGAACATCACCGCGTTCTCGACGAGTTCGGCCAGCAGATGGGTGAGGCCGGCCACCGCGCCGCCGGCCAGCCGGGCGTCGACGACGGAGTGCACCTCGGCCCGCGGGAAGTCCTCCACCTCGGCGACGGCCGCGCGTACCACGTCGAGCAGCGGGGCGGGATGGCGCCAGCCCCGGCCGGGCGCGGCGCCGGAGAGGATGATCAGGCTCTCCGCGTGCCGCCGCATCCGGGTGGTGAGGTGGTCGAGCCGGAAGAGGTCCTCCAGTTCCACCGGGTCCTCGGTGCGGCGTTCCATGGTGTCCAGCAGGGCGAGCTGGCGGTGCAGCAGCAGCTGGCTGCGCCGCGCGAGGCTCACATAGACACCGGAGATACCGCTGAGCGCCTCGGCGCGGCCGGCCGCCGCCTGGAGCGCGGCACGGTGCACCGCCACCAGGGCCTCGCCGACCTGCCCCACTTCGTCGCGGCCGGTGCCGCGGTCGCCGAGCGGCGCGACGGCGTCCATGTCCACCTTCTTGCCCGCGTGCAGCAGCCGCATGGAGGCGGGCAGATCCCGGCGGGCGACCCGCAGCGCGGAGTTGCGCAGCTGCTCCAGCTCGACGACCAGCCGACGGCCGATCTTGACCGAGATGAGGAGCGAGAGCAGGACACCGGCCAGACCCAGGACGACGGCCATGCCGGGTCCGCCGAGCGTCCCGGCGGACAGCGGGTCGGCGTCCTGGGCCGCCCCGGTGCTCGCGGCCCGCTGTGCGGTGCGGAGATCGTGCAGGACGGTGTCGCTGACATCGGTCCAGCGCACGGCGGGGACGGCGGTGGCGGCCCGGGTGCCCGCGCCGGCGTCCCGTACGGCGTTCTCGGCGGCGCGCAGGTCGCGGTAGGCCGAGCCGTCCAGGATCCGGTGGTAGGCCGCGGCGTCCCGGGGCCCGAGATCGTCGACCGCGCCGGTGAACAGTGCGCGCTGGGTGTGCACCGCGCCGGTGAACGCGTCGAACTGCCCCGGTGACATCCGGCCGGAGAGCTGGGCGGCGCCGAGGACCGCGTCCTCATGGGCGAGCGCCTCGCGGGCCCGGGAGAGTTCCAGGACGACGCGCGCCTCCGAGGAGACCGGCGTCTTCTCCAGGCCGGTCAGCGCGCCGACGGTGGCGAAACCGTCCTCGATGACGCCGGTGTAGTCGGCGACCAGACGGTCCCGGTCGGGCTTGTCGCCATCGACGCGTCCGCGCAGCGCGGCCAGGCCGTCGGCGTCGTGCAGCAGCCGGTCGATACGGCCGGGCAGCCGGGCGTCGGTGGTCTCCGCGTCCGCACTGCCGGCGTCGATGCCGTTTCGAAGGGCGAGCGCGGTGGAGTCGGTGGCCCGCTGCCGTTCCCGCAGCGTCTGCTGGCGTCCGGGATCGGGGGAAGCGAGGGCGCGGGCCGCGGCGCTGCGCTCTTCCTGTACGGCGGAGACGAAATCCCCGACCGGGGCGACGACGGTGGCGTTGACGTCCTTGAGCTGCTGGAGGCCGGAGACATTCCGCGCGGTGGTGAGGGTGGCGAATGCCCAGAGGGCGATCAGGGACACCACGGGCACCATGAGCAGCGCGACGATCTTCGCGCGCACCGAGCGGGGCATCAGGCGAACGCGGTAATCCGTCGCGAATTTCCAGGACTTGGCGACCGTGGGCAGCGCATGCCGGGGGCGTCGGTTCCCGGGCGGCTGGGCTTCCCCTGCGGGCCCGGACCGGTCCGGGGTCTGTCGTATGTGCATGAATTCCTCAACAGGTCTGACGAGGTGCGGAGTTCAGTGCTCGGGCAGCGAATCGACGGAGGCGGCTGCGGCACGCTCGCGGGCGGTCGGGGACAATGCGACAAAGGCCGCTGCGAGGAAGAGAAATGAACCGAGTGCGACGGCCAGCGGAAAGATGAATTCCATTGCGTTGACACCGGTCAACGGCGCCCGGCTGGGGTCAATTCGATGCGTACGGCGGCCATTCTCTTGACACACCGTTTTGCTACCGGCGAGTTCAGTGAGCCCACTTCCGGGTATATGTCCATCATTGCCCGGGCGTCCGGGACTTCTGATCGCACGTCAATTCCGGGTGAATGCCGCCCGGCTCATTTCAGCAATGAGAAAGGTCACGCATAACGCGACCACCATGCCTCCACAAGCTCCGCCATGCCCTCTTGAAGGGCGGCAGGGGCGTCATATGGGGCATCGCGAAGACTCCACACGATGCGAACAAGCACACATGCGGGCGAGCGTTCGCCAGAAAACATGATCGAAAAGGCCGGGCCTTCAATTGACTCGTAGCGACGAGCCATGATGACGGGGCGCGAGCGACGTGCTGCAGACCGTTATGGCGCCTCCGGTCGAAATCCCTTGCTGGTCCGGAGAGTTGAGTCCCGCAACTTCAAGGAGACGAATCCCCATGGACATCCTCACCAATCTGCTGGCCAACATCCTGCACTTCGTGGGTTGGCTCGTCTGACCGGCTTCACCCCCCAAGGCGCCGCCCGTCCCCGTCCCGGGGCGGGCGGCGCCTTCGTGTCCGCCGGGCTACTTGTCCAGCTCCTGCCGGGCCGTCTCCGGCAGCGTCAGATAGACGAGGAACGACACCAGGCACAGCGCGGCCACGTACCAGGGGAAGAGATCGGCGTGGCCGGCCTGCTTGAACCAGGTGCCGACGTACGGAGCGGTGCCGCCGAAGAGGGCGACGGTGAGCGAGTACGGGAAACCGATGCCGGCGGCGCGCACCCGCGCGGGGAAGACCTCGGCGTTCACGGCCGCGGCGACCGCGGTGTATCCGGTGAGCAGCACCATGCCCGCGCACTGCACCAGCAGCAGCGAGATGAACGCGTCGGTGACCAGGTGCAGCAGCGGCACGGCCAGGACGGCGAAGCCCAGGGAGAAGCCGAGCAGCAGCGGTTTGCGGCCGATGCGGTCCGAGAGCATCCCGCCGAGCGGCTGGAGCAGGGCGAAGAAGGCGAGTGAGAGGGTTCCGACGGTGAGCGCATCCCCCTTGTCGAAGCCCGCGTTGACCTGCGCGTAGGTGGGCAGGTACGTGGTCCAGGTGTAGTAGGCGATGGTGCCGCCCGCGGTGATGCCGCAGATCAGCAGCGACTGGCGGGGGTGGCGGCGCAGCGCCTCGAAGAGGCCGGGACGGTCGGCCGCCTGCTGCGCGTCGGGGAGCTCCCGAAGGGTCTCCTGGGCGCCGCGCCGGATCCACAGTCCCAGCAGGCTCAGCAGCGCCCCGATGAGGAACGCCACCCGCCAGCCCCACTGCCCCATCTGCTGCTCGGTGAGCAGCGCCGCGAGCAGCGCCGCGGTCCCGGACGCCAGCAACTGCCCGGCGGTGGTGGACACGTACTGGAAGCTGGAGAACAGCCCGCGCCGGCCGGGCCCCGCCGATTCGACGAGGAAGGTCGTGGAGGCCGCGAACTCGCCGCCCACCGACAGGCCCTGGACCAGGCGGGCGAGGACCAGCACGAGCGGGGCCAGGACTCCGGTGGCCGCATAGGTGGGGGTGAGCGCGACCAGCAGGCTGCCGCCGCCCATCAGCAGGATGGTGAGGGTCAGTGCGGTCCGCCGGCCGCGGCGGTCGGCGATCGCGCCCATCAGCAGTCCGCCGACCGGCCGCATGAAGAAGCCGACCGCGAAGACCGCGAAGGTCGAGAGCAGCGGCACCAGGGAGTTGCCGGCGCCCTTCGGGAAGACCTGCTCGGCGAAGTAGACCGCGAGGAAGGAGTACGCGTACCAGTCGTACCACTCAACGGCGTTGCCGATGGAGGCGGCGGCGAGCTGCCGCAGCCGTGACGGCGGGCGGGCGCCGCCGGGCGCCCGCTCCTCGGCTATGTGCTCGGCGTTGGTCATGGTCCTCCTCCGCTACCGGTTCTGCTCCTCGGCCGGCTGCTGGGCAGGATGAGCCGACAGGTGATCATGTACCGCGGAAGCGGGGATGGTCCAGGGGGATGAAGGGGCCGAGCACCCGCCGTATGAACTCCCTTGTAAGAGGTCGCGCGGGTAGGCACGGTGGCGCACCGATACGGAGAGGTGAGCGCGGAGTTCCGGTGATCACGGGGCTGTGACGCCACGTGATCACAGAGGTGAGTGTCCTTGTGGGCACCTCCTCACTCGGCCACCGTCGCCTGCCACGCGCCCGGGCGTTTGCCCGTGGCCTTGTGGAAGAACACCGAGAAGTTGGATGCGTCGGAGAAGCCGAGTATGTCGGCACAGCGGGCGGCGGTGAGGCGGTCGTGTGCGAGGAGCCGTTTGGCTTCCAGGGTGATCCGTTCGACGATGTACGCCTTCGCGGTGCGGCCGGTGGCCTGCTGCACCGCTCGTGAGAGGGTGCGGGGCGCGTATCCCAGCGCACGGGCGTAGTAGCCGGCGTCATGGTGTTGCCGGAAGTGCGCTTCGACACTGGAGCGGAACAACCGGAACACCGGATGTGTGAGCCGTGCTTCGGCGTGCGGTGGGTGCAGCCGGGTGATGAGCGCGGAGAGCAGGATTTCGGGCAGCTCCGTCGAGGAGTCACCGGGTGGGGCGGATGCTTCGAGGAGGAGATGGCTGCGCGCCGTGTCGACGAAGGGCCAGTCGGCGTCGGGGATGCTCCAGTGCGCGGCCAGGTCCGGGGAGGCGACGAGTTCTCGGGTGGTGTGGGTGACCGGCGCGGTCGGCACGAACAGCACGAGGTGCCCTGCCACTTCGGCGATGTCGTCCCACCGGTGCACCGCGCCGGGGGGAATCCACACCGCGGACCGATCTTGGAGCGGGTGGAGGTGGAAATCGACCGTGACCGATCCGGGTCCGGCGTCGACGACGGCAAGGACGTGGAAGTCGGCGCGCTGCGTGCCGCCGTCGTTCAGCTCGCGAAGGCGGCCGAACGTCATCGTCTCGACCGAGGCGGCGCGGCGTCCTGCGGGCTGGTAGGTCATCTGCTGGATCACGCTCACGTGTCCAGTTTTCACCATCGGGCGACCAGTCACGCCGATGCCCCGTCCGAGTGCAGAAGTTTCAATGAATACACAGGGAAATCGCCTGGAGCATCGACCGGAAGAGCCATCATGAACACGACGCAGCAGACGCTTCTGCCCGCTTACGACCATCGGCCGGGGACCGGGCCGACTCTGGTGTTCCTGCACTATTGGGGCGGTTCTGCCCGCACCTGGGACCTCGTCGTCGACCGCCTGGCGGGCCGTGACGTGCTCACGGTCGACTTCCGCGGGTGGAGCCGGTCGAGCGCTCTGCCCGGTCCCTATACGCTCGGTCAGCTCGCCGACGACACGCTCGCCGTGCTCGCGGATGCGGGGGTCACCGACTACGTCCTGGTGGGGCATTCGATGGGGGGCAAGGTCGCACAGCTGGTCGCGGCCACCCGGCCCGCCGGCTTGCGCGGCATCGTTCTCGTCGGCTCCGGCCCGGCGAAGCCCGCCGCACAGGTCACTCCCGAGTACCAGGAAGCCCTGTCGCACGCCTACGACTCCGCCGAGTCCGTGGCCGGGGCACGGGATCACGTCCTCACCGCGACCGAGCTGCCCGCTCCGGTCAAGGCGCAGATCGTGACCGATTCGCGGACCGTCACCGACGCCGCCCGCACCGAGTGGCCGCGGCGCGGCATCGCGCAGGACATCACCGAGCACACGCGCATGGTCAGCGTGCCCGCTCTCGTCGTCGCCGGAGAACACGACCAGGTGGAGCCCGTCGGCGTGCTCCGCGACAACCTGGTGCCCTACCTCTCCCAAGCCGACTTCGTGGTGGTCCCCCACACCGGTCACCTGATCCCGCTGGAAGCCCCGGCCGACCTCGTCGACGCCATCACCGCATTCGCGCCGGCAGGCTGACCGTCCCCGCGGCCCGACGACGGGCTGTGCCCCTGATCACCCGCCCACGGGGGAGGGAGCCCCTGATACAGAGGCTCCCTCGGTGCGCGTCCGTGCTCGTGCTCGTGCTCGTGCTCGTGCTCGTCAGAGCTTTCCGCCGATCTCGCACGCCTGGCACGGCGGGCGGCCGCACGTGCACTGCATGATCGCTTCCAGCACCTCGCGGTCGTGGTAGAGGCACTCGTCCTTGCAGGTGTGGCGGGGGATGAAGCCGGCCGGGATTTCACCGGGCCACGGCTCGTGCCCGTCCCGGCAACGGAGGAACCGCTCCGGGTCGGTGGAGTGCAGGTCGTGCATGCTCGACCGGGCCTCGTCCTCCAGCTCCCGCACCCGCGCCACCAGGCTCTTGAGCTCGGCGGCGATGCTGGAGTACCGGTCGGAGCCGGTCCGCACGTGTGCGGACCGCAGCGCCATGGCGGCGTTGCCCAGAAATCTGCCGGCGTCCTGGAGGTCGGTCACGTGATGCATCTGGATGCCGTTCACGCCACGTACCCACACGGCGTCGATACTGCTCACTGATCCACCTTCCCGGCGGGTTCACCTTGGTTTTCTTGCGAAACAGTATGCGCGGCGCCGGTGCCTTCGCATAAGGAAAAATCAATCTAATTACGGACGCTAAGGGCCGTGCCTCGCGCCCGTCCAGGAATTTCGGCGTGAGTCGGCTCACAGGCGGGATGGTGGATCTTCCGCGGCAAATTTCTCCTGGAATTCTGGATCTTTCAAGGACTCCGGGAATTCTCCGGTTTTCCCTGGTCCGTCGTGGCCGTCGGGGCCGTCGGGGCCGTCGTTCGTCATCCGGCGACCGTGTACGAGTGTGCGCCCGCCCCGGCGAGCCCGCCGCCGTCGACGATCAGGTACTCCGGGCGGACCGGGCGACCGTCGAGCCAGTTCTCCAGGATCTCCCGGGTGCCGGCGGCGTAGCGGGCCTGCGCCGACAGCGTCGTGCCGGACACATGCGGGGTCATCGCCTCGTACGGCATGGTGCGCCAGGGGTGGTCGGGCGGTGGCGGCTGCGGATACCAGACGTCACCGGCGTAACCGGCCAGCTGCCCGCTGTTCAGGGCCCGCACCACGGCGTCCCGGCTGACGATCAGCGCGCGTGCGGTGTTGACGATGTACGAGCCGCGCTTCATGGCGCCGATCAGGTCGTCGTCGAAGAGGTTCTGCGTCTGCGGATGCAGCGGGGTGTGGATCGACAGCACATCGATCGCGGAGGCCAGCGCGCGGACGTCGCGGTGATAGGTCAGCCCCAGCTCCCGCTCCACCTCCTCGGGCAGCCGGTGCACATCGCAGTAGTGCAGGGTGACGTCGAACGGCTTGAGGCGGCGCAGCACCGCCTGGCCGATCCGGCCGGCGCCGAGGACGCCCACGTCCATGCCTTCGAGGTCGTAGGCGCGCGACGCGCTGTCCGCGATGTTCCAGCCCTTCTTGGCGGTCACCCAGTCATGGGAGGGCAGGTAGTTGCGCACCAGGGTCAGGATCTGCATGACGGCGTGCTCGGACACGCTGATGCTGTTGCTGTACGTCACCTCCGCCACCGTCATGCCGTGCTCGATGGCGCTCGGCAGGTCGACGTGGTCCGACCCGATCCCGGCGGTGATCGCGAGTCTGAGGCGCGGGGACGCGGCGATGCGCTCGGGGGTCAGGTAGGCGGGCCAGAAGGGCTGTGAGATCACCACGTCCGAGTCGGGCAGCTCGCGGTCGAGGGTGGAGTCCGCTCCCTCCTTGTCGGACGTGACGACGAAGGTGTGGCCCCGCTCCTCCAGGAAGCGGCGCAGTCCCAGCTCTCCCGAGACGCAGCCGAGCAGCTGTCCCGGGGTGAAATCGATGGCTTGTGGGGTCGGCGCGGTCTGACCGCCCGGATAGCCGGTGATGGTGGGAATCGCATCGCGGGCGTAATCGGGGGGATATCCGCCCACGGGGTCCGGATAGAGCACCGCAAGTATCTTTGCCATGGCCGTCCTCCGTCGGTGGGGGCCATTGCTCCGGCAAACCGGTCGGTCACCTCGAACCGGTCGGTCGGCGCCGGTGATCAAATTTTAGTCGCGTGGGCATTGCCGCGGCAATCCCGGCGATAATGGAGGAGCTGTGCCAGTGGACGAGGGATACGGCTATTCCGATGTGGCCTGCGGCAGGCACTCGGGGGCCCGAGCCGGATGGTGGGCCCGGACGGCGCGAGCCGTTCCGCGCCCGTCTGCATCGGGGTGTCCTGGCGATGGTCGCGCTGGGCGGCCTGCTCGGCGGGACGGCCCGCTATGTGCTGGGCCTGGCCTTTCCCACACCTGCGGGGACGTTCCCGCTGACGGCCTTCGTCGTCAATGTGTCCGGAGCGTTCCTGCTGGCGCTGCTGCTCGTGTACGTGCTCGAGATCTGGCCGCCGACCCGGTACGTGCGGGCGTTCGCCGGCGTCGGATTCCTCGGCGCGTTCACCACCTTCTCGACCTGGATGGTCGACACCGACCGCCTGCTGGCCCACGGCCACCACACCGCCGCGGCGGTCAACGTCTTCGGCAGTCTCGCCGCGGGCCTGGCCGCCACCGTGCTGGGCCTCGCGCTCGGGCGGCTGGCGCTGGCCAGGCGGGCACGGAGGGCCGCCCGGCACGGCCGCGCCCGCCGGTACGGCTGGTGGGTCCGGTGATCACCCTGCTCGCCGTCGCCGCGGCGGCCGCGGCCGGGGCGGTCGCGCGCTACATACTCGACCAGTACGTGCGCTACCGGAGGCCGGGTGTGTTCCCGCGCGGGATCTGGCTGGTCAACATCACCGGCTCGTTCGTACTGGGGCTGGTGGTGGGCCTGGGCGCACGGCACGGACTGCCGGCGCAGGTCGTGACCATCCTCGGCGCCGGATTCTGCGGTGCCTACACGACGTTCTCCACGTTCAGTTACGAGCTGGTTTACCTGTGCGAGAAAGGGCAGGTGAGGACGTCCCTGCTGTACGCCGCGGTGAGCCTCGCGGCGGGAGTGACGGCAGCGGCGTCGGGGCTCGCCGTCGGGGCACTCTGACCGGGGACGGGCCCGGCCTTCCGGGGTTGACACGTGGATCTGCCGGACGTCTCCTGGAAGGGAGGAAGTGAACTGTGGCGGACGCCTGTCGGGGCGTCGCGCACAGTCGGGTTGACCGGCGTCCACCGGAGTCCGGAGGCTGCTGATGGCAACCTATGAATACCTGTGCAACCGCTGTGGACCGTTCGACGTGAAGCTGACGATCGGGACGGCGCCCACGACTCATGACTGCCCTGTCTGCGCAGCCGCCGGGCGACGCGTGTACTCCTCGCCCGGACTTGCGCGGACCTCGCCCGCGGTCGCCGCCCTCCATCGCCGGGAGGAGCAGGCCCGTGAGGCCCCGGCAGTGGTCTCCGAAGTGCCGCCGGGCAAGAGGGTGCCGAGGCGCCCGCATCCCGCGCTCTCGCGGTTGCCGCGACCCTGAGGGCGGTGGTCGACCAGGCAGAACGTCACAGGCGGGATTCAACGATTCCGTCCCCCACGCGGACTGAGGAGGTGCGTCCCCGTGGGCAACGTGGGACTGCTCTTTGTCGGTGCGGTGCTCTTCATCAACGGAATGCTGTTGCTGGGAAAGGTCGATGGCCGGGCAGCAGCGGTGTTCAACCTCTTCGTAGGTGCATTGCAAGTACTGACGCCGACCTACCTCATCATCGCCGCCGCTGGTGACCCCATCAAGATCCTTGCGGTGTCCGGCATTTATCTGTTCGGCTTCACCTACCTCTACGTAGGTATCGGACTGCTCACCGATCTCGACAGCACCGGCGTCGGCTACTACTCGTTGTTCGTGTCAGTCGCGGCCCTGGGATACTCGTTCGTCAACTTCCATGTCCTGAAGGACTATCCCTTCGGTGTCATCTGGCTCTACTGGGCATTCCTGTGGTTCCTGTTCTTCCTGCTGCTCGGTCTCAAGTGGGACAGCCTTACCACCTATACGGGCTATGTCACGGCCATCGAGGGCTGGGTCACCGGCGCGATTCCCGCGGCGCTGCTGCTCTCCGGTTACTGGAAACACCCCACCGAAACCGCCATCGCACTCGCGGTCTTCGGCGTGGTGGTGTTCGCCGCGCTGTGGCCGCTCACCCGGAATTCGCGGAAGCCGGCCCCGGCGGCCCCGGAGGCCGGAAGCGTCGGCGCAGCAACGTGACCGGATCGGAAATGAGGAACTGTCATGCCCGAAATTCTCTTCAATGTGGACCAGAGCAAGTCGATGCGTGACCAGGACGTCCCCGGACACAACAGGTGGCACCCGGACGTCCCGACCGTCGCCATGGTGAAGCCGGGAGCGGAATTCCGCATGGAGTGCCGCGACTGGACCGACTGCCAGGTGGGCAACAACGACACCGCCAACGACGTACGCGACATCGACCTGACCATCCCTCACATGCTCAGCGGCCCCATAGGCGTGGAGGGCGCCGAACCCGGCGACCTGCTCGTCGTCGACATACTCGACCTCGGCCCCGTGCCTCAGCAGGCCGGGGACGCGGCGGGCCAGGGCTGGGGCTACACCGGCATCTTCGCCAAGGCGAACGGCGGTGGCTTCCTGACCGACTACTTCCCGGACGCGTACAAGGCGATATGGGACTTCCACGGGCAGCAGGCGGTCTCCCGCCACCTCCCCGGCATCCGCTTCACCGGGATCACCCACCCCGGTCTGTTCGGAACGGCCCCGTCCACCGAGATGCTCGCCCGCTGGAACACCCGCGAGAAGGCACTGATCGACACCGACCCGAACCGGGTCCCGCCGCTCGCCGTCCCGCCGGACAGCAACAACGCGCTCGCCGGCACGGCCACCGGAGACCTCGCCACGCGCATCGCCGCGGAAGGCGCGCGCACGGTGCCGGCCCGCGAGAACGGAGGAAACCACGACATCAAGAACTTCACCCGCGGTTCACGGGTCTACTACCCCGTGTACGTCAAGGACGCCAAGCTCTCGGGCGGCGATCTCCACTTCAGCCAGGGCGACGGAGAGATCACCTTCTGCGGCGCCATCGAGATGGGCGGCTTCATCGACTTCCACGTCGATCTGATCAAGGGCGGCATGGAGACGTACGGCATCAGCACCAACCCCGTCTTCATCCCGGGCAACGTCGAGCCCAGGTACACGGAGTTCCTCACCTTCATCGGTGTCTCCGTCGACCACGACACGGACACCAACTACTACCTGGACGCGACGCTGGCCTACCGCCGGGCCTGCCTCAACGCCGTCGAGTACTTCAAGAAGTTCGGCTACAGCGGAGAGCAGGCATACCTGCTGCTCGGCTCCTCCCCCATAGAGGGACGTATCAGCGGCATCGTCGACATCCCCAACGCCTGCTGCTCGCTGTACGTGCCCACCGCCATGTTCGACTTCGACGTCCGCCCGACCGCCGCCGGCCCGATGAAGGCCGACCGCGGCCAGTGCGCGATGGCCGCAGCCTGACCTCACATCGGAAGGACCTGCCCTTTCGGCCCCGCGGCCTTGAGCCGGGGGCCGAAGTCCTGGCCGGACGGGCCGGGCGGGTGTACGGGCCGGGCGTACCGGCCGGGATGGGCTGCGACAGGTGTGCGACCCCGCTGTCAGTGGGGATTCCTACACTGATCGGGATGCCCTTCGCACAGGCGGTGCGGGGGCGCGCGCCCGGGGGGAGGGAGCAGCAGATGGTGCTGCGGCAGGACTTACCACCACGGCGTTCCGGTGCGGCCGACCGCTCGCCGGTGCCGGATCCCGGCCCGCCGTCCGCCGCCGCCGCGAGGGCCCTGGCGCCGTCCCGGCTGCTGCCGTGGCTGGGGCGGCTGGGCGTGCCGGCCGCCGCATTCGCCGTGTTCCAGGCGCTGTTGGGGATCCTGCCGCAGAATCTCGCGGGTGAGGCCGCGCGCTACTGCGTGGCGGCGACCGCCGGGGCCGGTGTCGGCGCCGTGGTGTGGCTGGCGGCGGCCCTGCTGCGGGCCCGCGCCGCGGCCGCCTCCGCCGCACCACCGCCCGCCCCCGTGCCGGCGCCCGCCGGGTCGCTGCCCGAGCTGGCGGACGGCACGTACCAGGCGCTGCGGCGCGGCCTCACGGTGATCGAGGTGCCCGGCCGCGGACCGCTCACCGGCTGGCCGCACTCCCTCGCGGAGAGCGAACCGCCGGTGCATCCGACGGCGTTCGGCACCGCGTACGGGCTCCATCTGCTGCTCGACATCGCGCCGTACGACGGCCGAATACGGGCCGGTGAGGTGGCCGAGACGCTGTGGCGGCTGCGGCTTCCCGGTGGCGGGTGGGCCGCGCGGTCCCAGGGCACCGGGGCGCGCCCCGAGGTGTCCGCGATCGTGCTGGGTGCGTTGGCGCGGGCCGGTGCCGATCCACGGCTGCTGGAGGCCGAAATACGCTCCTGCGAGGTGCTGTGGGACCCGGACCACGATGCGTCGGGGCTGGCGAACACCTACGTGGTCACCAATGTGCTGCGCGGGCTGCTGCGGGCGGCGCCCGGGGCCACCGCGCTGGACGGACTGCGGGAGGTGCTGGTCAATGGCGCCACGGCCGATCCGGCGCGCGGCCATCACCGCTGCTGGGGCGCGGCGCTGGCCACCGGCCACGGCAATCCGGCGCCGTCCGCGGTGCACACCGCGCGGGCGGTGGTGACGCTGGACCGGGCCGCCCGGGTCCTGGGCGAGGACGAACGGCAGCGTGCCGTACGCGAGGAGGGGTTGCGCTGGCTGCTGGCCGGCCCCGCGGCGCCAGGGGGCGGCGCGTCCGATCTGCTCAACTGCCAGGAGGAGGTACGGCGGCCGGTCCAGGAGGATCCGCTGCATCAGGAGCTGCTGTCCGTACGGCACTTCGCGGCCGCGTGGGTGGCCCGTGCGCTGATGACGGACGGCGCCCGGCAGGTGGCGGCCGAGGAGGTGGGGCTGCCGGTGTGGGAAGCGCAGCTGACCGCTGCCGTGGCGCGGGTGCACGGTATGCAGCAGGGCGGGGTGTGGCGGTGGGACGACGGGCCCATGGGCCACCCGGTCTGGATGGCGTATCAGGGCCTGTCGGTGCTGCGGCGGTACGCCTTGATGGTCTACCGGCCGTGAGGCGGACCGGGCCGGGTTCCGCGCGGGGGGATCTCCTGGGCCGGTTCGGTTCAGGAGGCGGGTGCGGGGCCAGGAGGCGGGTGCGGGCCAGGAGACACGTTCGTTGCCGGAGGCCGGTGCGGGCCGGGGGGCGGGAGCGAGGCGGACCCGGTGCGGACCAAGGGATCGGTGCGGACCAAGGGATCGGTGCGGGCCAAGGGGGCGGCGCGAAGCAAGGGATCGGTGCGGGCCAGGGGGTCGGTGAAGGGGAGGCGGAGATGCAGATCGAGGAGGCCCGGCGGCTGCTGGTGGAAGGGCTGGGCGTGGGGCCGGAGCCGCCGTCGCCCGAGTCGGCGCGGCAGGTGACCGCCCGGCTGGCGCACCCCGGCACGCTCGGTCCGCTGGTGCGCCGATTATCCGTCGGCGATCTGGAGCTCGCGGAGTGCGTCCGGCTGTCGTACCGCCACGTGCTGGGCTTCGACAAGCTGTTGCTGCTGCCCGGAGCCCCCCGCTTCATGCTGCGGGTCCATTTCTGGCACGGCGCGGCCGGCGCCGTCTCCGAGGACATCCACAATCACCGCTGTGCGATCGCCTCGGCGGTGGTCCGCGGCCGGGTGCGGATGGAGTGCTACGAGCCGGCCGCGGACGGGGTGCCCGCGGTCGCCTACCGGGAGACCATCGACGGCCCCGGCGGGGCCTGGCGACTGCGGCGGGTCGGCGACGCACGGCTGCGGCTGCTGCACACCGAGCAGTACGGCGCCGGGCGGAGCTATGGCCTGGCCGCCCGTACGCTGCACCGGGTGGTGAGCGAGGAGCCGACGGTGACGCTGTTCCTGGAGACCGCACCCCAGCGGTCGGTGACCGATGTCTATGTCAGGAGCCGCGGCCGCGTCGGGGGCAGCGGCTCCGTCAGGACCGGCGGCAGTGAGCCGGGCCGGAGCGGCGGCACAGGCCGGTCCGGCAGCACCGACCGGACCGGCAGCACGGACCAGACCGACCGGACCGGCCCCACCGACCGGCCCAGCAGCCCCGACCGGGCCGGCCGGACCGGCGACGAGATCAGCTCCGGCGGCGCCGGGCGCGCGGATCCGCCGCCCAAGACTCCGCTGCCGCCGGCCGTCTACCTTGCTGAACTCGACGCGCTGGCAGCGTCTTTGGGCTATTGAAAGGGGGCGGGCCAGGGTGCCCGAAGCGGGCCGTCATGGCACGCAGCCCGGCGGCGTCCAGCCGGCCGCCGAGCGCCTGCCGGATCACCGTGAGGTTGTAGGCGTCCACCCCGGCCCCGGCCAGCTCGTCGGGACGGACCCAGCGGTAGACCTGGTCCGGGCTGGGCAGAACGACATCCAGCGTCAGCGGACGGACGACGAAGTTCTCCTGATGGTTGTGGACGCGGCGGCCCTGGTAGTCGCTCAGGAAGCTGGTCGATCCGGTGTGCGCGACGATGGTGCCGAGCAGCCCGGTCTCTTCCTTCAACTCCCGTAGGGCACCGCTCTCGGCGGACTCCCCACGATCGAGCTTCCCGCACGGCACCCCCCAGGCGCCGGGCAGAAAACGCTCGCGGTAACTACGGCGGACGATCAGCACACGGGCGTGGTGCACCACCACCGCCGCGGCCAGATAAGTGTCGGCTGCAATCTGGTTCATCGGACTTCTCGCAATCCGAAGAGACGGGCCTCGGGCCCGTGGCGGACGTCCACCGTACCGGCGATGAATCACCGAAGGACCGGTTCCGGAGCACCCGACATCCGGGGTTCCGGCGGAGCGGCGGCACCGGCCCCTACCCCCGCAACTCCGCAAGACGTTCGAGGTCGTCGGGTGCCGACTCCCGCTCCTGTGCGGTGAGGTGGACCGCGGCGGCCTCGGCGAGGAAGGACGCCGCGGTCGCATCGTCACCGAGGCGCCCGGCGACCTCCGCACGGAGTACGAGAAGGCGGAGCAGCTGCACGGGCGTGGGCCGCTCGTCCGTCATACGCAGCACCCGGTCGATGGTCTTCGCGGCGCCCGCCGGGTCGTCCTTCGAGTCCGCGAGGAGGGCCGCGTGGTGCAGGGCCCGGGAAAAGGTCTCCTCGGGTGCGGGCCGGTGGTGGTGTTCCCGGCTGGTCTGCTGCCCGATGCGCAGGCAGTTGCCGCCCGGATCGGTCATGAGGAACTGCCGTACGCCGTGCGAGGTGTCCTTCAGCGGCCCGATGCGCGGCAGCCCGCGGGCCGGGATCCTGCCGTACGCCGCCTTGAGCCCGGTCCGGAAGTCCTCGTACAGCCCGTCGATGTCATCGGTTCGGATGCAGCAGGTGCTGTAGGACTCCGCGGGGTCGTACCGCTTCATCCCGAAGAAGTGGAGCTGGATGCCGCCGCGCGCCACGACCGCGTACGGATTGGGGCTCTTCTGCTGGAAGGTCACCTCGAACCCGAGGACGGTGTAGAAGTCGAGAACGGGCTGGAGGGTCCGGCACGGCAGCATCGGAATGGTTTTCTCGCTCATGACCGGCAGTCTAGTCAAAGTTGAATAGTGGCGGGTGGGTTTACTGGTGGTGGCGACACCAGGTTCAGCACACACTGTCGGTCATCGCGCCCTGCCCGCAGGCTGGTTGCCATGACGCGACGTACCACCTTGATCACCGGCGCCACCCAGGGCATGGGCCGCGGCCTGGCCCTCGAACTCGCCGCCCACGGGGGCACCGTCCTGCTGCACGGCCGCGACCCTGCCCGGCTCGGGAAGGTGGCGGCCGATGTGCGCGCCGCCGCCCCCGACGCCACCGTCCGTACCTACCTCGCGGATCTGGCCGACCTCGACCAGGTGTATGCGATGGCCGACCGGATCCGGGCGGCGGAACCCCGGCTCGACGGCGTGATCAACAACGCCGTCGCGGGCGGCGGCACCGAGCCGCTCCGGCGCGAGGTGAGCCGGCAGGGCCATGAGCTGCGGTTCGCCGTGAACCACCTCGCCCCGTACGCCCTCACCCGTGCGCTGCTGCCGCTGCTGACCGCGTCGGCGCCGGCCCGCGTGGTCAACGTGGCCTCGATCGGGCAGGAGGCCCTCGACTTCGACAACCTCATGCTGGAGCGGGACTACGAGGGGCTGCGCGCCTACTGCCGGAGCAAGCTCGCGCTGATCATGGCGACCTTCCACCTGGCCGCCGAGCTCGCGGACACCGGCGTCACGGTCAACACGCTGCATCCGGCCCACCTGATGGACACCGACGGAGTGCGCGCCTACGGGCTGACTCCGGTCACCGGCATCGAGGAGGGGGTGCGCCCGACCGTCCGGCTGCTGCTCGATCCGGAACTCGCCACCACCACGGGCCGCTACTTCGACCAGTTCACCGACACCCGGGCACACGCTCAGAGCTATGACCTCGACGCCAGGGAGCGCCTGATGCAGCTGACCCACGCCCTCATCGACCGGCCGGCCGCCGGATAGCCGTCGCGGCGCCCGGAACCACCGCGGCTCACCGGTCCAGATCGGCGGCCTTGAGCGCGCGCCGGGCGAAGACGTCCGCGCGACGGTCCTCCATCTGCCGCAAGGCGTCCTTGCGGTCCCGCTTGGCGAGGCGGTCAAGGTAGGTCTGGCCGTTGAGGTGATCGGTTTCGTGCTGGAGGCACCGGGCGAAGTAGCCCGTCCCCTCGATGGTGAGAGGGCTGCCGTCCTTGTCGAAGCCGCGGACGACAGCGCGGTCGGTGCGGGGAACCGCCATGGTGGCACCGGGCACGGACAGACAGCCCTCGAAGTCGTCAAGGAGCCGGCGACTGCCCGGACCGGGCAGCTCCAGCACCGGGTTGATGAGGTGGCCGACATGACGGATCCCGTCGTCGTCCGGGCAGTCATACACGAACAGCCGCAGATCGACGCCGACTTGATTGGCCGCCAGGCCCGCGCCGTCGGCCACATACATGGTCCGGAACATGTCGTCGATCAACGCCGACAGCTCCGGGGTTCCGAACGCGGTCACCTCCCGGCACCGACGGCTCAGCACCTCCTCCCCCACCACCGTGACCCGGCGCTCCGCCCCCCGTTCCGCCTCCGCCGGCAGCGCCGGATACGAGTCGACGGGACGGCCCTGCACCCGCGCCCGCCGGTCGACGGGACGGGACCGCTCGTGACGAACAGGCATGACTGTCTCCCCTTTTGCGCACGCCACAGATGCCGCGGAGGTCACCGCGGCTGAATACCGGCAGCAAGGACTGCCGAAGGACCGTCGCTTGCCAACTCCTTTGCAAAGTAGCAGACTTTGCAAAGTGACTGAAGATGACCTCAACGCCCCGGACGAGCAGACAGCCGGTACCGACGGCGCCTTGCGCGAGCACGAAGTCCGCACGGCTCTGCTGGAGTTGCTCGCCGAAGTCGGCACCGTCACGGCGACCGAAGCCGCCGCGCGGCTGGGCCACAGCTCCGGTCTCTGCTCGTTTCACCTGCGGCAGCTCGCGCGGCACGGATACGTCGAAGAGGCCCCGCACCGTGGGGGCCGCGCACGCCCCTGGCGGCTGCGGCAGCACACCCCCGCCGCCGACCGGCCCATGGCGGAGCAGTTCGGTGACTTGGCCCGAGGGCTGGAGGACGAGAGCTGGCAGCGATGGCTGACCCAGCGGGAGGAGGCGCCGTCCGCATGGCGCCAGGACGAAGCCTTCAGCGCCGTCGCCTACCTGACACCCGAGGAGATGAGCCGGGTCGCAGACGTGATCCGGCGGGCGCTCGCGCCCTACCAGGACCGCGAACAGCGGCCCCTGGCCCGGCCGGACGGCGCGCTGCCGGTGGCCCTGATCACGCGGCTGTTCCCGCTGCTCCCCCACACGGGAGACGGTGCGGACCAGGATTGAGAGTCGCCGCCCGTCCCGCGGGGGCGAGGCGACCGGCCCGTCCGTACGGTGCCCCGCAGCGGGACGCCGCCACCGGCCAGCGCCGGGGCGGCGGGCAGCCGACGAATGAGTGCGGCGGCCACCCCGACCAATGAACTGGCCGCCGCGCCTCCGACCTTACCCGTGGGTCACTTACGGGGTCATCACCTGATCGGCGACCGGGGTGAGGTATGCGTCACGCCGTACCAGCGCCGCATAACGCCCGTCGGCGGCGAGCAGCTCGTCATGGGTGCCGCGCTCGGCGATCCGGCCGGCGTCCAGCACGACGATCTGGTCGGCGTCGCGGACCGTGGACAGGCGGTGCGCGATGGTGAGGGTGGTGCGGCCCGCGGACAGCTCGTCGATGGCCTGCTGCACGGCGTGTTCGGTGCGGGTGTCCAGAGCACTGGTCGCCTCGTCCAGGACGAGGACCGGCGGGTCGCGCAGGATGGTGCGGGCGATCGCGAGACGCTGTTTCTCGCCACCGGAGAAGCGGTAGCCGCGCTCGCCGACGAGGGTGTCATAGCCGTCGGGAAGGGCGGCGATGTGGTCGTGGATCTGGGCGGCCCGGGCGGCGCGTTCGATCTCCTCGTCGGTGGCGTCCGGTTTGGCGAAGCGGAGGTTGTCGGCGACCGAGGCGTGGAAGAGGTAGGTCTCCTGGGAGACCACGCCGACCGAGCGCGCGAGGGTGTCGAAGTCGAGGTCGCGGACGTCCGCGCCGTCGAGGGTGACCCGGCCCCCGGTCACGTCGTAGAGCCGCGGCACGAGATAGCTCAGGGTGCTCTTGCCGCTGCCGGTGGGGCCGACGATGGCGAGGCTGCCGCCGGCGGGGACGGTCAGTTCGATGCCGTCGAGGGTGGCGGCGGCCTCGGGGTCGTAGCGGAACGTCACGTTCTCGAAGCGGACTTCGCCCCGGGGGGCCGGGATACGGACCGGCTCGGCAGGCTCGGTGATGGCGACCGGCAGATCGAGGTACTCGAAGATGCGCTGGAAGAGCGCGAGTGAGGTCTGTATTTGGACGCCGGTCGAGAGCAGGGAGACGGTGGGACGCAGCAGGCCCTGCTGGAGCGAGACGAAGGCGACCAAGGTACCGAGGGAGAAGACCGGGCCGCCGAACTGGAGGACCAGGCCGGCCGCCCAGTAGATCAGCGCGGGCATGGCGGCCATGACGATCCCGATGGTGGCCATCCGCCAGCGGCCGGCCATGTTGGCGCGGACCTCCAGGTCGACCAGGCGCTCGGATTCACCGGCGAAGGTCCGGGTGAGGGAGTCGGCGCGGCCCATCGTGCGGCCGAGCAGGATGCCGCTGACCGAGAGGGACTCGGTGACCATCGCGGACATGGCGGCCATCTGCTTCTGCCGCTGGGTGGTGATCTTCTTGCGTTCGTTGCCGACCCGGCGGCTGATCCAGACGAAGAGCGGAAGCAGCAGCAGCGAGACGACGGTCAGCCGCCAGTCCAGCGCGAGCATGGCGCAGACGGTGGCGAGGACGGAGGTCAGGTTGGAGACCAGGGAGGTGGCGGTGGAGGTGACCGTCGCCTGCATCCCGCCGATGTCATTGGCGATCCGGGACTGGACCTCGCCGGTCCGGGTGCGGGTGAAGAAGGCCAGCGGCATCCGCTGGAGCTTGGCGTAGACCGCGGTGCGCAGATCGTGCATCACCCGCTGGCCGACGGTGGTGGACAGCAGGGTCTGGAGCACACCGAACACGCTGGTGGTGACGGCGGTGACGATCATGCCGAGGGCGAGCAGGGTGAGCAGTCCGGTGCGCCGGCCGGGGATCGCCACGTCCAGGATCTCGCGGAGGAGGAACGGGGAGGCGACCGAGACCAGCGAGGAGGCGCCGACGAGCAGGCCGACGAGGGCGAGCCGGGCGCGGTAGGGGCGGAAGAGCGCGAGGATCCGCCGCACCGGGACCGGCTTCTCCGGGTCCTTGGGCGGTGGGGTCCACTGGGGTTCGTCGCTGCGCATGGGCTCCTTCGAGGGGGTGCGGAAGACAGGTGGGTGCGCACAGGCGCACCAGCATCGCGGAGCTTAGCCCATTGTTACCTAAGCTCACAATGAACAAGATCCTGCTTTCCGCTATCCTCGCGGTATGCCCTCCCCCGAGCCGACGGTCAGCACCACCAACCTCGCCGAGCAGCTGGTACGGCTGACCCGCCGGATGCACCGCGCCCAGAAGCACCATCTGGAGCACCTGGACCTCTCCTTCACCCCCGCACAGTCCCGGCTGCTGCGGATCGTCGGCCACTACGGCGACACCCCGCCACGGATGGCCGACCTCGCCGAGCGGCTGGAGGTCGTCCCACGCGCGGTGACCACGCTGGTGGACGCGCTGGAGGACCGTGGCGCGGTGCGCCGGGTACCCGATCCGGCCAACCGGCGGGTGATCCGGATCGAGCTGACCGACACCGGCCGTTCCACTCTGCGGGCGTTGCGCAGTGCGCGGCGGGCCGCGGCGGAGGAGATCCTGGCACCGCTCACCGCCGAGCAGCGCGAGGTGCTCGGCGGACTGCTGTCCACCCTGGTCGACGGGCCGGGGGCCGCGCATTGAGCCAGGGCCGGTCCGGTGGGCCGGTGGTGCACGCCCGTTCATCGGGGCCGGCCCTGACACCCAGTCAACCGGAGGAGTGCCGCCATGCCCCTGCTGGAGCCGGACCCCCAGACCCTGCGGCCCACCGCCCCCGGCGGCCCGGCCCCTGACCGGGTGGCCGGCCCGCGGGCGGCCGGCACCCCCGAGCCGCTGCGCGGTGACCTGATCGCGCTGCTCGGTCCGGACAAGGTGCTGCATTCCCTCTCCGACCTGGTCCGCTATGCCTCCGACGCCAGCCCGTACCGCTTCGTACCGCAGGTCGTGGTGGTGGCCGAGGACCTCGACGACATCTCCGCGGTCTTCTCCTACGCGCACGGCAAGGGCCGCAAGGTCGTCTTCCGGGCCGCCGGGACCTCGCTCAACGGGCAGGCGCAGGGCGAGGACATCCTCGTCGACGTACGCCGGCACTGGACCGGCATCGAGGTGCTCGACGGCGGGGCCCGCGCCCGCATCCGGCCGGGCACCACCGTGCTGCGCGCCAACACCACCCTGGCCCGGTACGGCCGGCTGCTCGGGCCCGATCCGGCCAGCGCGGTCGCCTGCACGCTGGGCGGCGTGGTCGCCAACAACGCCTCCGGGATGACGGCCGGCACCACCCGTAACTCCTACCGGACGCTGGCCTCGGCCACCCTCGTGCTGCCCTCGGGCACGATCGTCGACACCGCGGAACCGGACGCCGATACGGAGCTGGCGCATGCCGAACCGGCGCTGTGCGCGGGCCTGCTGGCGCTGAAGGCGGAGATCGAGGCGGATCCGGAACTGGTGGCCAGGATCCGCGCCAAGTACGAGATCAAGAACACCAACGGCTACCGCCTGGACGCCTTCCTCGACGGCACGACCCCCGTGGAGATCCTGCGCGGCCTGATCGTCGGCTCCGAGGGCACCCTCGGTTTCCTGGCCGAGACCGTCTTCGACACCCTGCCGCTGGACCGGTACACCTCCAGTGCGCTGCTGTTCTTCCCGACGCTCGGTGCCGCGGCCGCGGCCGTACCGCGGTTCAACGCGGCGGGCGCACGGGCCGTGGAGCTGATGGACGGCAACACGCTGCGCGCCTCGGTGCGGGTGGCCGGGGTGCCCGCCGACTGGGCGGCGCTGCCCAAGGAGACCACCGCACTGCTGGTGGAGTTCCGGGCGCCCGACGAAGCGGGCCAGGAGGCGTACGAGCGGGCCGCGGCGCGGGTGCTGACGGAACTGGAGCTGGTCGCGCCGGTCCCGTCCGTCACCAATGCCTTCACCCGGGACGCGGCGGCGATCGGCGGCTACTGGAAGGCCCGCAAGGCGTTCGTGACGGCGGTGGGCGGCTCCCGGCCGCCCGGGACGACACTGATCACCGAGGACTTCGCGGTGCCGCCGGCCCGGCTCGCCGAGGCCGGTACGGCCCTGCTGGAACTCCAGTCCCGGCACGGCTTCGACGCGGCCGTGGCGGGCCACGCCGCACACGGCAATCTGCACTTCCTGCTCGCCTTCGACGCAGCGGAGCCGGCCGACGTGGCGCGCTACGCCGCGTTCATGGACGAGTTCTGCCGGCTGACCGTCGAGCGCTTTGACGGCTCCCTGAAGGCCGAGCACGCCACCGGCCGGAACATCGCGCCGTTCCTGGCGCTCGAATGGGGCCCGCGGGCAACGGAGTTGATGTGGCGGATCAAGGAGACCGTGGACCCGCACGGCATCCTGGCACCCCGTGTCCTGCTCGACCGTGACCCGCGGGCGCATCTGCGCGGGCTGAAGACCCTCCCCCGGGTCGAGGCCCGCGCCGACCCGTGCATCGAATGCGGCTTCTGCGAACCGGCCTGCCCCAGCGGGGACCTGACCACCACACCCCGCCAGCGGATCGTGCTGCGCCGCGAGATGCTGCGCCAGCCGGCCGGCTCCCCCGTCACCACCGCGCTGCTGGACGCCTACGGCTATGACGCGGTGGACACCTGCGCCGGCGACTCGGTCTGCCAACTGGCCTGCCCGGTGGGGATCGACACCGGCGCGCTGATGAAGGACTTCCGGCACCTGCGGCACACTGCGCGCGAGGAGCGGATCGCCGCGCTGTCCGCCCGGCGGTTCAAGGCCGTCGAGCGGGCGGCGCGGCTGGCGGTGGCCGCCGCCGACCGGATCGGCGACCGGCTGCTGCGGCCGGTGACCGGCGCCGCCCGTAAGGCCGTACCCCCCGGCCTGGTGCCCGAGTGGCTGCCGCACATGCCCGGCGCGGCGCCCCGTACGCGGCCCGCGAGCCGGCGGGTGGGCGCGGCCGCGGTCTACTACCCGGCCTGTGTGAACCGGATCTTCGGGCCGCCCGCCGGGTTCCCCGGGCTGTCGCTGCCCGAGGCGGTGGTGGCGGTGTCGCGGCGGGCGGGCCGGCCGGTGTGGATCCCGCCGGACGTGGCCGGGACCTGCTGCGCCACGATCTGGCACTCCAAGGGGTACCGGCGCGGCACCGAGGTGATGGCCAACCGCATCGTCGAGGCGGCCTGGGGGTGGACCGCGGGCGGGCGGCTGCCCGTGGTGGTGGACGCCTCCTCGTGCACGCTGGGCCTCGCCCATGAGGTCGTGCCGTATCTGACGCCCGGTAACCGCGCGCTGCACGAGGAGCTGACCGTCGTCGACTCGGTCGTCTGGGCCGCCGAGGAGCTGCTGCCCCGTCTGGAGACGGTGCGCGAAGTCAGCTCGGCGGTGCTCCATCCGACCTGCGCCATGCAGCACTTGGGCGACGCTTCGCAGCTGCGCCGGGTGGCCGAGGCGTGTGCGCGGGAGGTCGTGGTGCCGGACGACGTGGGCTGCTGTGCGTTCGCCGGGGACCGCGGGATGCTGCACCGGGAGCTGACCGAGTCGGCCACCGCGAAGGAGGCGGCCGAGGTGACCGCCCGGCACTTCGATGCGCATCTGTCGGCGAACCGGATGTGCGAGGTCGGGATGGACCATGCGACGGCGGGGCGGGGCTACTACTCGGTCCTTCAGGCGCTGGAGCTGGCGACCCGGCCCGCTTGAGCGCGTGGCCGGGCGGCGGGCGGCCCGCATCCGCCGGGAGCGGCAGGTCCGCCCGGCGGATGCGGGAGTGCGGGTCAGCGCGTGCGGTGCAGCGCCACCGCTCCCTTGGCGGGGACCGTGAGCCGGGCCTTGCCGTCGTCCCCCACGGTGACGGTGTGGCCGTCGCACGCGGACGGCGCGGCCGCCACGACGTTGCAGTAGGTGCCGGCGGGCAGCGAGGTGGCGAAGGTCTGCTTCAGCTCCCCGTCACCGTTGTTGAGGGCGACGAACCCCTTGCCGCCCCGGCCGAAGGCGATCGCGCTGCCGCCGTTGTCCCACCAGTCGGTCAGCTCCGCCGAGCCCACCGCGTTGCGGAAACCGACCATCCCGGTGATCGCCTGCTTGGCGTGCTGACCGGTCCAGCCGTCGCGGCCGCTGGGCGGTCCGGCGTCCTTGTCGGACCACTCGTAGCCGGAGTAGACGTTCGGCGACCCGTAGGGCGAGGCGAGCATGAAGACATTGGCGAGCGTGTAGGCCGCGCCGTCCTTGTAGGTGAGCGTCGAGCCGTTGCGCTCGGTGTCCCAGTTGTCGACGAAGGTACGGGCGCGATCGCTGCCGAGCTTGCCGTCCGCGATGGACTTGAGCTGGGCGAGGTTGCCGCCCTGGAAGGCGCTCTTGAGGTGGTGGCCGTAACGGAACTCGTCGACATCGCCGTTGCCGGTGTACTCCTCGGGCTGCACCGCCTCACCGGCGCCGTGGATGACCTCCTGCACCCAGTAACCGGGGTCGTGCATCTTGCCCTTGATGGCGGCGAGGTCGGCGGCCGAGATGTGCTTGGCGGCGTCCACCCGGAAGCCGTCCACGCCCAGTGACCGCAGGTCGTCGAGGTACTTGGCGAGGGTGGTGCGGACGTGGTCACGGCCGGTGTCGAGGTCGGCGAGGCCCACCAGTTCGCAGGTCTGGACGTCATCGCGGTCGCCGTAGTCGGAGATGCTCTTGCGGCAGCCGTGGAAGTCCTGGTCCTGGTAGGTGCCGGGGTAGTCGTACTTGGTGTACTTGGTGCCGCCGGTGCCCGTACCGGAGCCGGCCGCCATGTGGTTTAGGACGGCGTCGGCGATGACCTTGACGCCCGCGCCGTGGCAGGCGCGGACCATCGAGGCGAACGCGGCCCGGTCGCCCAGCCGGCCGGCAATCTTGTAGCTGACGGGCTGATAGGAGGTCCACCACTGGTCGCCCTGGATGTGCTCGGAGGCGGGTGAGACCTCGACATAGCCGTAGCCGGCCGGGCCGAGCTGGTCGGTGCATGCCTTGGCGACGTCCGCGTACTTCCACTCGAACAGCGTGGCGGTGACGGTCTTTTCGCCGGGCGGGGCGGCCTGGGAGGCCCACGGCGCGAAGGTGGCGAGGCCGGCCGCGGCCAGCACGCCGGCCAGCGCCCCGCCCACCAGACGGGAACGTTGCTGCATCTTGCGGCTCCTTGGTCATGGGGCGCGGCAGCGCGCACCGCGCCCACGAGAGCAGCCACGCGCCGGCCGCCATGGGGGGATGTCCGTACCGGAGCCTGCCGTTTGCCTTGTGGACACGTCAAGGCTTTCTGCAAGGCTTTTCAGCGCCTTGCGAAAGGTGTTGACGGCGGCGCGTCCGGCCTGGCCGTGATGGATCCGCTCTTGCGGCAAAGAGTCCAAGTGTGCCGTAACAAGAGTCCAATCGGCCCTCTTGTGCCTCAGGCCAACGGCCGACAGGGTCCTGACCGAGGTTCACGTATGCCCCGGCACCCCACCGCTCCTGGAGGACCGATGAACGAGGCACCATCGCAGAACCACGACCCCAACGAGGCCGGTCCGAGCCGCCGTTCGGTCCTGTGGACCGCCGGTGCGGCGGGCGCCGGACTGGGGCTCGGCGGCCTCTCGGCCGGACCGGCCGCGGCGGCCGCACCCGGCGCGGCGGCCCCCGCGACGGCCGCCGCCGCGGCCCCCCGCGCCACCGGCAGGACGATGATCGGAGTGCCCTTCGAGCGGCGCGGCACCGTACGCGTCGGCATCATCGGCCTCGGCAACCGGGGCGGCAGCATGATCGACCTGTTCCTCGCGGTGCCGGGCGTCCGCGTCGTCGCCCTGTGCGACCCGGTGAAGGAGAAGACCGCCAAGGCCGCCAAGAAGGTCACCGACGCGGGGCAGCCGGCGCCTGCCGTCTACACCAAGGGCGACCATGACTTCGAGAACCTCTGCAAGCGCGGCGACATCGACTTCGTCTACGCGGCCACGCCCTGGGACTGGCATTTCGACATGGCGAAGACCGCGATGCTCAACGGCAAACACGTAGGCGTGGAATGCCCCCTGGCGCTGCGGCTGGACCAGCTGTGGGAGCTGGTCGACCTCTCCGAGCGCACCCGCAGACACTGTATGCAGCTGGAGAACTGCTGCTACGGCAAGAACGAGATGCGGGTGCTGCGGATGGCCCATGCGGGCCTGTTCGGCGATCTGCTGCACGGGGCCGGTGCGTACAACCACGATCTGCGCGGCCTGATGTTCGACCCCAAGTACTACGAGGGGCCCTGGCGCCGGCTGTGGCACACCCGGCTGCGCGGCGATCTCTACCCCAACCACGGGTTCGGTCCGGTCGCCAACTACATGGACATCAACCGCGGCGACCGCGCCGTACGGATCTCCAGCTTCGGCACCCCCGCCCTCGGTCTCGCCGCCTACCGCAAGGAGCACATGCCGGCGAACGACCCCAGCTGGAAGGAGTCGTACATCGAGAGCGACCGGACGATCAGCCTCGTCCAGACCGCCAAGGGGCGGGTGATCCGGCTGGAGCACGATGTCTCCACCCCGCACCCCTACAGCCGGATCAACAGCCTCGGCGGCACCAAGGGCGTCTTCGAGGACTATCCGGAGCGGATCTACATCGAGCCGGACCAGAGCAACGACGAGTGGGGCGACTTCAGCAAGTACGCGGAGTGGGACCACTGGCTGTGGAAGGAGCACGCCAACCCGCCCGGCGGGCACGGCGGCATGGACTACATGCTGGTCTTCCGGCTGATGCAGTGCATGCGGCTGGGCCTCGTACCGGACTTCGACGTCTATGACGCGGCGACCTGGACCGCGCCGGTGCCGCTGAGCGATCTGTCGATCAAGGCGAAGGGCGCGCCGCAGGAGATTCCCGACTTCACCCGCGGGCTGTGGAAGAAGGCACGGCCGGGGATGGATTCGAAGAAGCCGGAGGAGTAGGAGGGAGCGCTCCGGGGCCCGGCGGGCGGTGGTGGCACGCTGCCGGCCGGGCCCGGTGCCTCAGGTGTCGCGGGGCGGGGCGGAGGCGGTGCCCGGTTCGGCCACCGACTCCTTCGGCGGGTCCGGCACCGGTTCGGCCCGCTGGGGCAGCCGGCCCTGCTCCGCCCGTCCGTCGGCCGGGGAGGCGGCCGGATGTTCGCCGTTCAGGACCTTCTTCGCCGTCACCCGGTCCAGCGCGCCCTCCCAGCGGGAGACCGCGAAGACCGCGACACAGTTGCCGAGCAGATTGGTCGCCACCCGCATCGAGTCCATGATCCGGTCCACGCCGAGCAGCAGGGCGACCGCGGCGGCCGGGATGACGCCCAGCGCGGAGGCCGTCGCGGACAGCGCGAGGAACGCCGAACCCGGGACGCCCGCCATGCCCTTGCTGGTCAGCATCAGTACCAGCACCACCGTGACCTGCTGACCGAGCGTCAGATCGACCCCGATGGCCTGCGCGATGAAGAGCGTGCCGATGGAGAGGTAGATCGAGGCACCGTCGAGGTTGAAGGAGTAGCCGGTCGGCAGCACCAGACCCACCGCGTCGTCCCGGCAGCCCGCGGCCCGCAGCTTCTGCATCATCCGCGGCATCACGGTCTCGCTGGAGCCGGTGCCGAGCGCCAGCAGCAGCTCCTCACGGGTGTATCGGACGAACTTCCACAGGCTCAGCCCGGTGACGGCCTTGAGGGCCCCCGCGAGCAGGACCAGGAAGGCCAGCGCGACGCCGTAACAGACCGCGATCAGCTTGCCGTACGTTGACATCGCGCCCAGGCCGTACTCCCCGACCAGGTGGGCGGTGGCACCGAGGACCGCGAGCGGGGCGAGCCTCATGATGAAGCCGACGACGGTGAACACGACGTCCTGGGCCTGCTCGATCAGCGGCAGGATCTGCGGCACCTTCTTCTGCCCGAGGTGCAGCAGCGCGGCGCCCACCAGGCAGGCCAGCACCAGGACCTGGAGCAGCGCGTTCTCGGCGAACGCGCCGACCGCGCTGTGCGGCAGCGACTCCAGGACGAACTGGGCGGCGGAGGGCAGCTGTCCGCCGCCCGTCTTGGCGTCCACGGCACCCTCGTCCAGGGTCGCGGGGTCGATATGCATTCCGGCGCCGGGGGTGAAGACATTGGCGGCCAGCAGGCCGACGACGAGCGCGATGCTGGTCGCCACCTCGAACCAGATCAGGGCCTTGACCCCGATCCGGCCGAAGGCCCTGAGGTCGCCCGCCTTGGTGATGCCGGCGACGACCACACAGAAGACCAGGGGCGCGATCATCGCCTTGATCAGGCGGACGAAGCCGTCACCGAGCGGCTGGAGCGACGAACCCGCCGCCGGCCACAGGCGTCCGACGAGGACGCCGAGCGCCAGGGCGAGGAGGACCTGGGTGAACAGGCTGGTGCGCAAGTGACGGCCGGCGCGGCGGGCGAGAGTTCCGGTGGTGTGCGGCACGGGCACTCCTCCATGGACGGATTCTGGGATGCGGAAGTGGACTTCCGCGGTCCGTCACTATGGCCGCTTGTTGTTCGCCACGAAAGAGGGCGGGACAACTTCCCCGGAAATCTTGGAGCTTGATCCAAGGCGGATCGCGCGCCCCACCACCTCAGGCCGCGAGATGCGGCTTGTCCCCCATGACGACGACGGGGTGCCGCGCCGGATCGAGGGCGCGCAGCAAGGCCCGCATCCCGGCCTTCGGGACGCTGACACAGGCGGAGGTGCCGCTGCCGTGGTCCAGATGCAGCCAGACCCCACCGCCCTTGGACTGCCCCTGCGGCCGGGTCGGGTCCAGCGGGGAGGTCCCCTTGACGCGGTTGTAGTTGATCGCGACGACGTAGTCGAAGTCGTGACGGGTGCTCTTGGCCCAGTACGACGGCGGGGTGAAGGCCGAGGAGTGGGTGTAGGGCAGCTTGGCGCCGGGGTCCGGGAGCACACCGCCCGCATCGGTCAGCGGGAACACCCCCACGGGGCTGCGCTTGTCCCCCTCGTGATGATTCACCGTCCAGCCGCGCCGGCCGTTGTGCGCGTCCCAACTCCCCTTGCGGTCCCAGCCGTTGGCGCCCTTGTCGTAGAGGACGACGGTGGCGTCGGCGGAGTTCACGCCCGCGCCGTAGACCGCCACCACCTGCCGGGAAGCGGCCGGGATCCGTGACCGCAGGGCCGTGCCGACCTCGGGGATGTGCTTGAGGTGTGTGGTGGACGACCCGCCGCGGGCCGGGCCACGGGGGCGCTCCCCCTTCGCCGCACCGTCATCCTTGCCGTCGCCGCCCGCACCGCCGCCGCAGCCCGCCAGAAGAACCAGCCCCGCCGCGGCCACCGCCGCCGTCCGCATCGCACTGCCCGCTGTCCGCATGGCCCCCATGCTCGCACCCCGCGGACCACCGGCCACCGCACGACTGTCCGAATCACCTGGCCACAGCGGAAAAACCGTTTGAAATCCGCCCAGTCCGCGGGCCAATCTTCCAGGACCTCCACCGACGACGAGCATGCGCGGAGGGGCATTTCGCCTGCCGGGACGGCCTGCTGCCGCCCCCTCACCACGACTCCGGCTGGAACACCATGCACCTTCGTGACCTTCCGCACCCCGACCCGGGCGTCCCGGACGTCCGTACGGGCGGCGCCTTCCTCCGGTGGCTCTGCCGACAGCAGCTCGGCGGCCAGCTCAAGGCCCTGGCCTGGGGGCTGGTGAACATCGGCGCCATCGCCGCCTCCCCGCTGCCGGTGGGCCTCGCCGTGCAGGCCGTGGTGGACCGCGACGGCGAGCGGCTCCTCCTGGCCGGCGGCCTGATCCTGGCCCTGGGCGCGCTGGTCGCGGCCGGCGACACCATGCTCCACCGCGCGGCGGTCACCAACTGGATCACCGCCGTGGCCCGGATGCAGCAACTGCTCGCCCGCAAAACCACGGAACTGGGCTCGGTCATGACCCGCCGGGTGGCGGCCGGCGAGATCGTCACCGTCAGCACCGGCGACCTGGAGAAGATCGGCTGGTTCGTCGAGGCCCTCTCCCGGTTCGCCGCGGCGGCCCTGACCACCCTCGGCGTCTCCGTCGCCCTGGCCTTCTACCAGCCGGAACTGGGCATCCTGGTGGCCGTCGCGGTACCCGTCCTCGCGCTGGCCGTCCTGCCGCTGCTGCCGCCCGCCACCCGGCGCGCCGACGCCCAGCGCGAGAAGGCCGGCCAGGCCACCGAGCTGGCCTCCGACACCGTCGCCGGGCTGCGCGTGCTGCGCGGCATCGGCGGCGAGGAACTCTTCCTCGGCCGCTACCGCAGCGCCTCCCAAGAGGTACGCAAGGCCGCCGTCCGCAGCGCCCGGATGTGGGCCCTGATCTCGGCCGTCCAAGTACTGCTGCCGGGCCTGCTGCTCATCGCGGTGGTCTGGTACGGCGCCCGGCTCGCCCTCGACGGCACCATCGCCGTCGGCGATCTCGTCACCCTCTACAGCGCGGTCACCTTCCTGCTCTTCCCGCTGCGGCGGTTCGAAGAGATCGCCCAGGCATACTCCTTCGCCAAACCCTCCGCGAAGCGCACGGCCCGCGTCCTGGCCCAGCACCGGCCCGCCGGCGGACCGGGCACGGCCCAGGGGACGACGCCCACCGGCGCACTGCACGACCCGGTCACCGGTCTGACCGCCCCGGCCGGCCGGCTGACCGCGGTGGTCTGCGGCGACCCCGACGCCGCGGGCCGGCTCGCCGAACGCCTCGGCGGACACCCGCCGCAGGCCGACGAGGACGGCGAGGACGGAGCCGGTCTGTCCGTCGTCCTCGGCGGCACCCCGCTGGACGACCTGCCACGGGACACCGCCCGCAGGACCGTACTCGTCCAGGACAAGGACCCGATGCTGCTCTCCGGCACCCTCGGCGAACTGCTCGACGTCCCGGCCTCCGGGCGGGTGGGCGCGACGGACGCACTGGCCGCGGCCCAGTGCGGCGATGTGCTGACCGCGCTGGCACAGTCCTCGGTCGACGACTCGGGCGACCCGATGCACACCTACATCACCGAGCGCGGGCGGTCGTTGTCCGGCGGGCAGCGACAGCGGCTGGCACTGGCCCGGTCGCTGGTCACCGACCCGGAGGTGCTGGTGCTCGACGAGCCGACCAGCGCCGTCGACGCCCACACCGAGGCCCGGATCGCCGACGGTCTGCGGGCGCTCAGGACCGGCCGGACGACGGTCGTCCTCACCTCCAGCCCGCTCCTCCTGGACCGGGCCGACCAGGTGGTGTTCCTCCAGGAGGGCAAGGCGGTCGCCACGGCCGGCCACCGCGAACTGCTGCTCAGCCACCCCGCCTACCGCGCCGTCGTCACCCGCGAGACGGACCCCGAGCCGGCGCTGTCGACCGGCCAGATCGAGGAGACCGCATGATCGGCCTGGCGCCCCCGGAACACGATCCGGACGCCCCGCAGACCCTCACGACCCTCCCCGTCGGCTCACCGGCCACCGTCCGCGGCTACGTCCGCGGCCTGATCCGCCGTCACCGCGGGGCGTTCACGGTGCTGATCGCCGCCAACGCGGCCGCGGTGATCGCCTCCATGGCCGGCCCGTATCTGCTCGGCGGCATCGTCGAAGCGCTGTCCGCGGGCGCCCGCGACCTCCCACTGGGGCGCACGATCGCGGTGTTCGCCGTCGCGCTGGCCGCCCAGACGGTGTTCGTCCGGATGGTCCGGCTGCGCGGGGCGATGCTCGGCGAGCGGATGCTGGCGGATCTGCGGGAGGACTTCCTCGTACGCTCGGTGGCGCTGCCGCCGGGCGTACTGGAGCGGGCCGGCACCGGCGATCTGCTGTCGCGGATCACCACGGACATCGACCGGCTCTCCAGCGCGATGCGCGAGGCCGTACCTCAGCTGGCCATCGGTGTGGTGTGGGTGGCGCTGCTGATCGGCGGACTGACCGTGACCGCGCCGCCGCTGGCCCTGGCCGTGCTGGTCGCGCTGCCGCTGCTGACCGTCGGCTGCCGCTGGTACTACAAGCGGGCGCCGGGCGCCTATCGTTCGGAGGCCGCCGGATACGCCGCGGTGTCCGCCGTGCTCACCGAGTCCGTGGACGCCGGGCGCACGGTCGAGGCCCACCGGCTGGGGGCCCGCCGGATCGCGCTGTCGGAGCGCCGCATCCGGGAATGGATCCAGTGGGAGCGCTACACGCTCTTTCTGCGCTCGGTGCTCTTCCCCGTCATCGATATGGCGCATGTGCTGCTCCTGGCCTCGGTGTTGCTGCTCGGCGGCGCCTTCGTCCTGGAGGGCTGGATCAGCCCCGGGCAGCTGACGACGGGGGCGCTGCTGGCGCAGATGATGATCGACCCGGTCGGCATCATCGTGCGCTGGTACGACGAGCTTCAGGAGGCCCAGGTGTCCATCGCGCGGCTCGTCGGCGTCCGGGAGATCGCCCCGGAGGCCACCGATGCGGACCGGCACCCGGACGGCCGGGACGTCCGCGCCGACCGGGTGAGCTTCGGCTACCGCGCGGACGTCGATGTGCTGCGCGAGGTCTCGCTGCGGGTGCGCCCGGGGAGCCGGCTGGCGCTGGTCGGACCGTCCGGCGCCGGCAAATCGACGCTCGGCCGGCTGCTGGCCGGTATCTACGGGCCCCGCGTCGGCAGCGTCACCCTGGGCGGCGCGGAGCTCTCCAGGATGCCGGCCGAGCGGCTCCGCGAGCAGGTGGCGCTGGTCAACCAGGAACACCATGTCTTCGTCGGCTCGCTCCGCGACAACCTCCTGCTGGCGCGCACCGGAGCGGCCGATGCCGAACTGTGGGCCGCGCTCGGCGCGGTGGACGCCGACGACTGGGTGCGGGCCCTGGACAAGGGGCTGGACACCGAGGTCGGCTCGGGCGGACACGCCCTGACCCCCGCGCAGGCCCAACAGATCGCGCTGGCCCGGCTGGTACTGGCCGATCCACACACCCTCGTGCTGGACGAGGCGACCTCCCTGCTCGACCCGAGGGCGGCCCGCCACCTGGAGCGCTCACTGGGAAGAGTGCTGGACGGCCGCACCGTAGTGGCCATTGCGCACCGGCTGCACACCGCACATGACGCCGATGTGATCGCGGTCGTCGAGGACGGCCGGATCAGCGAACTGGGCAGCCACGACGAACTGGTCGCGGCCGACGGTGCCTACGCGGCACTCTGGCGGTCCTGGCACGGCTGATGTGGGAGGCCGGCCCTGATGCCGCTACGGCGGCCGGTACGGCCCGGCGGCGCAGACCTCATTGAAGTCCGCGCCGCCGTTCCGATGTGCGGAACGGGTCAGCCGGCGGAGCCGCCGCGCATGGCCTTGCGCAGGTCGCTGGTCTGCTGCGCCAGCGTCTTCAGGTCGATCTTCTTGAGGGAACGCGTGGACGCCTCGCCCACGCCGATCACGTCACCGACCGAGGTGCTGTCGGCCCAGACACACAGGGGGACGTAGTCGCCCCCGCTCTCGGCGACCCCGCAGCGCAGCACGGCTCCCTTCGCGTCGGGGTCCTGGAGATCGAAGTCCTTCGGCGCGACGGCCATCGAGTTGGGGCCGAAGGCCGCCGTCACCCGCTGCGCGGGGTCGGACACCGTACCCGCACCGGTGTGGACGCCCAGGGTGACCGAGGGCCGGTTCTGCGGGCGGTAGACCGCATCGGTCTGGGTCAGGCCCTTCAACTCCGGGTACATCGCGGGCTTCCGCTTCTCCGGCGGGTACATCTGCGCGGTGGCCTTCGCGTCATAACGAAGTTCCGACGGGCCCGACTTCACCACCTTGGGCGTGGTCAGCTTCACCCCCGTGGGGTTGCTCTCCCCCTCACCCTGGCCCTGGCTCCCGCCCTGACTCTGTCCCCCTTCCTGGCTCTGTTCCCCTCCCTGGCTCTGCCCCGGCCCCTTCCGCGCCTCGGTATCGTCCCCACCACCGAGCTGCGACCACGCCAGATAGCCACCCCCGGCGAGCAGCACGACGGCAACCAGGACGACGGTGAGGATCAGGCCGGTGCGGCGCCGGGGAGGCGGCGGGGGCGGCGGCGCGAAGCCCGGGCCCCCACCTTGGCCCGGCAGTCCGGTCGGCGGCGTCGGGCCGTTCTGCGGCGCAACCGGTGCACCGGGATAGGACGGCAGCGGGGCGCCATATCCGGATGGCGGTGTCTGCGGCGGCTGGTGGGTCACAGTTGTCGGTTCCCTCGTCGTCGGTTGGTCGGTTGGCCGGTTGGCCGGTTGGCCGGTTGCAGGAGCCCGGACATCCTTCCGTATCGCTCGAAGCCGCCGACGTCAGGGGGCCGGTGCGGGACACCGTGGGCAGCCACCCACCCGGCCGGTGGCGGACGTTCGTCCAGCCGGCATCAGGTGCTCGTGAGGATCACCAGTCGCTGGGTCGCCCGGGTCATCGCGACATAACGGTCGACCGCTCCTTCGATGCCCGGGCCGAACTCCTCCGGGTCGATCAGGACGACCAGGTCGAACTCCAGCCCCTTCGTCAGCTCCGGGGGCAGCGACCGGACACGGGAGGTCGCCCGGAAGGTGGGATCGCCGATGACGCAGGCGATCCCGTCGCTCTGTGCGGCGAGCCAGGCGTCGAGGACCGAGTCCAGATCCGAGGTGGATCCGTGCACGACGGGGATGCCGCTGCTGCGGATGGAGGCCGGCACATTGGCGTCCGGGAGCACGGCCCGGATGACCGGCTCGGCCTCCGTCATGACTTCTTCCGGCGTCCGGTAGTTGATGCTCAGGGAGGCCAGGCCGACCCGGTCGAGACCGACCCGCTCCAGCCGTTCCCGCCACGACTCCGTGAACCCGTGCCGGGCTTGAGCACGGTCCCCGACGATGGTGAAGCTCCGGGACGGGCAGCGGAGCAGCAGCATCTGCCACTCCGCGTCGGTCAGTTCCTGTGCCTCGTCCACGACGATATGCGCGAACGGGCCCGCGAGCAGGTCCGGTTCGACGCTGGGCAGGGCGGACTCATCGACCAGGGTGTCCCGCAGGTCCTGTCCGCGCAGCATCGTCACCGCACCCTCACCGTCGTCATCGGCCGCGAGCACGTTGTCGATGACATCGGCCATCCGCTCGCGTTCGGCGGCGACCGCGGCCTGGTGCCGGCGCCGTCGCCGTGCCGTCTCCGGGTCGCCGAGCCGCTGCCGTGCCGCGTCCAGGAGCGGCAGGTCGGACACCGTCCAGGCGTGCGGAGCGTCCTTGCGCTGCAACTTCCGTACCTCGTCCGGGCTGAGCCACGGTGCGCACATCCGCAGGTAGGCGGGCACCGACCACAGGTCTCCGACGAGATCGGCCGCCTCCAGCAGCGGCCAGGCGCGGTGGAGGGTGGTCACCAGTTCCTCGTCGCGCAGCAGCGACCTGCGGAAGGCGTCGGGCGAGACCTCACCGTCGTACTTGTCCCGCAGGATCGTGAGCAGCTCCTCCCAGATCTGCTCGCGCGCCTCGTTGTGCGGCGTGCCGGGTTCCGGTGCGTCGAACGCCTCGGCCCAGTCGTCGGCGCTCAGCCAGAGGTCGGCCCAGTCGGTCGTGACCGTCATCCCCTCGGCGGGCGGCTCTTCGTAGAGCCTGACGGCCGCCTCGATCGCCTGCACCAGCTTCGCGGACGACTTCAGCCGCAGCACATCCGGATCGGCCTCGATCGCCGCGGTGGCTCCCTCGGCGACCAGGTCCCGCAAGGTGCAGGTCTGCACGCCCTCCTCGCCAAGACTGGGCAGGACGTCGGCGACATAGGCCAGGTAGGGCCGGTGCGGACCGACGAACAGCACCCCGCCCCGACGGTGACCGAGCCGGGGGTCGGAGTAGAGGAGGTAGGCGGAACGGTGCAGCGCGACAACGGTCTTCCCCGTACCCGGGCCGCCGTCGACGACCAGCGCGCCGCGGGACCCCGCACGGATGATGGCGTCCTGATCGGCCTGGAGGGTGCCGAGCACATCGCGCATCCGTGCCGACCTGTTGCCGCCCAGGCTCGCGATGAAGGCGGACTGGTCGTCGAGCGCGGCATGCCCGGCAAACCCGTCCGAGGTGAACACCTCGTCCCAGTAGTCGCTGATACGGCCGCGGGTCCACCGATACCTGCGGCGGCTCGCCAGCCCCATCGGGTTGGCGTGGGTGGCGCCGAAGAACGGCTCGGCCGCGGGAGAGCGCCAGTCGAGCAGCAGCCGGCGCCCCGCACTGTCCGTAAGACCGAGCCGTCCGACGTACACCGGCTCGGCGTCGTCCGCGCTCACCATGTGCCCGAGGCACAGATCCAGTCCGAAGCGCCGCAGTGCGCGCAGGCGCGCGGTCAGCCGGTGGATCTCCGCGTCCCGGTCCATCGCCTGCCGGCCCACGCCGCCGGGCGCCCGGCGCTCGGCATCGAGACGGTCGGACAGTTCGGCGATCGTCTGCTCAAGGCTCTCCGCGAGGGCCGCGAAGTGCTGCTCGTCATCGGCGATCAGCGCCGGGTCGGCCTTGAGGGAAAGGCGGTCGGGAAGGTCAAACACGCTGGTGGTCAGCGGGTGCACGGCATGGGCTCCGATCTGAGGGCGCGCGGTCGTGGCGCGCGGCGAGGGGGTGGGGATGGCGTGAGGGAGGAGGCTGGTGGCTGTGGCCGTGGCTGGGGTGAGGGGGCGACGGGCGTGACGGCATGACGGGCGTGACGGGCGTGACGGGCGATGCTCCGCCGGGTGTGGGCGGCCGGGGGGCGTTGTTGGTTCAGCCGTGACGTTGTTGGTTCAGCCGTGACGTTGTTGGTTCAGGCCGTGGTCGTTGCTTCAGCCCGTTGTGGTTGTCGGTTCAGGTCGCCAGGGTCTGTCGCGAGGGCTGTCGCCAGGGGCTGGGGGTTGTGGTGTGGTTCCGCGTCCTGGCTGGACGATGACGATCCGACCGGGTTACGCGGACATCGCCGGCTTCTCCCGGGTGACCGCGTCGCGCAGCAGCTTCGCGGCCACCGCCGCCCCGTCGGTGCGGATCGTGCCGGCCACCGCCCTGGCTCGTACGTGGGTCTCCGGGGTCAGGGTCGTCCTGAGCGCGGCGGACAGGGAGTTGAAGGTCGGCGCCTGACCGTCGTGTGCCGTGCCGATGCCCAGCTCGGCCACCCGGCGGGCCCAGTACGGCTGGTCCGCCGCCTGGGGCACCACCACCTGAGGCGCGCCGGCCAAGGCAGCCGTCATCGTGGTGCCCGCGCCGCCGTGGTGCACTACGGCGGCCACCCGGCGGAAAAGTGCCTGCTGGTTGACCTCGCCGACGACGCAGCAGTCGTCCCGGTCATCGATCAGGTCCAGGCCGGCCCAGCCGCGCCTGACGAGTACGCGGCGGCCCTGTGCCCGGACCGCCTCGATGGCCACCCGGGCGAGGTCCGTGGAGGCGTGCAAGGGCATGCTGCCGAAGCCCACGTACACCGGTGGTTCACCAGCGCGCAGGAACGCCTCCAGGCCGTCGGGGAGGGGACGTACGTCGGGCCGGATCCACGCGCCGGTCTGCACGACATCGAGCTCCGCCGGCTCCTGCCACGGATCCAGGACCGGGTCCGTCGCCAACCACGGCCGGTCGCCGACGACATAGGCGCGGACGTCGTCCACCGGGGGCAGACCGATCGACGCCCGGTTGGTGTTGAGCGCCGCACCGAACAGCACGTTGACGCTCTCCGCGTCCAGGTCCCACAGCACCCGGTTGTCGGTCACCCCCGGCGGGAACGGCCGGCCCGGATACGCCAGCGGCGGATGGTGCGGCGACGGCAGACCGAGCTGCTGGAAGGTCACGGAAACGGAGCGGACGTCCAGCTTCTCGGCCACCGACAGCGCCCCGGCCACGGCCGGCAGCATGCCGGTCGCCACCAGCACATCGCACCCCTCGGCCGCCGCGGCGACCGCGCCGAGCTGGCCGGCGATCAACTCGGCCGCGTAACGGGGCAGGGCTGACGGCGGCGGCGCCGCAGCCGTCAGCTCACGCGCCGACGGCCCCACAGGCACCAGCGGCACGCCGACCCCGGCCAGCAGGTCCCCGAACTCCTCGTCCGGCGGCGCACACACCCGCACCTCCGCACCGAGCGCCCGCAACTGCACCGCGAGCCCCACCAACGGTTCCACGTCCCCGCGCGATCCATACGTGGACAACACCACACGCATTTCGCATCCCCCATTTTCCTGCATTCCGGCTCAGGCCGGTGATTCTGCGGCACAACGGGGGCCTTGCCGCAAGCCCCCCAGTGCGCTATATCTTGAGAGTGGAAAGGAGCGAGGGATCTCCTTTCCTTTTCTTTTTTCCCTCCGCGCTCTCTTTCCCCTGCTCACTCTCCTTCTCCTTTGCCGCCCTCTGTGGGTGGATGGAGCACTCAGCGAAGTGGCGTTGGGCGGCGTACGGCAGCACTGCGGTAGGTCAGTACGTCGGTAGGCCGGCTTCATACTCCAGCGGTAGATCGCGATCAGGCTTGCTTGAGGTCGGTGCGCGGTGCTGCTCTACGCTGCTCTTCATGATCGCCCAGTTGCAGTGTGTGGTGTTGGACTGTGCCGATGTCGATGAGCTGTCGCGGTTCTACCAGTCGCTTCTCGGCGGCGTGGTGAACCAGCCGGATCCGCGCTGGTCGCTCGACGACGATTGGGCGACGCTCCACACCGGCGGTGGGCTCGTGCTGGCCTTCCAGCGGGCGGAAGACCATCAGCCACCACGGTGGCCGGACCCTGTCAGACCCCAGCAATTCCACCTCGACCTGGGGGTCAGCGACCTGGAACAAGCTCAGGAAGACGTCCTCAGTCTGGGCGCCACGCTGCTCGATGAGGGCGACGGAAAGCGGAGTTGGCGCATCTTCGCGGATCCCGCGGGCCACCCGTTCTGTCTCGTCCGGGACTGACGGTACTGGCTTGGGTAATGATCGACCGGTTCCTGGGGCACCAGGCCGGGGTCGGCTGGGTGACCGGCGGCGAAATCTACGGCGGGGCGCAGGAACAAGCACCGCGAAGCCCCCATGCGACCCGACTGACAATGCTTGTGCAGGGTCGGCGAGCGCGCGGTCAGAACCAGTGCAGGCAGTGCGGGGAGCGGTCGGCGCGGAAGAGGGCGTCGGCGAGGGTGGCCGCGCCCGGGCGGTGGGCCCGGATGTGTCCGGCACGTATGAGTGTGCTCGGGGCGGTGCCGCCGAGGTAGACCGAGCCCAGGTCGCTCACGTCCAGGGACAGGTCGGGCTCCCGGTCCGTCGGGACGCAGTCGGCCTTGCTGTCCCGGACGGTCAGCAGGTAGCGGCCGTGCTCGCCGAGGAACGGGTCGTCGACGTCGAGGACGAGTTCGCCGTCCATGAACCAGCCGCGCGCGGTCAGCGCACGCGGGACGTCCAGCAGCCGCACCCAGAGCCAGTCGGTGTCGTCGTTCACCTGGCCGGCGCGGAAGTCCGCAAGCTGCCAGCGCAGCGGGTGCTCGGGCGGGAAGTGCTTGAACACGACCTGAGTGACCAGGTCGTGTCCGAGCACGAACCGGGCCAGGGCCGCGAAGACCGCGTCGTCGGTGGCGATGGTCTCGTCGACCGTCAGGGTGCCGGACTCGACCGAGTAGCTGGTGTACCCGTCCGGGACGCCGTCGGCGTCGCGGTGGACGGCGACGTAGCGGGGCGCCGGGGAGACCGGGGGCTGCCCCGCGCCCAAGGCCCACCAGCGGTGCGGCCGGGACAGCGCGCCGGGCTGTGCGCGGCGGTAGCGGTCGTAGACCGCTTCCAGGATCTGGCCGCACTCGGCACGCCGCAGCAGCTCGACCGAGCCGGTGTCCGGGCCTGCCGCCGGAGCGCCGGCCGTTCCGCTCGCCCGGGGCAGGGCAAAGGCGGCCTGGTGGGGCGACACCGTCAGCCGCTGCGTGTAGGTCGCCGGTCCATAGCCGAACCTGCCGTAGATCGGGGCCTCGGAGGCCAGCAGTACGGAGAGGAATTCTCCTCGATCCCGCAGGTCGGTGAGCTGACGCCGCATCATCGCGCTGAGCACGCCCTGGCGTCGGTGTGAGGGCAGGACGCCGACGGCGGTCACCCCGGAGGCCGGGACGAGGATCTCACCGGGCAGGGTGAGCTCGAAGGAGTACGCACCGGCCGTACCGACGGGCCGTCCGTCCGCCGTCATGGCGATCAGGCCGCGGTCCATCTCAAGCGCCGACCACCAGACCCCGCCGCCACCCTCGGCCGGGGTTTCCGGAAAGCGCCCGAACGCGCCATGGAGTGTGTCGACGAAGACGTCGAGATCCTTGTCGGTCGTAGGACGGATCTCCATTGCTGCCGTAGCCTCCCCGGGATTCCGGCACCACGGCTCGTGGTGCCCCGGCACAGTGCAGCGTTGATGCGTGAACAGGGCAAGCGAATTACGGCGCCGGGCCGCCGCTGGTCACAGCCCCGCGGTCCTGGCCCGGCCCGGGGGGAGTTGTGGTGGTCGGGCTCGGCCGGGGGGGATCCCCGCGCGTGAGCGGAGGCGTCAGGCTGTGACTGGCAGTGGGTGACAGCCGCCCCAGGCGCCGTCATGGACGCGGCGGTCAGGACCGGGCCGCCCTCATCGCGCCAGCCGCGACGAGCCGACACCACCGCATTGGTGACCTGCCACGCCCTGCCGTGCCTGCCGTGCCCGCGTACACCGGAGAAAGGCACCGGCTCGGGGGCATCTGATGCTCGGCAGGTGGCAGCGCAGGGGGCCGAGCGCGAGAGGTCAGATATAACCGAGCGCGCCCAGACCACCGAGGCCGCCGAGCACCATGAACAGCGGCATCAGCACCTTCAACTCCACCCAGCTGCCGGCCTTGAACCGCATGCCCTTGGGTGGGCCGACGGGGTACCAGCGCTTGCGGCCTATCGGGATCGGCCACAGGACGGGGCAGCCGGAAACGGTCAGGGCATCGCCGATGTCATGGACCAGCGCGCCGAGGACGACCGGCAGACCCAGCCAGAGGTACTGCTGCCCCGGCTCGGTGAACAGCCAGCTCGCACCATTGCCCGGCTGGTCGAGAACGCCGACCAGGATCCATGCCGAGGCCGCGCCCAGCAGCCACACCAGTACATCGCTGGAGACCCGTGCCGCCCGCCACAGCAACCCTTCGATGGCGAGCACCAGATGGACGAAGAGGATGCCGAGGACCGCCCAGCGTCCGCCCTGCATCGCCAGCAGCGACATCCCGCCGCCGACCAGCACGGCCCACACCCAGGTGTGGGTGAGCGTGCGGTGGCCTCCGTTGCGGTTCGAGTCGCCACGCATCTTTGTCGCCTTGTAGACCGCGTGCGAGATGGCGTCGACCACCTCGCACAACATCCGCGACAGCGGCCCGAACGCCCGGGAAATGGTCGCGGACTTGTGGTCGAGGTCCGGGGCGAGCGCCGCTCCGGCACAGATCAGAGCCCCGCAGACGAGCACCGGCCAGGGCATCGGATGTCCGGCGGCAGCCGCCGCCGCACCCACCCCCAGCCAGGCCGCGGCCCCGGACAGCGAGTGCGCCGGTCCCATCATGGTTCTTCCCACCCCTTGTTCTCTTGCGCATGTCCACCTGCGCGGCACGTCGCTCCCGCACCGCTGAGCCGCCCCACTGACGCCCGGTCGGCGACTCAGCGTAGCGCCAGATGATCTCCCCCCAAGGAGCGGGTGAACCAACTCCCTCCCACCCGTCCGAGACAGCCCGCTGCGGCTGGGCGGAGGCATGGGATGCCTGAGGAGCGCTGGTTGTCGATGACGCGGTCCTCAGGAAGCCCTGATGCAGTTCTGATGTGACGTCAGTTCCCGTGCGTGGGGGGTGACTACAGCGCGTTGCCGGCGTGAGGGCGAGGGGCAAATAGACCCGAAGCGGGGGCAAGGCGGACGAGGGGCGAGGGGCGAGGGGCGAGGGGCGAGGGGCGAGGGGCGAGGGGCGAGGGGCGAGGGGCGAGGGGCGAGCAAGGGTGGGGCCACGGGGACGAGTGGAGGTGAGGTGGGGCCGAGCTGTGCCGGCGAGCAAGGACGGGACAAGGCAGGGCGAGGCGCCTGAGCCAAAAGGAGTGAGCAATCGCCCGGGCCAAAGCGGCGAGCGGAGGTAGGGAGAGTGGGTGGGACCGAGGGGTGAGGGCGGGGCGACGGGAACCAACGGCGCACACCCGGCCCCGCACCCCCGCCACGGAAGGGGCGCCGCTCCCCCCGGCCTCTGCACCGTCGGCCTCGGGTGATCTCCGCCACGCGTCGAGCGCGCTGCCGCGCCAGGAGCCTTCGTTCACGACAGCGCGTTCGCGGTCGTGCACAGATTGTAAAGACCTTGCGTGGAAGCCTCCCTCGATGCCGGGGCCACTCGGGGCAGCAAGGCGCCGCCACGGTCTCCGCTCCCTCGGCACCGCGGGTCCGTTCACCCCGGCGGGAGGTGACCGCCCCCCGGGCGCGGTGGCCCACGTTTCCGCAGGTCAGGGCGGATGACATAAGAGGTCGCAGGGCTGCCAGCGCGACCTCCGAGGGAAGGGCCGAGCCGTGGGGCGACCCGTAATCGGCGCTGTCGATCTTTGGCTGGGCTGTCCTTTGGCCGCCGGTTCCCTGATCTGGGTCGAAGACAGGCAGTATGGGGGCGTGACCCTCATCGATCATCTGCCGAATGACGCCGACCCCGATGCCCTCTTCGAAGCCTTTTCGGGCTGGGCCGAGCAGCAGGGCATCTCGCTCTACCCTGCCCAGGAGGAGGCGCTGATCGAGGTGGTCTCCGGAGCGAACCTCATCCTGTCCACCCCCACCGGCTCCGGTAAGAGCCTGGTGGCGGCCGGCGCGCACTTCACCGCTCTCGCCAATGATCAGGTCACCTTCTACACCGCGCCCATCAAGGCGCTGGTCTCGGAGAAGTTCTTCGATCTGTGCAAGCTGTTCGGCACCGAGAATGTCGGCATGCTCACCGGTGACGCATCGGTCAACGCCGACGCGCCGGTCATCTGCTGCACCGCCGAGGTACTCGCCTCGATAGCGCTGCGGGACGGCAAGGATGCTGACATCGGCCAGGTCGTGATGGACGAGTTCCACTTCTATGCCGAGCCGGACCGCGGCTGGGCATGGCAGATTCCGCTGCTCGAACTGCCGCAGGCGCAGTTCATTCTGATGTCGGCGACGCTCGGCGACATGTCGCGCTTCGAGGAGGATCTGACCCGGCGCACGGGGAAGCCGACGTCGGTGGTGCGCTCGGCCACCCGGCCGGTGCCGCTGTCGTACGAGTACCGCACGACGGCGCTGACGGAGACGCTCACCGAACTGCTGGAGACCCGCCAGTCCCCGGTCTACATCGTGCACTTCACTCAGGCCGCCGCCGTGGAGCGGGCGCAGGCCCTGATGAGCATCAATATGTGTACGCGTGCCGAGAAGGACGAGATCGCTCAGCTCATCGGGAACTTCCGGTTCACCACGAAGTTCGGCCGCAACCTGTCGCGGTATGTCCGCCATGGCATCGGCGTGCACCACGCCGGCATGCTGCCGAAGTACCGCCGGCTCGTCGAGAAGCTGGCGCAGGCGGGTTTGCTGAAGGTCATCTGCGGTACGGACACGCTCGGCGTGGGCGTCAATGTGCCTATCCGTACGGTGTTGTTCACCGCGCTGACCAAGTACGACGGCTCGCGGGTACGGACGCTGCGGGCGCGGGAGTTCCATCAGATCGCCGGCCGCGCCGGGCGGGCGGGCTTCGACACCGCGGGCTTCGTGGTCGGGCAGGCTCCCGAGCATGTCGTGGAGAACGAGAAGGCGCTGGCCAAGGCGGGCGACGACCCCAAGAAGCGCCGGAAGGTGGTGCGCAAGAAGGCGCCGGAGGGCTTCGTCAACTGGGGCGAGAACACCTTCGAGAAGCTGATCGCTTCCGACCCCGAGCCGCTGAACTCCCGTTTCCGGGTGACGCACACAATGCTGTTGTCCGTGATCGCCCGGCCGGGGAATGCCTTCGAGGCGATGCGCAAGCTCCTCGAGGACAACCATGAGCCGCGCAGGAACCAGCTCAGGCATATCCGGCGAGCCATCGCGATCTATCGCTCGCTGGTGGACGGCGGAATCGTGGAACGGCTGGCGGAGCCGGACGCGGAGGGCCGGATCGTCCGGCTGACCGTCGACCTTCAGCAGGACTTCGCACTCAACCAGCCGCTGTCGACGTTCGCCCTGGCCGCGTTCGACCTGCTGGACCCCGAGTCGCCGTCCTACGCGCTGGACATGGTCTCGGTGGTGGAGTCCACGCTGGACGATCCGCGGCAGATCCTGGCCGCGCAGCAGAACAAGGCCCGGGGCGAAGCGGTCGCCCAGATGAAGGCCGATGGCGTCGAGTACGAAGAGCGCATGGAACGGCTCATGGACGTCGAGTACCCGAAGCCGCTGGAAGAGCTGCTTTTCCACGCCTACGGCCTCTACCGCAAGAGTCACCCGTGGGTCGGCGACCACCCGCTGTCGCCGAAGTCGGTCATCCGCGATATGTACGAACGCGCCATGACCTTCACGGAGTTCACGTCCTTCTACGAGCTGGCGCGCACCGAGGGGATCGTGCTGCGCTACCTGGCGAGTGCGTTCAAGGCGCTGGATCACACCGTGCCGGACGATCTGAAGTCCGAGGACTTCGAGGACATCATCGCCTGGCTGGGCGAGATGGTGCGGCAGGTGGACTCCAGTCTGCTGGACGAGTGGGAGCAGCTCGCCAATCCGGAGGTGGAGACGGCGGAGCAGGCCGCTGAGCGGGCGGATCAGGTCCGGCCGGTCACGTCCAACGCGCGGGCGTTCCGGGTGCTGGTGCGCAATGCGATGTTCCGGCGGGTGGAGCTGGCGGCGCTGGACAAGGTCGAGGAGCTCGGCGAGATGGATGCCGATTCCGGCTGGGACGTGGACGCCTGGGGCGAGGCGATGGACGCCTACTGGGACGAATACGACGAGCTGGGCACCGGCCCGGATGCGCGCGGCCCGAAGCTGCTTCAGATCGAGGAGGATGCCGCGCACGGGCTGTGGAAGGTGCGGCAGACTTTCGCCGACCCGAACGGTGATCACGACTGGGGCATCTCCGCGGAGGTGGATCTGGCCGCCTCCGACGAGGAGGGGCGCGCGGTCGTGCGGGTCACGGACGTGGGTCAGTTGTGAGGCGGCGGCTTCGGCCGAAGCCGCCGGAGGATGTGACGGAGGGCCACCGGTCATGACCAATCCTGCCGAGAAGCTGGTCGATCTGCTGGATCTCGAGCAGATCGAGGTGAACATCTTCCGGGGCCGCAGTCCCCAGGAATCGCTACAGCGGGTCTTCGGCGGGCAGGTCGCGGGCCAGGCGTTGGTGGCGGCCGGGCGGACCACGGAAGGGGACCGCCCGGTCCACTCCCTCCATGCGTACTTTCTGCGGCCCGGCCGGCCAGGGGTGCCGATCGTGTACCAGGTCGAGCGGGTCCGCGACGGGCGGTCCTTCACCACCCGCCGGGTCGTGGCCGTCCAGCAGGGACGCACGATCTTCAATCTGACCGCCTCCTTTCACAAGCCGGAGCCCGGCTTCGATCATCAGTTGCCGATGCGCCGGGCGGTGCCCGACCCGGAGGAACTGCCGACGGTCGCGGACGAGGTCCGCGAGCGCCTGCGCGATCTGCCCGAGGGTCTGGAGCGGATGGCGCGCCGGATGCCGTTCGAGATCCGGTATGTCGACCGGCTGCGCTGGACACCGGACGAGATCGAGGGCGCGGAACCGCGCAGCGCGGTGTGGATGCGCGCGGTCGGGCCGCTGGGCGACGATCCGCTCGTCCACACCTGCGCGCTGACCTACGCCAGCGATATGACGCTGCTGGACGCCGTCCGCATCCCCATCGAACCGCTCTGGGGGCCGCGCGGGTTCGACATGGCCTCGCTCGACCATGCGATGTGGTTTCACCGTCCGTTCCGCGCGGACGAGTGGTTCCTCTACGACCAGGAGTCGCCGATCGCCACCGGCGGCCGGGGCCTGGCCCGCGGGCGGATCTACGACCGGGAGGGCAGGCTGTTGGTATCGGTCGTCCAAGAGGGGTTGTTCAGGAAACTCGGCGGCTGACCGGGGCGGGCGGCGGAGGTCGCGGCGGCGGGTGTCCGCAGGCGTCCCGGGGCTTCCCTGCGGGCCGTTTCGAGTTCTCGGGAGAGGTTGACGCGGTACCACATCACCTCGTCGAAGTCGTCCGCCGTCAGCACCCGCTCATAGGATTCCCGGGCGGCCGGGGTCACCGTGATCACGGATGCCAGAACGGGCCTGAGCCGGCGCAGCAGGGCCCGCTCCCGCGGGTCCTCGGCCACCGAGGCGAGTTCCTCCGGGGGCAGCACGGCGGCAATCACCGCGGCCGCTTCCCAGGGGTCGTCGGTCTGCCCCATGAGCTGGGCGACCCGTCGGCTGCGCCACTGGCGGGCCCGCCAGTCCTGTCCGCTGTCGAGCATCACCCGCATCGCCGCGGGGGTGTTGCCCCGCATCAGGTCGGGTTCGCGGTCGGCGAAGTCGGAAACCTCGGCCGCGAGATAGAGCCAGACCACCGCGCCGAAGCGGTTCACATAGAACCTGACGGGGCCGAAGCAGCCGGCCCGGGTCAGGCGCAGGACGCGTCCGGGGCCGATGCCCATCAGTGCGGCGGCCTCGTTGGTGCTGACCGTCCGGATCCGTTCGCGGAGCGCCTCCGGGAAGCCGGGCTCGGCCTGGAGGCGGGTGATCTCCTCCGCCGGGACCCGGCGTCGGCCGAGCGATCCGGCGGCTCCGGGCCGGCCGTCGGTCCCGGCCGGGACCGTCCGCACCTTTCCGAGCTGGGTGGCGAGCTCGAACTCGCCGTTCCTCAGCTCCAGTTCACGGGCCGCTCGTCCCATCGTGAGCGTCTGCTGCCCGTCGCACATCACTGTCATGCCATTCCCCCCGCAACTCGGTCGATCACTGACAGTGACGACTGTAGCCGCAGGCGATGACAGCGGGTCAACCCCCGCCTCAGACCTGTGGATAACTTTCCGGCTGGCGGGCCGCGACGCCCAGATGCTCGCCGACGCGGTTGACCAGCAGCGTCATTTCGTAGGCGACCTGACCCAAGTCGGCGTCGGCCGCGGCCAGCACGCACAGGCAGCTGCCGTCGCCCGCCGCCGTCACGAACAACACCCCGTCGTCGAACTCGACCATGGTCTGCCGCACCCGCCCGATGCCGAAGTGGAGCGCCGACCCCTTCGCGAGGCTGTGCAGTCCCGACGCGACCGCCGCGAGATGCTCGGCGTCGTCCCGCTGGAGTCCTTCGCTGGCCCCCGTCACCAGGCCGTCGTTGGAGAGCACCAGCGTGTGCCGTACCTTCTCCACCCGTTTGGTCAGGTCGTCCAGCAGCCAGTCGAGTCCGCTGCTCAATGCCATTGCCGCTTCCTCCCCGTGTCATTGCCCGCACTCTTGGCCGGACCGCAGCCCGTGGTCCGTTCGAGGGCCGCCGTGCCAGCCTGTCCCACCTCGGCCGTCTCGGCAAGCGGCCCCTCGGTCCGGCGTGCCAGGGGACACCGGTTCGTGCCGGATGGCCGAGGATGTCGGCATGGCACACAAGATGACGAAGGACGAGTGGCAGAGGTTCCTTTCCGAGGGGACCCGGACCGGCAAACTGGCGACCGTACGGGACGACGGCGGCCCGCACCTCGCGCCGGTGTGGTTCCTGATGGACGGTGACGAGCTGGTGTTCAACACCGGGGCGGAGACGGTCAAGGGCCGCAACCTCGCCCGCGACGGGAGGGTGGCACTGTGCGTCGATGACGACCGGCCACCGTTTTCCTTCGTGGTGGTGCACGGGACGGCGGAGATCAGCAGCGATCTGACGGAGGTCCGTCACTGGGCGGCCCGGATCGCGGCCCGCTACATGGGCGAGGAGCGGGCGGAGGAGTTCGGCGCCCGCAACGGTGTGCCGGGCGAGCTGGTGGTGCGGGTCAGGGTCGACAAGGTGATCGCCCTGGCGGACGTAGCGGACTGAGGGCGCCCGTGGCGCGGCCCCCCGCGCCGCGCCACGTGCCGCCGCGGTCATCCCACCGAATCCAGCACCCTGCCGGAGTGCCGCCGCCCCGCGTGCTCGACGAGCCGTACCAGCACTTCCTTGCCGGAGTCGCGGTCCCTCGCGTCGCAGAGCACGACGGGGGTGCTGCGGTCCAGGTCCAGCGCGCGGGCCACCTCGTCGGCGCCGTAGGACCGGGACTCCGCGAAGCAGTTGACGGCCACCAGGAACGGGATCGCGCGGCGCTCGAAGTAGTCGACCGCCGGGAAGCAGTCCTGGAGCCGCCGGGTGTCGGCCAGGACGACGGCGCCCAGTGCGCCCTCCGACAGGTCGTCCCACAGGAACCAGAAGCGGTCCTGCCCCGGGGTGCCGAAGAGATAGAGCGACAGGCCCTGCCGGATGGTGATGCGGCCGAAGTCCATCGCCACGGTGGTGGTGCCCTTGAGGTCCACTCCCCCGGTGTCGTCGACCGTCTCACCCGCCTCGCTGAGCCGTTCCTCCGTACGCAGCGGGTGGATCTCACTGACCGAGCCCACCAGTGTTGTCTTGCCCACGCCGAAGCCGCCCGCGACTAAGATCTTCAGGGTCAACTCGGCGTCGAGGCCCGGGGCTGCGCCCTCCGGGGCCCCTTGTGCGGCGTTCATCGGCCGTCTCCTCCAGGATGCAGGGTCCTGCGTGTCACGGGGTATGTGGATGCATGGCTCGACGGGGGGGGAGCCTTCGGCGGCAGAGGGCCGCCCGAATTCCATGGCGAGGACCGTACCGCCCGCTGACAGGGATTTTCGCGGAATCGCCAAAGCCGTCACGTCTTCCGATCAAGAAGCCCATCAACCTCCGGATTCGTGATAGTTGAGCCGGGGCGAGGCATCCGCTGCCGGAGTCCGGTCCGTCCTCCGCGGCGTGCGCCGGGTGGCCGGCCGGGCGGTGCGGGATCATGGGCTCATGAGGCGGCAGCAGGCACCGGAGCGGCACGGGGTCACCGCCCGTGGCGCCCGTCCCGCCCGGTGCCGTCGAGTGCCACGGCATCGCCGCCCTCGCCGCCCGTCGCACTCCCGGAGGAGCCCGATGACCGACCACCACGCCGACCGTCCGCAGGAGGTCCGTGCGTTCTTCGCGTCCCGCGCCGCCACCTGGGACACGAAGTTCCCCGACGACGGCCCCGCCTATGCGGCCGGCGTCGCCGGACTGGGCCTCCAGGAAGGCGAACGGGTCCTGGACGCCGGCTGCGGTACCGGACGCGCGCTGCCCGCGCTCCGGGCGGCCGTGGGCCCGCTCGGAACGGTGCTGGGCGCCGATCTCACGCCCGAGATGCTGCAAGCCGCCGTACGGGCCGGGCGCGACCGGGACGCGGCGCTGCTGCTCGCGGACGTGGCCCGGCTGCCGCTGCCCGACGCCGCGCTGGACGCCGTGTTCGCCGCGGGGCTGCTGTCGCATCTGCCGGACTCTGCGGGCGGCCTCAGCGAGCTCGCCAGGACCGTACGCCCCGGTGGCCGGCTGGCCCTCTTCCACCCCATCGGGCGGGCCGCCCTCGCCGCGCGCAAGGGCCGCCCGCTCACGCCCGACGATCTGCGGGCCGAGCCGAATCTGCGGCCTCTCCTCGCCGACTGCGGCTGGGACCTCGTCCGGTACGAGGACGAGGACTCCCGCTACCTGGCGCTGGCGGTCCGCCAGGGCTGACGCCCGCGCGGACGGGACCGGTGTGTCAGGCCGCCGGGCCCTCCCCGTGCGGAACCGGGCAGGTGCCAGTGGGGCGGGAGGTGGGGAAGGTGCCGAGCTCGGCCAATCGGAAGCCGTTGGGATAGCCCTTGATCTCGGGGTTCTGGCGGGCGTAGTGCGGGGTGCGGCGGGGCGGCAGCAGCCGTACGGCCTTGGCGCGCAGCTTCAGGGCGGTGCGGACCGCCTTCTGGACCGCCGGCTTGGGCCGCTCGTACCGGAAGGCGTCCAGCAGCGAGTCGTCCAGGAGGGCCATGCTGGCACCGCGCACCACCGGGGCGAACGGGCCGTACCACCCCGCCATCAGGTCCAGGGTCGCGTCCGAGACCCGTCGCGCGCCCTCGTCCCAGCCGAAGTGCGCCTCCTCGTAGGCGTCGAGGCACTGCTCGAAGTCCTCGTAGGTCTGCGGGAGATCGGTGATGCCCATGTGGCGGCCGAGGGTGCGGTAGTAGGTGGCCACGGCATGCTGCTCGTGCGCGGTCAGCCGCCGCCAGCCGTACTCGTCGAGCCAGCGCTTGGGCACCACCACGAAGGTGCACAGGACATAGCGCATGTCCTCGTTGCTGATGTCATAGCTGCGGTGCATCTGGTTGATGCGCCGGATCGCCGTCCGGCCGTCCTCGCCGTCGAAGCCGTGCTCGACGACTGCGTCCAGGAGGAGGGCGGTGTCGTCATAGCGCTTTTGGGTACGGTCCGTCAGCTCCGCTGTCTCGGCGAGCAGCCGGCCGATGCTCGGCACGGCATAGGTGCGGTAGAGCGCCAGCTCCAGCGCCCGGGTGAGGTCCCAGGGGAATTCGTGGGTCGCGATGATGCGGTAGATCCGCAGGAAGTCGCGCTCCGGGTCGAGCCGCCGGATCTCCCTCAACCAGTCGTAGCGCCGCACCTGACAACCGTCCCTTCGTTCGCCGAACCGCCAATTTTACGGGCGTGGGCGGCACTTGAACGGTGCGGCGGGGTGTCAGATCACGCCGCGCGGTGGCCGGAATCAGCCGCGGCGGGCGGTCTCCCGTGAGCGCTTCGGCACACCGGACGGCCGACGGGCGCCGCGGGTGCCACGCCCCGGGGTACGGGCGTCGGCGCCGTAGCGGTCGGTGAGCGTGGCATCCACTACGGCCAGCGCCGCCTTGACCGGCATACCCGTGCGGCCGGCGAGCGTCAGCCGCTCCTGGACCTCGCGTGGTGTGCGCGGGCGGTAACCCGGTCCCGTACCGCAGCACCCGCCGTGGAAGGTCAGCCCCGCGCGCAACACTGCCTCCAGAGCGCGCCACCCGGCCGCGTCGCGCCGCTTGGGCACCGCCAGGTCCGCGCCCGCGTCGATCAGCTCACCACGACACTGCGGGCAGTGACCCGGTCCCCGCGAGGTCGGCGTCTTCTTCCACGCGGCCCGGCAAACCAGGCACACGAAGTGCATCCGGCGGCTGTAAAAACACATCCGCGCAGCGTACGGCTGGTGACAAGCCCGTACCAAGCCAATTAGGGTGCGCCGACATACTCCGCAATGGACCCGATGGGGAGGCCCGCGTGCCCACGACCGAGAGCGCCGACAACGATCAGTTGTTCGTGCTGACGGCGGTGCTGCTGACGCCCGCGCAGTTCCCGAGCGTGCTCGGCGACGACTACCCCGAGGTGTGCGCGGGCCTGGGGCTCGAACCGTACGCGGAGGGCTACGGGCTGGTCCTGGGTCAGGACGGGGACGGCGGGCGCTGGACCGTCGTGACGGAGGATGTGTCACTCGTCGCCTGCGCGATCGCGGCCTGGGACTGCGGCATGGAGTACGACCTCTCGCCCGGCGAGAACAGCATCGTCGGGGCGCTGCCCGGATGGCCGCTCGCGCTCGCCGTGGCGGCACCCGGTGTGCCGAAGCCGCACGATCCCGAGCCACAGGAGGGCGACCCGGCGCCGCTCACCCCTCCGGACGCCGAGGAGTGGGGGCCGGCGCAACGGCGGCTCGGCGCGGACGAGATCGCCATGCAATGGGCGGCGTGGCGGGAGCAGGTGGAGGGCGATGTCAGCTTTGCCGAGCCGGGGGATGAGGCGCATGAAGGGGTGCGGCGGGTGCTGAAGGAGGCCCGCGGCTATGTGGACGAGCCGCCGCCGCCCGGGCGGGTGCGGTCGTCGTTCGCGGCGGGGGAGGCGCGGACGCTGCGGGTGGATGGGCCCGGGTGGAGCATGGTTGCCCGTACCGATGACATTGCGTTCGTGCTGCTGGATGACGAGCCGGGTGAGGTGCATCCGGTGGGGCGGGGGCCCGAACTGCCGGGGCTGTTGGCGGCGCTTGACGAGTTGGCGGCGCGGCCCGTCTGAAAAGTCGGTGCCCTCCGCTTTTGGCGATGCTTGGGTGGGGCTCGTGTTTGGCTGCGGGTTCGTTGTGGCTGGGCGCGCAGTTCCCCGCGCCCCTGTGTGGTCGCCGGTGCGTTGTTTGGTGCGGGGCCGTGGTGGCTGGTGCGCCTGTCTGATCGCCGTACGTCGCTTGGTGCGGCGCCGTTGGTGGCTGGCGCCGTTGCGGGGTCTGTGGTTGCCGCGGGGGTCGGAGGGGACGCACCGGGGCCCGTCCTCGGCGCGGGCGACGCGGGTGCGTGGGATTGATTGCCCCGGTGTTTGCTCCGGTCCTGCGGGCGGGCCCCGGTACATCCCCTCCGACCGTCCCCCGTTGCCGACTGCCGGACGGTGGCACCGTCCGTCACAGCCCAGCTCGGCCCGCGTCCAAGCTGCTGGGGACGGCCCGGCCAGGTGCTTGCCAAGAGGTGCCGCTGTATTGCCGTAACGGTGATCGGTATGGCGGGTCAGCCGCGTACGGACGGTGGTCGGAGGGGATGTCCGGTGCCCCGCCCGCAGGACCGGAGCGGACGCCGGGGTGCCTTACCTCTGGGAGCAGGGCCGCCCGCGCCGAGGACGGGGTACCGGGCGTCCCCTCCGACCCGCCACCCACCCGCCGTAGGCGCAACCGGCCCAAGCCCACGGCAACCCGCTCAGCGGCCGAGTTGTTTGCGGCTGACGCGGCGTAGGCGGCGGCGTTGGGAGGAGTCGAGGGTCAGATACGCGACGGCCGGGATGCCGACCATGACCAAGAGGGCCGCCCAGAAGGGCAGCAGCCACAACAGGATCACTCCCACCGCGACGCCGCCGACCGCGACCTTCGCTTGAGTGGACATCTTCACGCCCCTTCCGCGGCGCATGCCGCGCTCTGTGTACTCCATTGAACGCCGTTTTCGCGCCGCAGGTTCCTGCGGGGGGCACGCAGTCCTGTACTCTCGGGCGCTCCAGGCGTGACTAGTCAAACTTGAGGAGCCCGGAACCCCGTGACACCCCCTCCCGCGGTCACCCCCGCTCAGCTCTCCGCACTCGCGCCCTGCGCAGCGGTCTTTCTGCCGTCGGATCCGCCGCGGGCCGGGCGGATCGCGTTCTGGCGGCCTGATGGTGAACCCGTGGGGGACGCGTCGCTGGGCGTTGCGCTGCCGGATGACGACGGCGGGGTTTCGTTGTGCGAGGTCCCGGCACTGGTGCTGACGGTGGCCGAGGCGGTGCCGGTGCTCACCCGTGCGCGGGCCGGCGGGGACGCCCATCCGGCCGCCGCCTTCTGGGGGGCCGCGTCCGTATTGGCGCTCCAGCTCGCTGCCCGTGGGCGGATGCTGCCGGGGGTCAGTCCGGCGGGATACGACGCCTGGCGGCTGGGGCCGCTCGATCCGGCGGACCTGGCGCGGCTGCGTGATCTCGCCGCCGCGATGCCGCCGTACGCGCACGCGAGCCCGCTGCCGGACACCGACCCGTTGGAGCTGCCGGATCCCGAACGGCATGTACGGGCCTTCCTCGACGCGGTGGCGGACGGGCTGCCGCGCTCCCCGGGCGCCGCGCTGGCCACCGGGGCGCCGGCCTTCGCGGTGACCGCGCCGCAGCACATCCCCGAACAGCGTGCCTGGGCCGCGGAGGTCGCCGCGGGGCATGACGCGGGGGTACGGATCTCGTTGCGGGTGGAGGTGCGGGGCTGGGAGCAGGCCGGTGAGGCGGGTGTGCGCGCAAGCCTGCGGCGCGGTGGTGTGAGCGGGGAAGGCGAGGGGGGTTCCGACGGGGCGGCGTTCTCGTTCGCCGCCGTGGTTCAGCTGCACAGTCTCAGCGATCCGGCGCTGGTCGCGGATGCCGCGGAGGTGTGGGCGGGGGCCTCGGCGGCGGGGCAGGCGTTCGGGGCGGGGGCGCGGATGGACACGCTGCTGACGTTGCGGCGGGCGGCGGCCGCCTGGGCGCCGCTCACGCCGTTGCTGTCGGCGGCGGTGCCCGATGCGCTGGAGCTCGCCGATGAGGAGATCGCCGAGCTGCTCGGGCCGGCCGCCGGTGCGCTGGCCGCCGCGGGGGTGGCGGTGCACTGGCCGAAGGAGCTGGCCCGCACGCTGACCGCCCGTGCCGTGGTGGGGCCGCCCGACGGGGGCGACGGTGACGGGGAGGAGGGAAGGGGGGCGCTGCCGTCGTTGTTGTCGGCGGACGCTCTGTTGTCGTTCAGCTGGCGGTTCGCGATCGGGGACCAGGAGGTCGACAAGGCGGAGCTGGACCGGCTGGCCGAGGCGGGACGGCCGCTGGTGCGGCTGCACGGGCAGTGGGTGCTGGTCGATCCGGCAGCGGTACGGGCCGCCCGGGACCGGCAGGAACGGAAGGTCACCCCGCTCGACGCGCTCGGCGCCGCGCTCACCGGCAGTGCCGAGGACGGGGACGGCGGCCGGGTGGCGGTGACGGCCTCCGGCTGGCTGGCCCGGCTGCGCGACCGGATCGCCGCCCCTGAGGGCGACGCCGCGCCCGTCGGGCAGCCGGCGGCGCTCACCGCGACGCTGCGCGACTACCAGCTGCGCGGTCTCGGCTGGCTGCACCGGATGACCTCGCTGGGGCTGGGCGCCTGTCTCGCCGACGACATGGGGCTGGGAAAAACGATCACGCTGATCGCGCTGCATCTGCACCGGCAGGCCACTCCCGAGTCGGCCGGCCCCACCCTGGTCGTCTGTCCCGCCTCCCTCATGGGCAACTGGCAGCGGGAGATCGAGAAGTTCGCACCGGGCACACCGGTACGCCGCTTCCATGCCGGGCGGCGCAGTCTGGCGGAGCTGGCGGACGGTGAGTTCGTGCTGACCACGTACGGGACGATGCGGCTCGATGCCGGGAAGCTGGCGGAGGTGGGCTGGGGGCTGGTCGTCGCCGATGAGGCCCAGCACATCAAGAACCCGTTCTCCGCGACCGCCAAGGCGCTGCGGACCCTGCCCGCCAAGGCCCGGGTGGCACTGACCGGTACCCCGGTGGAGAACAATCTGTCGGAGCTGTGGGCGATCCTGGACTGGACGACGCCGGGACTGCTGGGGCCGCTGGGCCGGTTCCGTACGCACTATGCGCAGGCCATCGAGGGCGGCGCGGCGTCCCCGGAGGCGGGGGCGGCGGCCGAGCGGCTGGCCCGGCTGGTGCGGCCGTTCCTGCTGCGCCGCCGTAAGTCCGATCCGGGGATCGCGCCGGAGCTGCCGCCCAAGACGGAGACCGACCGTGCGGTGGCGCTGACCAAGGAGCAGGCCGGGCTGTACGAGGCCGTGGTGCGCGAGGGGCTCGACGAGATCGCCGGGACGGGCGGGTTCGCCCGCCGCGGGCTGGTGGTCAAGCTGCTCACCTCGCTCAAGCAGATCTGCAACCACCCCGCGCAGTACTTGAAGGAGAGCGGCCCGGCGGCGGACGGCCGGGCGGCGGAGGCGGTGCGGATCGCGGGGCGTTCGGGAAAGGTCGAGCTGCTGGACGAGTTGCTGGACAGCATCCTCGCCGAGGGTGCGAGCGTGCTGGTGTTCACGCAATACGTACAGATGGCGCGGCTGCTGGAGGGGCATCTGGCGGCGCGCGGGGTGCCCACGCAGCTGTTGCACGGCGGGACGCCGGTGGCCCGCCGGGAGGAGATGGTGCGGCGCTTCCAGGAGGGGGCGGCGCCGGTGTTCCTGCTGTCGTTGAAGGCGGCGGGTACCGGTCTGAACCTCACCAGGGCGGCGCATGTCGTGCACTTCGACCGCTGGTGGAATCCGGCCGTCGAGGCGCAGGCCACCGACCGCGCCTACCGCATCGGGCAGACCCAGCCGGTGCAGGTCCACCGGATCATCACGGAGGGCACGATCGAGGACCGGATCGCCGACATGCTCGCCCGTAAGCAGCAGTTGGCCGATGCGGTGCTGGGGTCCGGCGAGGCCGCGCTGACCGAACTCACCGACGCCGAGCTGGCGGATCTGGTCGCCCTGCGGGGGAACGAGCGATGAACATGCCGGGAGATGAGGGACCGATGTATCTGGACGAGGGGGCTTCCGCTGCCGTTGAGCGGACGTTCGAGGCGTTGCCCGCGGCGCATGGGCGGGCCTTTGCCCGGAGCTGGTGGGGGCAGGCGTGGCTCAAGGCGCTGGAGGACACCGCGCTGGACAACGCGCAGGTGAAGCTGGGGCGGCGGCATGCGCGGGCCGGTGCGGTCGGTGCGGTGTCGGTGCGTCCCGGCCGGATCACCGCGGTGGTGCAGGACCGGGACCACACGCGGCACCGGTCCGATGTCCTGCTCCAGCAGTTGAGCGCGGCGGACTGGGACCGCTTCCTGGACCTGGTCGCGGACCGGGCCGGGCACATCGCGGCGCTCCTGGACCGTGACATGCCGCCGGTACTCGTCGAGGACGCCGCCGCGGCCGGGATCGAACTCCTGCCGGGCATCGGCGACCTGGAGCCGGAGTGCAGCTGTGAGGCATGGGACCACTGCGCGCATTCGACCGCGCTGTGCTACCAGTTGGCGCGGCTGCTGGACCAGGATCCGTTCGTGCTGCTGCTGATGCGCGGCCGGGGTGAGCGGGAGCTGCTGGACGAGTTGCAGGCGCGCAGTGCGTCGCGGGCGGAGGGACCGGCGGGCGCGGACGTGGCGGAGTCTTCCGGTGCGGGGGTGCCGGCGGTCGAGGCGTACGCGGCGCGCGACATTCTGCCGCCGCTGCCCGCGCCCCCGCCGCCGGTCGCCGCACCGGGCGCCCCGCCGGTGCTCGGCGGCGGCACCCCGCCCGCGCCCGGGGTGGAGGTGGCCGCGCTGGAGTTCCTGATCGGGGACGCGGCGGCGCGCGCCCAGCGGCTGCTGGCGGAGGCGCTGTCCCCGCGGCATCCGGACGGTCCGCCGCCGCCGGTCCTGACGCCCGCCCAGGATGCGGTGCGGCTGGCGGCGGCCGCACCCGGGGCGGCCATATCGGCGCGGCTGGCGGCCGGTTCGGGGCGTGATGCGCGGGCTCTGGCGTCGGCGGTACGGGCCTGGGAGCTGGGTGGCGCGGCGGGGCTCGCGGTCCTGGAGGAGGACTGGACGCCGGGGCCCGAGGCGCTGGCGCGGGCCACGAGCCGGCTGGCGGCCGCGTGGGAGGACGACGAGGCCCGGCCGCGGCTGCGGGTCACCGGTAACCGCTGGACGGTGGTGGGCGGGGCGGCCCAGTTGCGCTACGGGCGGGACGGCCGGTGGTGGCCGTATCGCCGGGAGGGCGGGCGGTGGGTGCCCGCGGGTCCGGCCACGGACGATCCGGCGGGCGCGCTGGCGGGGTTGTCGGCGGAGGGGTGAGGAGGGAGAGGGGAGGAGTGGCGGGGTGAGGAAGGGCAGGGTGCGGCGGGGCGGCCGTCGGCCGGGGGCGGCCTCGCGGGCGGCTCGGCGGCGGGCGGCTGACCGGGGGCACCTCGGCCGCTGACCGGGCGGCCCGTAGGCCGGCCGGGCCAATCCCCTCATCCGCCTGCGCCGTGCCGCCGCTCGTGCTTCGCTGAAGCGATCCCCCACCGCCCGGCACCTCGCCCGCAGCAGGAGGACCAGTGACCGGCACTTCGCCGCATGCGCCGCACCCCCCGTCGTCCGCACCGCCCGCGCCGACCCCCGACGAGACGGCCGGCGCACCGCACCGCCCCCACCACCCGCCGTACTACGAGGACCGCTCGCCGGGAAGCGGGACCCTGCCGCCCCGCGCCTGGTACGCGCGCTCGGATGCCGCCCGGATCTCGCTGGACGGCACCTGGCGGTTCCGGCTCTCGGCAGGTGCCACCACCGAGGACGACACGTTCGCCCGGCCGGACTTCGACGACGCGCAGTGGCAGGAGCTGCGGGTGCCCGGCCACTGGCCGCTCCAGGGGCGCTTCGCCGCCGAGGGCTCGTACGGGGGCGGTGACCGGCCGCAGCTCGGCGGGGCGCCCGTCTACACCAACACCGCCTACCCCTTCCCGGTCGATCCGCCGCGGGTCCCGGACGAGAACCCGACGGGTGATCACCGGCGCCGCTTCGATCTGCCCGAGGGGTGGGGCGAGGGGCCCGCGGTGCTGCACTTCGCCGGGGTGGAGTCCTGTGCCCGGGTCTGGCTCAACGGGACGGAGCTGGGGCACTTCAAGGGCAGCCGGCTGCCGCACGAGTTCGAGGTCGGGCAGCTGCTGCGGCCGCGCGGCAATGTGCTGGCGGTGCGGGTCCACCAGTGGTCGTCGGGCAGCTATCTGGAGGACCAGGACCAGTGGTGGCTCCCCGGCATCTTCCGGAACGTCTCGCTCCACCGCCGTCCCGAGGGCTCGGTCGCCGACCACTTCGTGCACGCCGGATTCGATCACGTCACGGGCCACGGCACCTTGCGGGTGGAGTGCGCACCGGCCGGCCGGGTGACCGTCCCCGCGCTCGGTCTCGAACTGGCCACTGGGGAGAGCGCCACGGTGCCGGTGCGTCCCTGGACGGCCGAGGAACCGCACCTCTACGACGGGGAGCTGATCACCCCGGGCGAGCGGATCCCGCTGCGGATCGGCTTCCGTACGGTCCGCGTCGAGGGCGGGCTGCTGACGGTCAACGGCCGGCGGATCCTGCTGCGCGGCGTCAACCGCCATGAGTTCCATCCGCGTTCCGGACGGACGCTCGGCCCCGAGACGATGCGCCGTGATCTGCTGCTGATGAAACAGCACAACATCAACGCGGTGCGCACCAGCCACTATCCGCCGCACCCCGCCTTCCTGGATCTCTGCGACGAGCTGGGCCTGTGGGTGGTCGACGAGTGCGATCTGGAGACGCACGGCTTCGCCCAGCAGGGCTGGCGGGACAATCCGGTCGATGATGCGCGCTGGGAGCCGGCGCTGCTCGACCGGGCCCGGCGGATGGTCGAGCGGGACAAGAACCACCCGAGCATCGTGCTGTGGTCGCTGGGCAACGAGTGCGGCACGGGGCGCGGGCTGTCCGCGATGGCCGCCTGGATGCGCGAGCGCGACCCGTCCCGCCCGCTGCACTACGAGGGGGACCCCAGCTGCGCCGACACCGATGTCTACTCCCGGATGTACGCCGACCACGCCGAGGTGGAGCGCATCGGGCGGCGCGCGGAGGCTCCGCTGCCCGACCCGGAGCTGGACGCCCGGCGGCGGGCGCTCCCCTTCCTGCTGTGCGAGTACGCGCATGCCATGGGCAACGGTCCCGGCGGACTGAGCGAGTACCAGCGGCTGTTCGAGCGCCATGAGCGCTGCCAGGGCGGTTTCGTCTGGGAGTGGATCGACCACGGGCTGCGGCAGCAGACGGCCGGCGGTGAGGTCTTCCACGCCTACGGCGGTGACTTCGGCGAGGAGCTGCACGACGGGAACTTCGTCTGCGACGGGCTGGTCCTGCCCGGCCGGGTGCCCTCCCCCGGCCTGCTGGAGTTCAAGAAGGTCATCGAACCGGTGCGGATCGAGGCCGCGCGCGACGACGGCGCGGCGGGCGCGGTCCGGATCACCAATCGGTATGACTTCGCCGGCCTGGACCACCTCGTGTTCCGCTACGTCCACGAGGTGGCGGGCGAGCCGCGCGGGCACGGCCGGCTGGTGGTGCCGCCGTTGGCACCCGGCGCGTCGGCCGTGGTGGAGCTGCCGGCGCCGCCGGGCGAGCCGGGCGGCGAGGGTGAGGCGATCTGGACGGTCCAGGCCGTACTGGACCGGGACACTGCTTGGGCGCCCGCCGGGCACGAGGTCGCCTGGGGCCAGCTCCCGGCCGCGCCGCGCGCCGCCGCCACTCCCCCGGCGGCCACCGCCACCCCGCGCCGCGGCGAGGGCAATGTGCTCGTCCTCGGCCCGGGGATCTTCGACGCCACCACGGGGACCCTCGACTATCTGGGCGGCGTACGGCTCGGCGGGCCCCGGCTGGACGTGTGGCGGGCGCCGACCGACAACGACGAGGCCGCGCCCTGGCAGCCGGAGCCACGGCCGGCCACCGAGTGGCGGCGGCTCGGTCTGCACCGGATGCGACACCGCGTCGATGCGGTGGAGACCGGCCCGGACTCCTTGGTGGTGCGCACCCGGGTCGCCCCGGCCGGCACGCCGGTGGGGCTGCGCACGGTCTACCGCTGGACGGCCCAACCCGCCCTGCTGCGGCTGGAGTTGCGCGTCGACCCGGAGGGCGACTGGCCGGTTCCGCTGCCGCGGCTGGGGGTGCGGATGCGGCTGTGCGGCAGCCTGGGTCTCGCCACGTGGTTCGGCGGCGGGCCCGGCGAGGGCTATCCGGACACCCGGGCCGCCGCCCGGGTCGGCCGCTGGTCGATGCCGGTGGACGCGCTCCAGACGCCGTATGTCCGGCCGCAGGAGAACGGGGCGCGGCCCGGTGTGCGCTGGGCGGAGCTGACCCGTACGGACGGCTCGGGTCTGCGGATCGAGGGTGACCCGGACTTCTTCTTCACCGCCCGCCGGTGGCCGGCCGAGGAGCTGACCGCGGCCCGCCACACCACGGATCTGCGGCCCGGTGAGGACCTGTGGGTCCATCTCGACCATGCGCAGCACGGCATCGGCAGCCAGTCGTGCGGGCCGGGGGTGCTGCCGCAGCACCGGCTGGAGCCGGCTCCGGCGCGCTTCTCGTTCGTGTTCTCGTCGCTGGGCTGAGCCCCGCGCCCCACCCTGCGCCGGCCGGGGCGTGCGCGAATGCCTCGGCCGGGGCCGTGCGCACCACCCGGCACTACGATCTTGGGTGAGGCGTGGGTTCCCACGCGTCCCGCCGCACCGAGAGGCTTCCCACCATGGTCAGCACGTTCCCGCCGCTCGCCGACGCCATGGCCGCCGGGCCGGTCGTCCTCGACGGCGGGCTGTCGAACCAGCTGGAGGCCGACGGGCACGACCTCAGCGACGCCCTGTGGTCGGCGCGGCTGCTGGCCGAGGAGCCGGAGGCCGTGGTGCGGGCGCATCTGGCCTACTACGAGGCAGGGGCGCAGGTCGCGATCACCGCCAGCTATCAGGCGACGTTCGAGGGGTTCGCGCGGCGCGGCATCGGCACGGAGCAGGCGGCGGAGCTGCTGGCCCGGAGCGTGGAACTGGCCCGTGAGGCGGCCGGGCGGGCCACCGCCGGCGGCATCGCCGGGCCGCTGTATGTGGCCGCCTCGGCGGGCCCGTACGGCGCGATGCTGGCCGACGGCTCCGAATACCGCGGCCGCTACGGGCTGTCGGTGGCGGAGCTGGAGCGGTTCCACCGGCCGCGGCTGGAGGTGCTGGCCGCGGCCCGGCCCGATGTGCTGGCGCTGGAGACGGTGCCGGACGCCGAGGAGGCCCGGGCGCTGCTGCGGGCGGTGCGCGGGCTGGGGGTCCCGGCCTATCTGTCGTACAGCGTCGCCGGGGACCGGACCCGGGCCGGGCAGCCGCTGACGGAGGCGTTCGCGGTGGCGGCGGAGGCCGACGAGGTGATCGCGGTGGGGGTGAACTGCTGCGCGCCGGACGATGCGGACCGGGCGGTGCGGCTCGCGGCGCGGGTCACCGGCAAGCCGGTGGTGGTCTATCCCAACAGCGGGGAGCGCTGGGACGCGGCGGCGCGGGCGTGGTGCGGCAGCCCGGAGTTCAGCGTGGACCGGGTCGCCGCCTGGGCCGCGGACGGTGCCCGGCTCATCGGGGGCTGCTGCCGGGTGGGGCCGGAGGCGATCGCGGAGCTGGCGGCCGGGCTCGGCCGCTGACGGGCGCCGGGACGGGGACCGGCGGCGCGCGGCCCGGACGCGGGCCGAAGGCGTTACACAGACGCAACCGAAGCGGCGGCGACAGAGCCCCGGGCCGATGGCAGTATGCAGCCACATCGCAGCATGCACGGCTTGGATGATCTGTATCCGCTCTGGAGGACCAGTGTCCGCTCGCTCCACGTTGCCTGTCATAGCCATTGCCACGGCCGTCGTCGTCCTGGCGGGGTGCAGCAGCACCAAGTCCGACGGGAAGAAGGGGTCAGGCGGCCTGGAACTGGTCTCCTCCGGGACTCTGAAGACCTGCACCCACCTTCCGTACGCACCGTTCCAGGTGAAGAAGGACGGCAAGGTCGTCGGGTTCGATGTGGATCTGGTGGATCTGGTCGCCAAGGATCTCGGCGTCAAGCAGGAGATCGTCAACACGCCCTTCGAAGGCATTGAGACCGGCCAGGACTTCACCATCCGCAAATGTGATCTGGCCGCCGCCGGCATGACGATCACGGACGCGCGGGACAAGGTCATGGATTTCTCCGACCCGTATTTCAACGCCACCCAGGCGCTGCTGACGAAGAAGAGCAAGCCCGTCAAGAAGGTCGAGGACCTCAAGGGCAAGAAGCTCGGCTATCAGAAGGCCACCACCGGCGGGATCTACGCCAAGGACCACGGCAAGGGCGTCGAACTGGTGGAGTTCGAGGATCTGGGGCTGTTGCTGACCGCGGTGAAGTCCGGCCAGGTCGATGCCGGCATCAATGACAACGGGGTGCTCTTCGACTATGTGAAGCAGAACCCGGACACCAAGGTCACCGCGGAATTCAACACGGGTGAGCACTACGGTATCGGCGTCCGCACCGGCAATGACGCGTTGCGCAAGAAGATCAACGCGGTGCTGAAGAAGGCGAAATCCGACGGGAGTTACGACCGGATCTACAAGAAGTGGTTCGGCACCACCCCGCAGAGCTGAGGCCGCCCGTTATGTCTGTGTCCAAAAGACAGCGCGCGCGGATCACCCGTGGCGTGCAGTACGGCGTGCTGGTCGCCGCGGTGGTGGTCTTCGCGCTGATCGCCGACTGGCATCAGCTGCGGATGGCGTTCTTCGACGTCGAGGTCGCGAAGGCGCTGTTCCCGGAGATCATCACCACGGCGCTGGTGAACACCGTCCTCTACACCCTGCTGGGATTCGGTTTCGGTCTGGCGCTGGGGCTGGTGCTGGCGCTGATGCGGCTCTCGTCGGTGCCGCCCTACCGCTGGATCGCGGTCACCTATATCGAGTTCTTCCGCGGTATCCCCTGTCTGCTGGTGTTCATCGCGCTCGGCTTCGGTGTGCCGCTGGCCTTCGAGGTCGCGCTCGACATGAACGTCACCGTGATGCTGTCGCTCGGGCTGGTGGGCGCGGCCTATATGGCGGAGACCATCCGGGCCGGCATTCAGGCCGTTCCCAAGGGGCAGACGGAGGCGGCGCGTTCACTGGGAATGTCGCAGGGGCGGGCGATGGCCTCGATCGTCATTCCGCAGGCGTTCCGTATCGTGCTGCCGCCGCTGACCAATGAACTGATTCTGCTCACCAAGGACTCCTCCCTGGTGTATCTGCTGGGTCTTTCCCTCACCCAGTTCGAACTGGCCAACTTCGGCCGGGACGCGCTCAATGAGCACAAGAGCCTGACCCCGATCCTGATCGCCGGGCTGCTCTATCTCGTGATCACCCTCCCCCTCGGCCAGCTGGTCCGTCGGCTGGAGGCCCGTACGGCGAAGGCCAGGTGAGTGGCGTGACGACCGAGCAGGCGGCACCGGAGACGGTGGACGCGAAGGCCATCGATGTGCAGGGTCTGCGCAAGGCTTTCGGGGAGCTGGAGGTGCTGCGCGGGATCGACTTCTCGGTGTCGCGCGGTGAGGTGGTGTGTGTCATCGGGCCCTCGGGCTCCGGGAAATCGACCCTGCTGCGCTGTGTGAATCTGCTGGAGGAGCCGAGCGCGGGCCGGGTGGTGGTGGCCGGCACCGAGGTCACCGACCCGGACGTGGACATCGACCGGGTCCGCCGGCGGATCGGGATGGTCTTCCAGTCCTTCAACCTCTTTCCGCATCTGACCGTGCTGGAGAACCTCACGATCTCCCAGCGGCGGGTGCTGCGCCGCGACCGCACGGAGGCGGAGCGGATCGCCCGTGCCAACCTCGAACGGGTCGGGCTGAGCGACAAGGCGGCCGCCTATCCGGCGCAGCTGTCGGGCGGGCAGCAGCAGCGGGTGGCCATCGCCCGTGCGCTGTCGATGGACCCGGAGCTGATGCTCTTCGACGAGCCGACCTCGGCGCTGGACCCGGAGCTGGTCGGCGATGTGCTGGCGGTGATGCGGGGGCTGGCGCAGGAGGGGATGACGATGCTCGTCGTCACCCATGAGATGAGCTTCGCCCGGGAGGTCGCCGACCGGGTGGTGTTCATGGACGGCGGCGTGATCGTCGAGCAGGGCACCCCGGAGCAGGTGGTGGGGGCCCCGCAGCACGAGCGGACCAGGACGTTCCTGGCGCGGGTGCTGGATCCGGCGGCCGCCGAGGTCGGCGAGGTCGCGGACACCGGCGCGGCGGGCAAGCGGGTGGACCGCTGAGCGCGGACTGAGCCCTCGGGCACCGAACTGCCGCGGTGCGCGCGCCGACGGGGCGGGGGCGGAACGCCGGGTTGTCCGGGTTCCGCCCCCGCCCCGTGAAGTGGTCCGCCCTCGCCCGTGGTGGGGTCCGCTGTCCTCCGCGGTGGTCAGGACAGCGGCTTGGTGAGCTTCTTGGTGAGGGAGCGGTTGCCGGTCAGGCTACAGCTGATGGTCTTGATGCCGAGCCGGTAGCCGCTGAGGCTGGGGTACTGGACGTAGGTGCCCTCGGCGGTGCCGGCGGGCTGCTGGGCCGCCTTGCGCTCCAGCTCGTTGCGGCACAGCGAGGCCGCCTTGTTCTGGATCCCCGATTCGGTGGTGAGCCCGGACGCCAGACGGTGCGTGGCGACGACCTCGGCGTCGTGCGGGCCGTTGCAGGAGGCTTCGTCGTTGTTGCCGCCGCCGTCCGCGGGGCGGTCGTAGCAGTCGCCGACCTTCAGCAGGTAGAACGGGATCTTGCCGTTGGAGGGCGTCGGCAGGGACTTCTCGAAGTCACCGCCGGTGGGCGTCGCGCTGGGCGTGGGCTCCTCGTAGGGCGTCGGGGACGCGCTCTCGGACGGGGTGGCGCTGGTGCTCGAACTGGACGGCTGGGCACGGTGGTTGCCGTTGTCGTCGCTGTTGTTCACCACGATGACGGTGATGACGGCGGCCAGCACGACCACGCCACCGGCGATGATCGCCGCGATGGTCTTGCCGTTGCCGCCACCGCCGGGCGGGCCGGGCGGCTGCTGCCAGCCGCCGGGGCCGCCCGGTCCCGGCGGCCCGTAGCCGCCCGCGGGCGGGCCGAAGCCGCCGGGGGCCTGGTGGCCGCCCGGGGGCGTGCCGTAGCCACCCGGGCCGTATCCGCCCTGGCCCTGACCGCCCGGCCCGTAGCCACCGGCCGGCGGACCGAAGCCGCCCGGAGGGGCGTTGGGCGGCTGGTTCGGCTGATTCGGCGGGGGCGGAGGAAAGCTCATGGCGGAAATGATCGCTTCTTTACTCGGTTTTACGGGACTCGGTGACCAACCTGGAACAATTCACGTCTGAATTGTCCGGACCCTGGGCACCGTTGGCGACAGACAGCAAGCCAGCCTACGGCTCGGAGGTTTTCCGTGTTCACCGACCTTCCCCTGGACGCGCTGCACACCTACTGTCCGCCGCGTCCCGAGCCGGCCGGCTTTGACGCGTTCTGGCGGCGCACCCTCGTCGAGGCCCGCACCCACGCCCTTTGCGCGCGCTTCACCGAAATCGATGCGGGGCTCGCCCTGCTCCGCACCCATGACGTGACGTTCGCGGGTTTCGGCGGGCAGCCGGTCCGCGGCTGGTTCCTGCTCCCGCGCGCGGCCTCCGGACCGCTGCCGTGCGTCGTGCAGTACCTCGGATACGGGGGCGGGCGGCTGCTGCCGCACGACTGGCTGCTGTGGCCGTCCGCGGGGTACGCCACCCTGGTCATGGACACCCGGGGACAGAGCGGCCCCAACCGGCCCGGCGACACCCCCGATCCGGTCGGCTCCGACAATCCGGGCGTCCCCGGCAAGCTGACCCAGGGGCTGCTCGATCCGCACGGCTACTACTACCGGCGGCTGTTCACCGACGCGGTACGGGCCGTGGAGGCGGCGCGCGGCCATGACGCGGTGGACGCCGACCGGGTCGTGGTCGCCGGCCACAGCCAGGGCGGCGGCGCGGCCCTGGCGGTGGCGGGCCTGGTCCCCGGCCTTGCGGGGGCCTTGATCGATGCGCCGTTCCTGGCACACATCCGCCGCGCGGTGGAGGTCACGGACGTGGGCCCGTACGGCGAACTCACCCGCTACTTCGCGGGGGCGCGCGACCTGATCGACACCGCGCTGCACACCCTGGACCACTTCGACGGCCTGAACTTCGCCGCCCGCGCCACCGCCCCGGCGCTCTTCGGCACCGCACTGCGCGACGAGGTGACCCCGCCGTCCACCGGTTTCGCCGCCTTCCATCACTACGCGGGCGAGAAGGAACTGAAGGTGTGGCGGTTCAACGCCCATGAGAGCGGCGGCGGTGCGCAGCGGGCCGCCGAAATAGCCTTTCTGCGCTGCCTGCTCGGGTGAGCGGCCGGCCTCGGAGCCGACCGGATCGGGCCGGACGCGGCCCCTCAGACCGCCCCGAGCAGATGCTCCAACGCCAGCTGGTCCAGATGCTCGAAGGCCATCCCGCGGGCGGCCGCCGCTTCGACGTCGAAGGTCTCGTAAGCGGTGGCGTCGGCGAGCAGTCCGGCCAGACCGTCCTCGGCGGTGGGGTGGCCCAGCTGGTCCAGGCGCGCGGCGCGCAGCGCGTCCTGGACGGCCGGGTCGGACCGGAAGGCCGCCGCCCGCTCCTTGAGGAGCAGATAGTTGCGCATACAGCCGGCCGCCGAGGTCCAGACGCCGTCCAGGTCCTCGGTGCGCGGCGGTTTGAAGTCGAAGTGCCGCGGCCCGTCGTAGCCGGCCACCTCCAGCAGGTCGACGAGCCAGAAGGCGGCGCGCAGATCACCCGCGCCGAAGCGGAGGTCCTGGTCGTACTTGATCCCGCTCTGGCCGTTGAGGTCGATGTGGAAGAGCTTGTCCGCCCACAGTGCCTGGGCGATGCCGTGCGGGAAGTTCAGCCCGGCCATCTGCTCGTGTCCGACCTCGGGGTTGACGCCGAAGCGCTCGGGGTGTTCCAGCCGCTCGATGAAGGCGAGGGCGTGGCCGACGGTCGGGAGGAGGATGTCGCCGCGCGGCTCGTTGGGCTTGGGTTCCAGGGCGAACTTCAGGTCGTAGCCCTGCTCGATGACGTACTGGCCGAGGAGGTCGAAGGCTTCCTTGAGCCGGTCCAGGGCGGTCCGTACGTCCTTGGCCGCGCCGGATTCCGCGCCTTCCCGTCCGCCCCATGCGACATAGGTGCGGGCACCCAGCTCGGCGGCGAGATCGATGTTGCGGAGCGTCTTGCGCAGGGCGTAGCGGCGGATGTCGCGGTCGTTGGCGGTGAAGGCGCCGTCCTTGAAGACGGGGTGGGTGAAGAGGTTGGTGGTGGCCATCGGGACGATCAGGCCGGTGGCGTCCAGTGCCTGCCGGAAGCGTTTGACGGCCGCCTCGCGCTCGATGCCGCCGGCGCCGAACGGGATCAGATCGTCGTCATGGAAGGTGACGCCGTAGGCGCCGAGGTCGGCGAGGCGGTGCACCGATTCCACCGGGTCCAGGGCGCGGCGGGTGGCGTCCCCGAAGGGGTCACGGCCCTGCCAGCCGACGGTCCACAGGCCGAAGCTGAACTTGTCCGCGGGCGTGGGCCGGCGACTCATCGCGACTCCCTCGATCATTTCGTCAAGGCACTTTACAAATTCTGCCGCGGCCAAACTAATATGCGACAGCACGCCGGGGAACCCCCTGGACCGAGACATGGATGACGGGCCGCCGAGGGAGAGCGCACCATGGCCGCACAGGCAGCGGGACCGCTGGTCGTCGGGGTGGACAGCTCCACACAGTCCACCAAGGCACTGGTCGTGGACGCGGTGACCGGCGCGGTCCTCGCCCGCGGCCAGGCACCGCACACGGTCAGCGGCGGCGCCGGCAAGGAGAGCGACCCCCGGCAGTGGTGGCAGGCGCTGGGTGAGGCGCTGGACCAGTGCGGCGACGTGGCGCGGCAAGCCTCGGCGGTGTCCGTCGGCGGACAGCAGCACGGGCTGGTCACCCTGGACGCGGCCGGCGAGCCGGTGCGTCCGGCCCTGCTGTGGAACGACGTCCGGCCGGCGCCGCAGAGCGAGCGGCTGATCGCGGAGCGGGGCGGCGCGAAAGCCTGGGCGGACCGGGTCGGGAGCGTGCCGGGACCGGCGTTCACGGTGGCCAAGTGGGCCTGGCTGCGCGAGCACGAGCCGGCCGCGGCCGCCGCCACCGCCGCGGTACGGCTGCCGCACGACTACCTCACCGAGCGGCTGACGGGCGAGGCCGTCACCGATCGCGGCGATGCGTCCGGGACCGGCTGGTGGGCGTCGTCCACCGGGTCCTATGACACGGAGATCCTGGCGCACGTCGGGCTGGACCCCGCGCTGCTCCCGCGAGTGGCGCTGCCGGGCGAGGCCGCCGGGACCGTACACGCCGGTCATCTGCCGCTGCCCAAGGGCGCGTTGGTGGCGGCCGGCACGGGCGACAACATGGCGGCCGCGCTCGGCCTGGGCCTGCGCCCCGGCCGGCCGGTGCTGAGCCTGGGCACCTCGGGAACGGTCTACGCGGTCTCCACCCACCGGCCCGCCGATCCGTCCGGCACCGTGGCGGGCTTCGCCGACGCCCGCGGCGACTGGCTGCCGCTGGCCTGCACCCTGAACTGCACGCTCGCCGTGGACCGGGTGGCGGCGCTGCTGGGCCGCGACCGGGAGGCCGTGGAGGAGGGCGGCGGGGTGGTGATGCTGCCGTTCCTGGACGGTGAGCGCACCCCGAATCTGCCCGGCGCCTCGGGCCTGGTGCACGGGCTGCGGCACGACACCACGGCCGGCCAGCTGCTCCAGGCCGCCTACGACGGCGCGGTGTTCACCCTGCTGGAGGCCCTGGACCGGGTGCTGGACGAGGACGCCGCGCCCGATGCGCCGCTGCTGCTGATCGGCGGCGGCGCCCGGGGCCGGGCCTGGCGGGAGACCGTGCGCCGGCTGTCGGGCCGCCCGGTGGTGGTGCCCGAGGCGCGGGAGCTGGTGGCGCTCGGGGCGGCGGCGCAGGCGGCCGGGCTGCTGCTGGAGGAGGATCCGGCGGCGGTGGCGCGCCGCTGGGGGACGGCACGCGGCGCGGAGTACGAGGCGCGGCCGCGGGACGACGCCGCCTGGGAGCGGCTGACGGCGACGCTCGCCGACGGCGCGCCGCTGCTACGGCGGTGACCGCATCCGTGCGGCCGTGGCCCGGCTGCCGTCCGCACCCTTGGGAGAGCTCATGACCGCGCCCGGCGGCGACACCCAGCACGGCATCCGGCGGCGCAATCTGGCCCGGGTGCTGCGGACCGTGGCCGCCCAGGGCCCGGTCTCCCGGCCGGCGGTCGCGGCACGGATCGGGCTGACCCGGGCGGGGGTGGCGCCGCTCGTCGACGAGCTGCTGCGGGCCGGGCTGCTGGTCGAGACGGGGCGGGCGGCGACCGGTGGCCGGGGCCGGCCGGGCAGTGAACTCGCGGTCAGCGACCGTGGACCGGCCGGGATAGGGGCCGAGATAGGCGTCGACCACCTGGCGGTGTGCGCGGTCGATCTGCGCGGACGGGTCCGGGCCCGGTTGGCGGCCGATGCCGCGAACCGGCACCGCGCGCCCGGGCCCGTGCTGCGGCAGCTGTCCGGTCTGCTCGCCGAGGTGACCGCGGAGATGGCCGCCGAGGGACTGCGGCCGGCCGGGCTGACGGTCGCGGTGCCCGGTCTGGTGGCCCGTGATGCGACGACCGTGGTGCACGCCCCCAACCTCGGCTGGCGGGCCGCCGATCTCGCACCGGGGCTGGCCGGGGTGACGGCCCCGGAGGGCGGCTCGTTCGCCGTCCCGCTCACCGTCGAGAACGAGGCCAACCTCGGTGCGCTGGCCGAACTCCGGCTGGGCGGGGGCGCCGGCCGGCCCGGCCCGCCGCCGGACTTCGTGCATGTGTCGGCCGAGGCCGGGATCGGCGCCGCGGTCGTCGTGGACGGCCAACTCCTGCGGGGCGCAGGGGGCTTCGCGGGGGAGCTGGGGCATGTGCCGGTGTATCCGGACGGCCCGCCGTGCGACTGCGGCGGCCGTGGCTGTCTGGAGCAGTACGCGGGTGAACCGGCCGTGCTGCGGGCGGGCGGGCTCACCCCCGAGCGGGCGGCGGCCCATCCGGGGCCGGGTGCCCGTATCGCTCTGCTGGCGCGCCGGGCCGCCGACGGGGACGCCGCCGTCGTCCGCGCCCTGCACGAGGCGGGGACGGCGCTGGGCATCGCGCTCGCCGGGGCGGTGAATCTGCTCGATCCGCAGGCGGTGGTCCTCGGGGGTGCGCTGGCCGGGCTGGCGCCCTGGGTCCTGCCGTCCCTGGAGCGGGAGTTGACGCTGCGGACGGCCGTCACGGCGGAGAGCGGGCGGGCCGGCGGACCCGCGGTGACGGTGTCCCGGCTGGGCGCCGACGGGCCGCTGCTCGGAGCGGCACACGCGGCGCTCCAAGGCGTCCTGGACGACCCCCTCCATTCCTGCGCCCCGGCACACTCTCCCCGGAATTGAGCCCGCTAAACCTTTCCAGGGAGCGGGAATTCCATGCCACCCCATCGAGCGATTGTGCCGATAAAAACAGCACCACTACCTTCGGTTCGGCGGGCTGCCGCGGAACCGCCTTGAAACGGGGTTTCGGGGCGGGCCGCATCGCACCGTTCGAGGAGACAGGTGGCACTGTGACCATTGCCGATGAATCGCTGCACGGCACCGCGGAAGAGGCCCGGAATTCCAGCCTGAGTACCACCGCGGCGCGGAATTTGGCGACCACCACCAAAACCGCTCCACAGATGCAGGGCATCACTTCCCGATGGCTGCTGCGGCTGCTGCCCTGGGTGCAGGTTTCCGGTGGCACCTATCGCGTGAACCGCCGGCTGACCTACACCCTCGGCGACGGGCGCATCGATTTCGACACCAGTGGCAGCGATGTCGCCATCATCCCCGAGGAGCTGCGCGAGCTGCCCGCCCTGCGGGAGTTCACCGATACCGAGGTGCTGGCGGCGCTCGGCGACCGCTTCACCCAGCAGGAATACGCCCCTGGCGAACTCATCGGGGAGGCCGGCGGGCCGGGCGACCGGCTGGTGTTGCTGGTGCACGGCCGGGTGGACCGGATCGGCACCGGCAAATACGGCGAGGACACGGTGCTCGAAGCGCTGGCCGGCGGGGACCACCTCGGCGACGAGCCGCTCACCGACCCCGAGGGGACCTGGCGGTTCAGCTATCGCGCGGTGACCCGGGTGACCGTCATGACGCTGTCCCGGCAGGCCGCGCAGGAGATCATCGACCGCTCCCCCGGGCTGCGCGAGCATCTGGCGGCGGCCGGTCAGGGCACCGCGCAGCCGATGAACACGAGCGGGGAATCGGCGGTCTCCGTCGCCTCCGGGCATCAGGGCGAGCCCGCCCTCCCCGGCACCTTCGTCGACTACGACGTCACGCCCCGGGAGTACGAACTCAGCGTCGCGCAGACCGTGCTGCGCACCCACAGCCGGGTCGGCGACCTCTACAGCGATCCGATGAACCAGGTGGAGGAGCAGCTCAAGCTGACCATCCAGGCGCTGCGGGAGCGTCAGGAACACGAGATGATCAACAACCCCGAGTTCGGGCTGCTGCACAACGCCGACCTCAAGCAGCGCATCCACACCCGCACCGGCCCGCCCACCCCCGACGACCTCGACGATCTGCTCGCGACGGTCTGGAAGGACCCGGGCTTCCTGCTCGCCCATCCGCTGACGATCGCCGCCATCGGGCGGGAGTGCAGCGCCCGCGGGATCTATCCGACCGCGGTCGATTTCATGGGGCATTCGCTGCCCTCCTGGCGCGGGGTGCCGATTTTCCCGTGCAACAAGATTCCGGTGACGGAGGAACGGACGAGTTCGGTGCTGCTGCTGCGCACCGGCGAGGAGCGGCAGGGCGTCGTCGGCCTGCATCAGACCGGAATTCCCGATGAATACGAGCCGGGCCTCTCGGTGCGTTATATGGGCCTGGACGACCGGGCGGTCATCAAGTATCTGGTCAGCGCCTATTATTCGGCGGCCATTCTGGTGCCCGATGCGCTGGGTGTGCTCGACGACGTACAGATCGGCCACTGAACGACCTCCGGCGGAAAAGCAGCCGCGCCCCGGCAGCGGCATTTCCCGCCGTCCTGGCGCGCGGGGTATTTCCGCGCACCGCACCGGCCTACGCACCGCCCCGGTCTACGCACCGCACAGACAAGAACAGGTGAGCCTTCCTCATGACCACATCGGTGGACCCGACGTCCGGCCCGCAGGCGTCCGCGCCCGAGCAGACCCGCTCCAGCCTGGACACCGCGGCAGCGCGCAAGCTGGCGACCACGACCAAGACCGTGCCGCAGATGCAGGGGATCTCCTCCCGCTGGCTGCTGCGCATCCTGCCCTGGACGCAGGTCTCCGGCGGTGCGTACCGCGTCAACCGCCGGCTTACCCACACCCTCGGTGACGGACGGGTGGAGTTCGTCTCGACCGGCTCCGAAGTCCGGGTGATTCCGGCGGAGTTGCGCGAGCTGGCGCCGCTGCGCGGCTTCGCCGACACCGCGACGCTGGAGGCGCTGGCGGGCCGGTTCGTCCAGCGGGAGTTCGCGCCCGGTGATGTGCTGGCCCGGGCGGGCGGGCCGACCGACCGGATCGTGCTGATCGCCCACGGCAAGCTCGACCGTCTCGGCACCGGCAAGTACGGCGACGAGACCGTGCTGGGGGTGCTGGCCGACGGTGACGCGATCGGTGCGGCGGCGCTGCTGACCGCGGACGCGGAGTGGGAGCACTCCGTACGCGCGGTGACCCGGGTGACCGCGCTGACCCTGTACCGCAGCGACCTGGAGGAGCTGCTGGGCCGGTCGGAGTCGCTGCGCAGCCACCTCGCGGACGTCGGTGCCGCGCTGGTGCCGGCGCAGAACAAGCACGGTGAGGCGGCCATCGAGCTGGCCGCCGGCCATGTCGGCGAGCCGATGCTGCCGGGCACCTTCGCCGATTACGAGCTGGCACCGCGAGAGTACGAACTCAGCGTGGCCCAGACGGTGTTGAAGGTGCATTCGCGGGTCGCCGATCTCTACAACGACCCGATGAACCAGCTGGACCAGCAGCTGCGGCTGACCGTGGAGGCGCTGCGGGAGCGCCAGGAGCACGAGATGGTCAACAACCCCGGGTTCGGGCTGCTGCACAACGCCGACCTCAAGCAGCGCATCCACACCCGCAGCGGTCCGCCCACCCCGGATGACCTGGACGAGCTGATCTCCCGGCGCCGTAAGACGCAGTTCCTGCTGGCGCATCCGCGGACGATCGCGGCGATCGGGCGGGAGTGGAACGCCCGGGGCATCTATCCCACCACGGCGGAGGTCGAGGGCGCCACGGTCCGTGCCTGGCGGGGCATTCCGCTGCTGCCGTGCAACAAGATCCCGGTCACCCCGGACCAGACCAGCTCGATTCTGGCGCTGCGGGTCGGCGAGGAGAACCAGGGCGTGGTCGGACTGCACCAGACCGGCATCCCGGACGAGTACCGGCCCGGCCTGTCGGTGCGCTTCATGGGCATCAACGACCAGGCGGTCATCAATTACCTGGTCAGTGCCTACTATTCGGCGGCGGTGCTGGTGCCGGACGCCCTGGGCATTCTGGAGGACGTCGAGATCGGTCACTGAACCGGCGGGTCACCGCACCCGGGTGCCGCGTCCGCGAGCAGCCGCCGGCGCCGTCGGCGTGGCACCCGAGTGACGTCCGATCAGGTATCCCGTATCCCTCCTGACCTGCGCCGTTCTGCCTTTGGTCGAGCCATTGGCAGAACGGCCATTCCCTTGGCAGGGCGTGCCCTGTTGCGCATCATGAACGCACCGCATGTGCGTGACATGTACGCGACCACCCCTCGGTCCTTGTCAGGAGTTCACATGGAGCCCGCCCCCCGCCGCCCGGCCCGCCGGCGCCTGCTGACCGGAGCGGCCGCGCTCGCCGCGTCCGCCGCACTCACCCCCCGCACGGCGGGCGCCACCGCCGCCGCCCCGCACCGGCGAACGCCGCCCGGCGGCGCCTACCCCCCGGTCCACTGGGTTCCGGCGAACCCGGCCAACTTCACCGCCGCCGACCGCCCCGCGCAGTATCCGGTCGAGCGGGTCGTGGTGCATGTGACCCAGGAGACCTACCGGGACACCCTCAAACTGTTCCAGGACCCGGCGCACAAGGCGGCCGCGCACTATGTCGTACGGTCCGCCGACGGCTATCTCGCCCAGTGCGTACGCGAGCGGGACGTCGCCTGGCACGCCGGGAACTGGGGCTACAACACCCGCAGCATCGGCATCGAGCACGAGGGCTGGATCGACGACCCGACATGGTTCACCGACCCGCTCTACGAGCAGTCCGCCCTGCTCACCGCGGCCATCTGCGACCGGTACCGGATCCCCAAGGACCGGGAGCACATCATCGGCCATGTCGAGGTCCCCGGCACCGACCACACCGACCCCGGTGAGTTCTGGGACTGGGCGCGCTATCTCCAGCTGGTCAACGACGTCTCCTGGCACACACCGGATGACCCGGTCCGGCGACACGACGGCCGTTCCGCTGGTCTACGGATTCCTGACACCTCCGGGTCATAGTGAGCGTCTCCGGCGCCTGGGACAGTTGACGTGAGGTCAGGGGGGATCGTGAAGCGGCGATTCGGTCGGGTTCGCGCGATGCTGACGGTGCTGGTGGCGTGGGGTGTGCTGGCCGGTGGAGGGGTGGCGGGCGGGACGCCGGCCGCTGCCGCGGAGGCGGATCTCCGCCGCTCCGGTGCCGTGTCGGTGGCACCCGGGGTGGCCTACGACGAGTTCCGGATGACGCTGCCGCGCGGGACCGTGCACGGGCATCTGCTGACCGTCGATCTGGCCGACCCGCGGGTCACCGTGGATCTGCTGTACCCGGGGGCGGTCGGCGCTCGGTCGCCGGTCTCCCAACTGGCCGCGGACCGCCGGGCGGTGGGGGCCGTCAACGGCGACTTCTTCAACATCACCGAGACCCAGCACCCGGGAGTGCAGCCGACCGGCGCTTCGGTCGGCCCGGCGGTGGCCTCGGGACGGCAGCTGAAGGGCGCGGTGCCCGACGGGCAGCGGTTCGGTCCGGCGATGCCGCCCGGGGCGACCACCGAGGACGTGATCGGCGTCGGCTATGACCGCCGCGCCCGGCTGGACCGGCTCACGCTGCGCGGTGCGGTGCTGACCGGCCGGGGAACACTGCCGCTGCGCGGACTGAACCAGTACGCGCTGCCGGTCGGTGGGATCGGTGCGTACACCGCGCAGTGGGGTCCGGCGTCCCGGGTGCGCGCCACCTGCGGGACGGACACCGACCGGGCGGCGCCGTGCAGTACGGAGACCACGGAGGTGACGGTCCGGCACGGCCGGGTGACGGCCATCGGGGAGGTGCCGGGCGCCGGCGGGGTGGCCGTGGGCAGTGTGGTGCTGGTGGGCCGGGAGGACGGGGCGCGGCAGCTGCGCGGGCTGCATCTCGGTGACCCGGTGCACGTCAGCTCGTACCTCGCCGGACAGCGGCACGGCCGGCTGCGCTGTGCGGTGGGCGGCTTCCCGATCGTGCGGGACGGCGCGCCGCTGGCCGGCCTGGACACCCTCGCCGTGGCGGTGCGGACGTCCGCGGGGATCGGGGCCGGCGGACGGGTGCTGTACCTCATGGCGCTGGACGGGGCACCGGGCCAGACCGGCCTGACGGTGCGCGAACTGGCGGAGCTGATGGCGCAGTTGGGGGCGCGGGACGCGATGGACCTGGACGGCGGCGGGTCCTCGACCCTGGTCACCGGCGACGAGTACGGGGCCACGGTCCGCAACCATCCCTCGGGGGGCGCGGAGCGGCCGGTGCCCAATGCGCTCGGGGTGTTCTCCGCCGGGTGAGCGGACGGGGACGCGACGCCGGCGCCGCGTCCCCGGCGCCGGCGGGCCGTCCTCGTCAGGGACGCAGGCTGCTCACCACATCGGCGGCGCCGGACAGCCCCTGGTGGATGTCCGGGGCGAGGCTGCTGCTCGCCAGATAGAAGCCGAGCAGCGCGCACACCAGGGCGTGCGAGAACTTGAGCTTGCCGCTGCGCAGGAAGATCACGGCCAGGACCACCAGCAGCAGGACGACCGAGATGGAAATCGCCACGGGACGCACACCTCCTCAACCGCCGCCCGAACGGACGGCAAGGGGTGGCCAGTTTGGCGTATTTCAGGGTATGTCCGGTTCTTGTGCGGGTGCTCCGATCGGGTGATCACTACGGGTCACGGAGCGGCGGGATGCCGGGACGCGGCGGCTCCGCGGGCCGGGCGGCACAGCGTCGACGTGGCGTGGATCACCTCACTCCCTGCAACGAAGTGTGGCGATCGGTCGTCTTAGCGGCCGACAGCGCCGCCCTCCCCCCTGCCGACGGAAAGCCCGAGATGAGCCAGCCCCCTTCTTTCCGCCACCGGACGTTCCGGCGGCGGTGCCCCGCAGTCGCCCTGGTCACGGCCGTCGGCGCGGGCACGCTCAGCGCGTGCGCGGGCCTCGCGGCGCCGGCGCAGGTGGCCGACCCGGTGAAGGTGGCGCTGGGGGCGGCCGGCGGCACCAGGACCGTGCAGGCCGGCGACAAGCTGAAGGTGACCGCGGAGGGCGGTGTGCTGACCGAGGTGACGGTCACCGACCCCAGGGGCCGGCGGCTGCCCGGCGGGTTCGGGGCCGACGGCACCTTCTGGACCTCCAGCGCCGAGATCGCCCCGGCCACCAAGTACTCCGTCGTCGCCAGGACCAAGAGCGACCGGGGCGGCGTCGGCGCGGCCAAGGAGTCGCTCACCACCGCGCAGCCGGCCAGGCTCAACACACTGGTACTCGATCCCGGCACCCAGGACACCGTGGTCGCCGTCGACCGGCTGCTCACCCTCACCTTCGACCACCCGGTGACCGACCGGGCCGCGGTGGGGCGCCGGCTGCGCGTCACCACCGACGACCGGACGACCGGTTCCTGGGACTGGACGACGGACCGCGCCGGCCAGGACCAGGTGACCTGGCGGCCCGCACAGCGCTGGAAACCGGGCACCGCGGTCCGGCTGCGGGCGGAGCTCGACGGGGTGGATTCCGGCGGCGGCCGCTACTTTTCCGGCGACTATGACCTGAACTTCACCATCAGCCGGAGTTGCACCGACTCGGACCTGGGGCGGGTTTGTGGCAAGGTCCACGTGGGTGACCCCGCCGGGATCACCCCGTCCTCCGTACGAGGGAAAGACGACCACACCACCGGGATCGGAGACTGGCACGACCGGCGATCCCCATGGCGGGCGAAACAGCGCCCTCGCGTCGAGCAGCTGACCCCTTTCAGAGCCTAGTGTGACGGAATGAGCACCGTGCAGGACCAGGATCAACTCACGGGGTGGCGGCGCTTCCGGCGCCGGGTCCCCAATGGCTTCGCCATCATCTTCAGCGTATTGGGGCTCTTTTGTGCCCTGACGGCGCTGATCGGGCCGCTCCGGCGCGGACTCCACCCGGTGATCTACTGGCTGGACACCCTCACCATCCCGGTGGCGCCGAACTTCGCCTATGCGGCCTTCCTCTTCCTCCTGGGCGCGGCGATGACCGCCCGGAAACGGGTGGCGCTGTGGTTCGTGGTGGCCTACATGGTGCTGGTCACCCTGGCCGACGCGCTGTTCCTGGCCGCCGGGTACTGGGAGTTCACGTTCTCCCTGGTGCTGTGTGCCGGGGCGCTGGTGCTGCTGCTCGTCTCGCACCGCGAGTTCTACGCGATCACCCGGCGCGGTGCGTTCCTGCGCGCCATCCTGGTGCTGGCCGGCGGGCTCGTGGCGGCGGTGCTGATCGGCTGGGGACTGGTGTCGCTGGCCCCGGGCACGCTGGAGCCCGGCGCCGCCAACCGGCTGCTGTGGGCGGCCAACCGCGTCTGCGGCGGGCTGGTCGTCGGCCCTCTCGTCGAGGGCCATCCGCCGCACTGGATCAGCGCCGTCCTCGGTCTGCTCGGTGCGCTGGCGCTGCTCAACGCGGCCGCCACGCTGTTCCGTTCGCAGCGGATGGAGGCCGCGCTGCACGGTGACGAGGAGGACCGCATCCGGGCGCTGCTGGACCGCTACGGCAGCCAGGACTCGCTCGGTTACTTCGCCACCCGCCGCGACAAGGCCGTGGTCTTCTCCCCCAGCGGCAAGGCCGCCGTCACCTACCGCGTCGAGGCCGGGGTCTGTCTGGCCAGCGGTGACCCGGTCGGTGACCGTGAGGCATGGACCCAGGCCATCGAGGCATGGCTGGAGGTCGCCGGGCGGTACGGCTGGCAGCCGGCCGTCATGGGCGCGAGCGAGGACGGCGCCAAGGCGTTCGCCCGCAGCGGTCTGAACGCGCTCCAGCTCGGCGACGAGGCGATCCTGCACGTCAAGGACTTCGACCTGGCCGGCCGGGAGATGCGGGTGACCCGCCAGGCCGTCAACCGCGTCGAACGGACCGGTGCGACCTTCCGCGTACGGCGCCACTCCGCGCTGACCGACAAGGAGATGCAGGAGGTCATCCACCGGGCGGACGCCTGGCGGGACACCGAGACCGAGCGCGGCTTCTCGATGGCGCTGGACCGGCTGGGCGACCCCGCGGACGGGGAGTGCCTGCTGGCCGAGGCGTTCGACGGTGACGGCAACATGATCGCGCTGCTGTCGTTCGTCCCCTGGGGCACCGACGGCATCTCGCTGGACGTGATGCGCCGCGACCGCACCGCGCCCAACGGCGTCATGGAGTTCATGGTGGCCCAGCTGTGCGCCCAGGCCGGGGCGATGGGCGTGCGCCGGATCTCGCTGAACTTCGCGGTGTTCCGCTCCGCCTTCGAGGAAGGCGCCCGGATCGGGGCCGGCCCGGTGCTGAAGGTCTGGCGCCGGCTGCTGCTGTTCTTCTCCAAGTGGTGGCAGCTGGAGGCGCTCTACCGCTCCAACGCGAAGTACAACCCGGAGTGGTATCCGCGGTTCCTGTGCTACGCGGACGCCGGTGCGCTGGCCCGGATCGCCCTGGGCTCGGGTATCGCCGAGGGCTTCGTCGACGTACCGAGCCTGGGCGCGCTGTGGGGCAAGGGCCACAAGAAGCGGGTGCTGGCCCCGGCGAGCACCGCCGGTCTGCCCTCGCTGGACGAGCTGGGGCTGGTCAAGGCGGCGCCGGCCACCGATGAGGAGCAGCACGCACAGGAGCTGGCCGCGCTGCCCGAGCAGGTGCGGGTGCGCCACCTCAAGCTGGAGCGGCTGCGGGAGGCCGGCACCGACCCGTATCCGGTCGGCGTGCGGCGTACGCACACCCTGGGCGAGGTCCGCGACGAGTACCCGGACCTCACGCCCGGTACGCGCAGCGGCAAGTCCGTCAGCGTCGCCGGGCGGGTGCTGCTCACCCGTGACCACGGCGGAGTGCTCTTCGCGGTGCTGCGCGACTGGTCGGGCGATCTCCAGATCGCGCTGACCCGGGACGGCAGCGGCAAGGAACTGCTGGACCGCTTCGGCTCGGACATCGACCTCGGTGACCATGTCGAGGCGGAGGGCGAGGTCGGGGCCAGTGACCGCGGTGAGCTGACCGTGTTCGTCACCGGGTGGCGGCTGACGGCCAAGTGTCTGCGGCCGCTGCCCGACAAGCGGCGCGGGCTGTCCGACCCGGAGGCCAAGGTCCGCCAGCGGTATGTGGACCTGGTGGTCTCGACGGACGCGCGGGACAACCTGCGGGCGCGCAGCACGGCCGTGCAGGCGCTGCGCCAGGGGCTGATCGACCGCGGCTATCTCGAGGTCGAGACGCCGATGCTCCAGCAGATCCACGGCGGCGCCAACGCCCGTCCGTTCCACACCCATATCAACGCCTACGACCTCGATCTGTATCTGCGGATCGCGCCGGAGCTGTATCTCAAGCGGCTGTGTGTGGGCGGTATGGAGAAGGTCTTCGAGATGGGGCGGACGTTCCGCAACGAGGGCATCTCCTACAAGCACAACCCCGAGTTCACGATGCTGGAGGCGTACCAGGCGTTCGCCGACTACGACGTGATGCTGGACCTGACCCGGGAGCTGATCCAGGGTGCGGCGATCGCCGCGTTCGGCAGCGCCACCGCCCGTAAGGCGGACGGGAACGGCAGGCTCGTCGAGCACGACATCTCGGGGATCTGGCCGGTCAAGACCGTTTACGGCGCGATCTCCGAGGCGCTCGGTGAGGTGGTCGACGCGGACACCGAGCCGGACCGGCTGCGCCGGCTGTGCCATGCCTCGGCGGTGCCGGTGAAGCCGGAGATGGGCCGCGGCGACATCGTGCTGGAGATGTATGAGCGCCTGGTGGAGGAGAAGACCCAGCTCCCCACGTTCTACAAGGACTTCCCGACCGATGTGTCGCCGCTGACCCGGCAGCACCGCAAGGACCCGCGGCTCGCCGAGCGCTGGGACCTGGTCGCGTTCGGCACCGAGCTGGGTACCGCCTACTCGGAGCTGACCGACCCGGTCGAGCAGCGCCGGCGGCTCACCGCGCAGTCGCTGCTGGCGGCCGGCGGTGACCCGGAGGCGATGGAGCTGGACGAGGACTTCCTCCAGGCACTGGAGTACGCGATGCCGCCGACCGGTGGTCTGGGCATCGGCGTGGACCGGCTGGTGATGTTCCTGACCGGTCTGTCGATCCGCGAGACGCTGCCGTTCCCGTTGGTGCGGCGCCGCTGACGGGCAGCATCCCAGGGCTCGCGGTCAGAGCGGGCGTACGGCACCGGCCACCTCCTTTGCGGGGGTGGCCGGTGCCGTTGTTCGCGGGTGCCGCCCCGCACACGGTCGGTCGTCGGTGGTCGCAGGTTCGTCGTCGGTCGTCGGTCAGAACCAGTTGACGGTGAGCGGGAAGTCGGCGGTGGCGGTGGCGCCCCTGGCGTCGGTGGCGGTGACGGTGACCGGGAGGGTGCCGGTCTGCCAGGGTCTGCCGGTGATACGGCCGCCCGTGGCGTCGAGGGTCAGGCCCAGGGGCAGGCCGGTGGCGCGGTACGTGAGCGGGGACGTGCCGCCGGTGGCGGTCAGCTGGACGGTGCAGGACCGGCCGAAGCGGCAGGTCTGCGGGCCGGGGGTGGCGAGCGTGAGGTCGTCGCCGGGCGGTTCGGTGCCGCCGGTGTCGAACACCCCCGTCACGGGGGTGGCGGTGGCGGCGTTGCCCGCGTGGCCGGTGCCGTACATGTCCTCGAAGGTCCGCAGCAGGCTGAAGTGGTTGTAGTCGCCGCTCACCGCGCCCCGTTTGACATGGGCGCCGTGGAAGACGGTCGCGATCCGGTTGGAGCCGAGGTAGTTGTCCTCGTCCCAGGTGACCATCAGCAGGCTGTTGTGGTCCTTGGCCCACCGGGCGTAGGAGTCGAGGTTGTTCCTGAGCCAGGTGTCGCCGCTGCCGACCGCGCAGTCGTGCATGTCGTTGCACATGTCCGGGATGACGAAGGACAGCGTCGGCAGCTGTGTGAAGTCGTCCTTGGGGAACTGGGCGAAGGTCTTGCCGGAGGTCACCGGGACGTTCTTGAAGGCGAACCAGGGGTTGTGCTTCTGCGCGTAGCGGCCGCTGGAGCAGGTGGTGGAGCCCTCGTCCGGCAGTCCCTCGTTGTAGCTGGCGAAGGTCTTGCCGGCCGCGATCAGCTCCTGGCCGAGGTTGGCGGCGGACAGCGACTGCGCGGTGTAGCAGCCGTCGCCGGTGACGCCCTGGGTGGCGCCGGAGAAGAGGTTGAAGTAGTTCGGCTGGCTGGGGTGGGTGAGGGCCTTCATGCCGGTCAGCTCGGCGCCGTCCTGGGCGAGTTGGTTGAGGTAGGGCGCCTGGGCGTTACCCATGATCTCGCCGTACTGCTTGTTCTCGAAGACCACGATCACGACATGGTCGTAGGACGGCAGCGCGGACCGGACGGTCCGGGCGTCCGCCGCGGAGGCGACGGCGAGCAGGCCGAGCGTGCCGAGTGCCGCCACGACCGCCCTGCGCAGGCGGATCGCTGTGCGTCTCATCAGGTTCTCAGCTCCTTGTCCGGGGGGTGAGGGACGGGTGGGGGGGTGGTCAGTCCTCGCGCCGGGCCGCGTCCGCGACGGCGATCCGCAGAAAGCGCGGTACGGGCAGGTCGCAGCGGCGGCAGGCATCGGCCACCGCGGTCCGGACCGCCGCGCGCCGGTCGGGCGGCATCAGCAGCAGCACGCTGCGGCCCGGCCGCTGTCCGGGCCACGAGGCGGACCAGGCACCGGCGCGCAGGGCGTCGTGGACCGCGGTGGCGAGCGCGGTGGCGGTGGCCGTGGCGCCGCCGGTGGAGCGGCGGGCCGTCACCAGCAGCAGGCTCGGCTGCGGGCCGCCGTCCGGGGCGCGCAGCGGCCGGCAACTGCCGTCGGGCGCGAGCAGCCGGCCGGGCCGGGCGAAGAGCACGGCCCGGCGCAGCGCGTCGTCGCCGGGTACTCCGGCCGCCAGCAGCCGCGCCAGCTGCGCGCGGGCCGGCGGGCAGCCGCCCCGGTCGGCGTGCACGGACGCCACCGCCAGCGCGGCCGCGCACTCCAGCGGCTCGGCGCCGGACAGTCCCACGGCCTCCGGCAGGGTGGCGTTCAGGCAGAGATCGGCGCCGTCCCGGCCGATGCCGGCGGCGGCGAGCGTGCGCAGCGCGGCGTACGGGCGGGCCGCCCAGCCGGGGGCGTGGCCGGCCGGTCCGGTGAGCGGGAGTTCGGTGGTCTCCGCCGGGTGGTGGAGCGAGCCGCAGCGCAGCATGCCGTCGTCGCGCGGGGCGACGGCCGCGGCGACATACCAGTTGGCCGCCGCGACCCAGCCGGTGCGGGGCGCCGTACCGGTGCCGGGCGGAGCGGCGGGCGGGGTGAGCCGGAAGGCGTACGGTGCCCGCCACACCGCTTCGGGCCGGCGGTCGTACGCCGTCGCGAAACCGTGGGCGAGCAGCCGCACCAGGGGGTCCGCGGTCGCGCGGCGGGCCAGGTCCACCGGGTTCATCCCAGCTCTTTGCGGGCGAGCAGCCGGTAGGCGTTGCCTCCGTCGGTGGCCCGCGCGATCGCGGTGCGCAGGTTGTCGACGGCGAGGGCGGCGGCGTAGCAAGGAACGGCCAGGGCCTGTACGGCACTTCGAGCGGCCAGGCGGGTGCGGGTGGCGGGGACCGTGGCCCAGGGGGCGAGCGGGTCGGGGACGAGCCCGTTCGCGGCGAGGGCGACGGCGCCGAGGAAGTCCGCGTTGTTCTGGTGGGCGGGGCCGTGCTGCTCGGCGAGGACGGTGAAGCCCCGGGCCTCCAGGGCCTGTTTGAGGTTGCCGGCCGGCATCAGGTGCTGGTGCTGGGGCTGGAACCAGGGCAGCCAGTAGCGGCCTAGCAGCCGGGCGATCCGGGACTCGGGGTCGGGGAGTTCGATCAGCAGATGGCCGCCGGGGGCCAGGACCTTGACGGCCGCGTCGAGTTCGGCCCGCGGGTCCCGGGTGTGTTCGAGGTAGTGGTGCATGCTCACGGTGTCGTAGCGGCCGGCGAGGCGGTCGGCGAGGTCGGGGAACTGGCCCTGGTAGGCGGTGTCGATCCAGCCCCGCCGTGCGGCCTCGTGGACGCCTTCGCCCATGTCCAGCCCGTCGAAGCGGGTGTCGGGCCAGACGCCGCGGGCGACGTTGCAGAAGTGCCCCCCGGCGGTACCGACGTCGAGCCAGGCCCTGGGGGTGGTGAAGGGCCGCAGCAGCTCGGCGCGGTCGCGGTAGGTGGCGGTCATCCGGCCGAGGACGAGGGCGGCGCCCTCGCCGCCGAGGCCCTCGTAGAAGTCGCGGTAGTAGAAGTCGAGTCCGTCCGGGGTGAGCCGGGGGTTCTGGAAGACATGGCCGCAGTGGCGGCACTCCTCCAGGGTGAAGCGGCCGGGCTTGCCCTGGAGCAGGTCGGGCATCCGGACCCGTACGACGGGGTCGGGAGCCGAGCACCAGGGGCAGTCGGTGCGGCGGGGTTCGAAGAACCGGTCGGTGCCGGCGGCGAGGTCGGCGGTGTACGCGGCGTGGCGCGCCGGGGCGCCGGCGGCCCGGGGCTGCTCGGCGGGCGGGGTGGCCAGGGTGCGCAGCGCGGCGGACAGGGAGCGCAGCGGACGGGACGCGGTGGCGCGGGCCAGGCCGGCCGGGCGCAGGCCCCGGGCCGGGCTCAGGACGGCGGCGGGCTGGAGCCAGTACAGGGCGGCCGCCGCCGCGCCCCAACGCGGCGCCGAGAGCGCGCACTTCACCAGCAGGGCCAGACCTGCCAGCTGGGCGGCGGACAGCAGGGCCGGCGGCAGGCCCCGGGCGCGGAGCTCCTCGGCGCGCCGGGTGGGGTCGGGGTGCGGTGACCGCAGGCCGGGGGCGATGGCCCAGCCGGTGGCGTCCGGGGCGTACTCCTTGAGGGTGCGCAGGAGGCGGATCAGGCCGGCCACCGACCGCGGCGGCGCCTCGGTGTCGAGCCCGGCCCGTTGGTGGAGGTCGTCGGCCACCAGCAGGGCGTGGCCCGCGCCGTGGCCCGGCGCGCAGCGGTCCGTGCGGTGGGCGGCCGGGTCGAGCAGCCGGAGCAGGCCGAGGACGCTCTCGGCGTCCAGGTGGGCCGGGATCAGGTCCACCACGCGCAGTCCTTCGCGGGTGGCGTGCGCGACCGCGGCGCGCAGGGTCGCCTCGTCGGCCACGACGCCGGGCGCGGTGATCAGCTGCCAGCCGGACAGCGGGGGCCGGGCGGGGTCGTGCGGCCCGGCGGGATCGAGCACGGGCAGCGCGGCGAGCCTGCGGCGGGCGCGTACGGTACCCGCCCCCAGGGCCGTCACGGCGACGGCCGCCGCCCATCGCGTGCGGTGTCCCGAACGGTGCGCTCGCGTCATCTGGCTCACGGTCCCTTCTCGTTGTCGGTCGGGGCGGTGCCGGGTGCGGCCGGGCCGGGGCGTGGTCCGGGCCGCAGTTTCTCCAGGCGGTCGGCGGCGGTGGCGGCGCCGCCCGCCGCGGCGAAGGACGCCTGGATACGGCGGGCCGCACGGCGGTGGGCCGGGTCGTCCAGCACGGCGGACAGGGCCTGGTGCAGTTCGTCCGCACGCGCGCGGCCGAACCGCACCCGCACCCCCGCACCGGCCTCGGCCACCTGGCGGGCGACGATCGGCTGGTCGTCGCGTACGGGTGCCACCACCAGCGGCAGCCCGTAGGCGAGCGCCTCGCACACGGTGTTGTGGCCGCCGTGGCACAGCACCGCGTCGAGGTGCGGCAGCAGCTGGAGCTGGGGGACGTACTCCTGGTGCAGCATGTGCGGCGGGATGTCGCCGGCGAGGTCGCCGGGGGCGGCGAGGATCAGCTGTGCCCGGTCCGCGAGGGCGTCCGCGGCGCGCAGGACCGCCGGGTAGAAGCGGGCGCCCGCCGCGCGGTTGAGGGTGCCCAGCGAGACGAGCACCCGGGCGCGGCCGGGGTCGAGCCGGCGCCATGGGAAGTCGCCGCCGGCCGGGCGGGCGCCGAAGGCGGGGCCGACGAACGCGTAGTGCGGCGGGTACCGCCCGGCGCCGCCGCCGGGCCCGGCGTCCTGGCTGCGCGCCGCGGCCCGTTCCGGGCCGTCGTCACCGATGAGTGCGGGGGTGGAGAAGACCAGGACGAGGTGCGGGGAGAAGCGCGGGTCCCAGCCGCCGGGCGCGCCGCACTCGGCGAGCAGTGCCGCGATGCGCCGGCTCACCCACTCCCCCACCTTCGGGAAGTCGTCGAACGGCCGGACGATCTCCGCCGAGGTGGTCGCCGAGGTCGCCCAGGGCAAGCCGTGCCGGCGCGCCACCACGGGCCCGGCGAGGGCCTGTTGGTCGGTCACCAGGAGGTCGGGGCGGAAGGCTTCCACGGCGGCGTGCACGCCGGGCAGCATCGCGCGGGCGAGCGGGATGAGGGCCTCCGCCCAGAGGAAGCGCAGCGCGGCGATGCCCCGCAGATCACGCCACCGCGCGCCGCCCAGCTCCTCGCCGCCGGCCGCGTCCCGGTCTCCCGCCGGGTAGAGCAGGGAGCCCGTGGGGAGCAGCGGTGTCACGGCCGCGGCGGGGCCGGTCCAGGCGACCTGGTGGCCGCGCGCGGTGAGTTCGGCGGCGACGGCGAGGGTGGGGTTGACGTGCCCGGCCAGCGGCGGGACGACGAACAGCACTCTCATCGGGCCACCGCCCCGGCGGGTGCGCCGAGCCGGCCCAGCAGCGCGTCACACAGCCCGTCGGTGGCCTCGTTGAGCACGGTGTGCCCCACCCCCGGCAGCACACACAGTTCGCAGTCCGCGGCGCTCAACGCCAACTCCCGTGCTCCGGGCAGGAGTTCGGAGTACTGTCCGTAGACCGCGAGGACCGGACAACGCAGCCGGCCGAAGTCGCGGGAGGTGAAGGGCGCATCGGCCGCGATGTCCTCGATGAGGGTGGTGTGGTTGAGCAGGGCGTCGGCGGCGGCGGTCAGCCGGGCCTCCTTGCGCCGCCCGAGCGCGGACAACTGCTGGGCCAGTGAACGGTGTTCGAGGCCGAGGGCCGCGACCGAGAGGGTGTCGGTCATGTCCTCGATCCAGTCCCCGGTCAGATGGGCGTCGATCAGGACGACGGAGGCGACGAGATCGGGCCGGACGAGGGCGGTGTGCAGCGCCAGCGCGCCGCCGTAGCTGTTGCCGACGAGATGGACCGGGCGGCGGTCGAGCCCCAGGGAGCCGAGCAGGGCGACGAGATCGGCCACCGAGGTGGCCCGGTCGTAGCCGGTGGGCGGGCGGTCGCTGCGGCCGTGCCCCCGCTGGTCGTACAGGAGCACCTCGTGTCCGGCGCGGGAGACGGGGCCCGCGAGGGTGCAGTAGAAGCTCGACAGGTTGTCCATCACCAGCCCGTGGAGGAAGACGACGGTCGAGTCGTCGGGCCGGGGGCCACCGTGGCCCGGCAGCCGCTGGGTGTGCAGGCGCAGCCCGCCCGCGGGTGTGAGGGCCATGGCGCGGTCAGCTCGCGCAGGCCGGGTCGGCGACGGTGACCCGGTCGATATGGGCGGCGAGTTCGCCGACCGTCATGGCCAGGATCTGGTCGATGTCCTTCTCCGCGAGCAGGCCGAGGAAGTCCACCGAGGTGCCGTAGCGCTGCTGAAGCAGTTCGGCCAGCGCGACGAACTCGATGCTCTCCAGGGCCAGATCGTCATTGAAGGTGGTGGCACAGGTGATCTCGCCCACGACGAGAAGTTCGTCGCCGACGACGCTCACCAGCATCTCGGTGATCTCGGCCAGGATCGTCCGGGTGCGCTCGGGGAGCGGGTCAGCTGCCATGGGTGGCCTCCGTGGGAGTGAGGGTGTCGGTGCCCGTACTGTCCTCGGGCCGCGGCCCGGTCCAGGCGACGACATGGCGCCCGGACAGGTCGTCGACGGAGTCGAGATGGACGAGGTGGGGCCGGCCGTCCGGGGAGACCACCCGGAGCGCGCCGCCCGGTGCGGGCGTCACGGCCCACTCCAGCGGCCGCCGGCCGGTGCCGCTGCCGGCTGCCTTCGCCGCGGCCTGCTTGGCGCACCAGAGTGCGGTGAGCCAGTAGGCGCGGCCGGTGTGCCCGGGCGCATGGCGTGCGTGAAGGTCGTCCGCCAGGCGGCGTTCGGCCGGGGAGAGGGCGATCCGTTCGAGGGCCTGCGGATCGTCGGTGACGCGCTCGATGTCGATGCCGACCGGGCCCGACCGGTGGGCGAGGGCGACGGCGAGCCGGTCCTTGTGCGCGAGCGTGAGATGGAGGCCGTGGGCGAGCGGGCCCTCAGGGGAGGGGCGGCCGTGCCCGTCGGTGCCGATCCGGATCTCCGCCGGGAAAACGGGCCCCGCTCCCGACTCCCACAACAGTTCCCGCACCGCGTCCTTGGCCGCGATCCGGCCCAGCAGCCAGGGCGCGCGGGCGCGGGGCGCGCACCCTTCGTAACGGGCCCGCTCGGCCGCGTCCAGATAGCGGCGCATCACCAGCTCCTGCGAGGCCGGGTCCGACCAGCGGCGCCGGGCCAGGCACCAGCCGCCCGGCCGGGGCTCCCCGATGCCGCACACCTCCGGCGTGAACTTCATCGGCCACACCCGCTCATCGGCACCGAAGCGCCGGTACGTCCAGCCGTCCAGACGCGCCCACACACGGCCGTCGGCGCCGCACAGCTCCACCTCGCCGCGCACCGAACCGGCCCTGACCTCGCGGATCCGGGCAGTGGCCGCCAGCAGCGCGCCCGCACGGGGCGGCGGGCCGTAGAGCCGTACGCGTTCCAGGGACGCGGGGAACACCAGCCGGTCGCCGCTCAGTTTCAGCTGCATCCAGTGGCCGAGGAGCTGCCCCGCGGCGTCCAGCAGCGCCCCCGGAGCGGGCAGGGCGCGCAGCGTGCCGCGGATCCCGTCGGCGGCGAGCGTACTGACCTCGTGGACCCCGGCGAACGCGGGCCCGTGGAACATCCACCGGTCCCGGTAGAGCGCCTCCGCACTCACCGGCGCCGGCCGCCCGGCCGCCAGCCCCGCGGGGTCCGGGGGCGGCGGAGCCGGATGCCGCGCCGCCAGATGGACGGTGACGGCGGCGTAGTTCCCCAGGCTCACCCGCACCCGGCCGTCCCCGTCGGGGGTGGCGCTGACGGCCAGGTCGACGGGCGGCGCAACGGCCAGCCAGCGCAGGGCCCGTACGTCGGAGTAGCCGGTGACCAGACCCCCGGGGCACGCCTCCCGGGCCGCCTCGGCGGCCAGCTCCAGCAACGTGGTCATGGGAACGACCGGGAACCGGTCAGCGGGTTCCGGCCAGCCCTCGGGCTGAAGGTAGACGCAGTGGTCCCGGACGTAGGGGACGGTCTCCAGGGAGAGGTGGCGGAGGGTGTGGTGGGTGCGGTGGGGGGTGGGGGGTGGGGGCGAGTCGACAGGCGCGGCGGCGGCAGCGGCGGCGGCAGCAGCGACGGTCCGGGTGGCGGCCCGGGTTTCGGCGAGGACGGCGTCCAGGGCCTGTCGGACCGGTTCCGCTGTGGTCGGCCAGATGGGCGGCAGGGCTTCCTCGCCCCTTCGGAGGAGCGGTAGCGCTCCCCCGCCCCCTCCCCCTCCTCCCCCTTCGGGGGAGGGGGCGGGGGTGGGGGTGGGC
>NZ_JBHXFI010000005.1:150942-207909 GCF_042724075.1 Streptomyces sp. NPDC127097 | reverse complement strand
GTCCGGACGTAAAGCGAAGCAGTCCGGACACCCCCACCCGCGCAGGCCCGTCACCGCACCCCGACAGCCCCGCGCAGCGGCACCGCCCGCCGCAGGCGCAACGGCGGGGGCACCGCGAAGCGGGCAACAAACGGCGAGCAACCACCACGGCGGGAAAGCCGACAACGTGGGAATCAGCCCCCGAGCCGCACCGTCCGGCCCTCCGTAGCGGAGCGTTTCGCGGCCTCCAGGACGCGCAGCGCGGCCGCGGCCTCGGTGGCGGTGACCGGCGGCTGTCCGCCCTCGCGGAGGGCCCGTTCGATCGCGGCGTAGTACGCGGGGTAGTCGCCCGGCAGGGTCCGCACCCGCTCGCCGCCGCCGGTCTGCGGGGACGATCCGGCGCCGAGGTGGCCCCAGTGGGACTCCGGCTCCACGCCCCATTCCACCCCGTCGGAGCCGGGCCGCAGGCCCTCGCGCAGGGCGGCCTCCTGCGGGTCCAGGCCGTGCTTCACATAGCCGGCCCGGCTGCCCAGTACCCGGAAGCGCGGGCCCAGCACGGCGGTCGTGGCGCTCACCCACAGATGGGAGCGGACGTCGTTCGCGTGGGTGAGGGCGAGGAAGGTGTCGTCGTCGGCCTCCGCGCCCGGACGCCGGATGTCGGACTCGGCGTAGACCGAGACGACCGGGCCGAAGAGGGTCAGCGCCTGGTCGATGAGGTGGCTGCCGAGGTCGTAGAGCAGGCCGCCGAGCTCCGCCGGGTCGCCGGACTCGCGCCAGCCGCCCTTGGGCTGCGGGCGCCAGCGCTCGAAGCGGGACTCGAAGCGCTGGACGTCGCCGAGCGCGCCGTCCTCGATCAGCTTGCGGAGGGTGCGGAAGTCGTTGTCCCAGCGGCGGTTCTGGAAGACGGAGAGCAGTAGGCCGCGGTCGTCGGCGAGCGCGGCGAGCTGCTCGGCCTCGGCGGCGGTCGCGGCCAGCGGTTTGTCGACGACCACCGGCAGACCGGCCTTCAACGCGGCGGTGGCGAGCGGCACATGGGTCTTGTTGGGCGATGCCAGCACGATCAGATCGAGGTCCGCGGCGCGGTCCAGCACCGCCTGGGGGGCGTCGACCGTACGGACCTGCGGGTGCTCGGCGCGGGCCTGCGCCTGCCGCTCCGGGTCGGAGGTCGAGACGAGGTCGAGCCGCAGGCCGTCGGTGGCCGCGATCAGAGGGGCGTGGAAGACCGAGCCGGCCAGGCCGTAGCCGATGAGGCCGACGCGGAGCGGGCCATGGGGGGCGGCGGTGCCGGTGGGGTCGCTCGTCTCGCTGCTCATGCGCTCCACTTAAGCAACGCTGTTGCCAAAGTGCAAGCGATGCGGACAATGGGTGGGTGAGCAGCGATGACATCGACCGGGGGCGGGCCGGGGAGCGGGACGGCGGCGGCGCTCCGGGCGCGGCGGCGGCCGGGCCTCCGGCCGTCACCGGTAAGCCGGGCGTCACGGGTAATCCGGCCGCCACCGGAAACCCGGCCGCCACCGGAAATCCCGGCGTCAACCTCCCCGCGCTGCGCGGGCACAACGCCGCGCTGGTGCTCGGGCTGTTGCGGGCGGCCGGCGCGGAGGGGCTCAGCCGGCTGGAGCTCGCCGCGCACACCGGGCTGACCCCGCAGGCCGTCAGCAAGATCACCGCGCGGCTGCGGGGCGAGGGGCTGGCCGTCGAGGCGGGGCGCCGCGCCTCCACGGGCGGGAAGCCCGCCACCGTGCTGCGGCTGGTGCCCGGCGCCCGGCACGCGGTCGGGCTGCACCTGGACCGCGATGAGCTGATCGCCGTACTCGCCGATCTCACCGGCGCCGCCGTCGCCGTACGCCGCTCACCGCTCGCCTTCGAGGCGGGCGCCGGGCCGGTGCTCGACACCGCCGCTCGGGAGGTCGCGGCGCTGCGCGCGGAGGCCGGCGGGCCGCCGGTGCTGGGTGCCGGGGTGGCCTGCCCGGGGCCGCTGGACCACACCACCGGGGTGCTGCACCGGGTCACCGGCGCACCGCAGTGGGACGGCTTCCCGCTGCGGGACGCGCTCGCCGAACGCCTCGGGCTTCCCGTCGTCCTCGACAAGGACACCAACGCGGCCGCGCTCGGCCTGGCTCAGGGGATGCCGTCCGGCGCCGGCTCGTTCGGCTATCTGCATCTGGGCACCGGCCTGGGCGCCGGGCTCGTCCTGGGTGGCAGCCTCTACCGCGGCCCGCGTACCGGCGCGGGGGAGTTCGGGCACCAGACCGTGCAGTGGGACGGGCCGCGGTGCGGCTGCGGACGGCGCGGCTGTATCGAGGCGCTGTGTCTGGCGGCGGTGGCCCGCGGCGATCTGGCGGGCGCGGCCGCGGTGTTGGGGGCGGGCGCCGCCAACCTCGTCGAGCTGCTGGACATCGACCGGGTGCTGCTCGGCGGGCGCACCGTACTGGAGAACCCCGAGGGGTTCCGGACGGGGGTGGCCGAGGCGCTCGACGGCCAGGCACGGGCCCGTGGCAGGGCCGCGGTCCCGGTGGCGCTGGCCCGGGGCGGCGCGCAGGTGGTCGCGGACGGGGCGGCGGAGCTGGTGCTGGCGCCGCTGTTCGGGGCGCGGGGGGTCACCGTGGCGCGGTGAGGGGGCGTGCCCCCGGCGGCGCACGGCGTAGCCGGGGGAGCCCGCCGTCCAGCCGCCGCTGCCGCCCGGCCGGTCGCGGGATCACCTTCGTCCCGTTCCCCGGGGGCCGGTGCTCAGCCGCTTCATCGACCTCTTCCTCGCTTTCCCTCCTTCCTGATCACCCTCGCCCCGCGCTCGCCGCCAGCCTCGCCGCGCTCACCGCCGGCACCTGGGCCGCGCCGGCCGCCGAGAAGCTGGGCCGGCGCACCCGCCGCCCTCAAGGCCCTGCACGACTTCGGCGGCCAGCGCCCCGCCATGGACTTCCTCAAGAAGCTCCAGGCCAACAACGTCGGCCCGTCCTCCTCCACCGGCCAGCTCGCCCCCAAGACGGACAAGGGCGAACTCCTGGTGGCCAACGGCGATGTCCAGATGAACTACGCCAACCTGAAGTCCCTGCCGAACCAGGGCATCTTCTTCCCCGCCGCCAGGCCCGGCAGCAGGCCCACCACCTTCGCCCTCCCGTACGCGGCCGGCCTGGTCAAGCAGGCCCCCCACTCCGCCAACGCCAAGAAGCTCCTCGACTACCTGCTCTCCGTCCCCGTCCAGCGCCAGGTCTCCGCAGTGGGCGGCGGCTTCACCGCCCGCAAAGACATCAAGGCCACCGACCCCCACGCCACCGAACTCGCCAAGATCATGAAGAACGTCGACATCTTCCACCCGGACTGGAAGGACGTCGACAAGAACCTGGACTCCTATGTGGAGGCGTGGCGGGAGGCCACGGGGGGCTGAGCCTCCCGCCCGGGGCATCCGTGCCTGCCCGCGCCCGCCTTCGGGGGCGGGCGCGGGTCTCACCCGGCCGTGAACTCGTACTGCAACTCGTAGAGATGGCCCGCTTTGACCATCACCGTGACCTCGATGGGGCGCTCGTCGTCGCTGTGGACGACGCGAAGCGTGCGCAGCACGGGCAGATCGCCCGGCAGGCGCAGGGCGCTGAACTGCTCCTGGGTGGGCACCCGCGCCGAGACCCGGTCCACGCTGAGCCGCGGCGGATACCCCAGCCCGGCCAGCAGCACCGGCGTGCCGCCCTTGATCTTCTGGCGCTTGGCGAGGGCCGTGCCCCGGGCGATCTCCAGCGGGTAATAGGAGCTGACCAGCTCAACCGGTTCATCGTCGATCAGCAGCAACTGCTCACGGAGCAGGGCCGTGCCGCTCTCCAGAAGACCGAGCAGCGCGGACACATCGGCGGGCGGCGCGGCCTCCGCCACCCGGAGCAGCTTGCTCCGCGCCCGCGTCCCGAGCTTCTCCGCCTCGGTGAGCCAGCGATACCGGTCGCCGCTGTCCGCCGGAGCCATGTACGAGGCCGGCCGCATGGTCCGCTGCCGGTGTTCCCGTACCGTCACGGCGGAACCGGCGCGTCCCACGACCAGACGCTCCTCCTTGAGGAGTCCAAGTGCCTTCTGCACGGTGGCACTCGACGCCGAGAACCGCTCCTTGAGCCGAGCCGTGGACGGCAGCCTGGCGCCCGGCGCGAGATCGCCGTTCATGATCTCGTCGCGCAGATCGGCAGCGATACGTTCGTGCAGTGGGCGGTTGTCGACGGTGTCGGTGCTGTCGCTGGGCACGCCGGTCATCCGATCCTCAGGTCGTAGCGCAGCCGCTGGAGCTGCGCGGGCATCACCATTCTGTCCGCCTGGACGGGGCGGTCCCCGGCATCCAGGGTGAGCCGGAGCAACTGCAATACCGGCTGCGACGGTTCCGATTCCAGGGCCGTGGCCTCCTCGCTGCTCGGCAGGCGCGCGGTGACGTCCTCGCGGGCTCGCACACCGACGTATCCGAGCTCGGCGAGCAGCGTGACCGCGCCGCCGGGGATCTTCGCCGTCCCGGCGAGGCGGGTGCCCCGGGCGATGGACAGCGGGTAGTAGGTGTCCGTCAACTCGCAGGGCCGCCCGTCGAGATACATGATGCGGCGCCGCACGACGACGCGATCGCCCTGCCCCACCCCCAGCAGCTCCGCGATCCCGCCGGGCGCGGCCACCTCCCCCGCCTGCACGATGCGTTGGCTGCCCCGGCGGCCCGTGGCCGCGCTCTCGGCACTCCACGCGTCGCGCTGCCCCGGCGCACGCGGGGTCAGGTACGGCACGGACGTGGTGACCCACTCGGTGCTGTTCACGGCATCCTCCGGCACGGTTGATCGTCTTCCTACTGAACAACTGTGCTGCCTTACGGAACAAGTGACAAGCCCGGACCGGCATCCTCATCCTTGCTGGTATTCGCGAATGGCGTTACGTTCTGGTGCGTGAACAGCCCGACATGAGGCGGTGGTCCACCATGCATTTCTCGCACCGGCAACAGCCCCGATTGCTTCCGTGGTCCGGTCCCGGGGGCAAACCCTGCTACGTCATAGGAGATGGAGACGGCCCCGTCTCGCGCTTCGCAGATGAGATGGAGGCGGCGCAGATCGAGATGGGGGCCGAGTTGCTTGGACACGCCCGCGCGATGCTCGACGCCCGCCAGGTCTCCAATGGCGAGCTGCGCTTCCTCGTGGAGCGGCTGATCGAGGCGTTGCGCGATGTACTGCGGATTGCCGAGAGCCGAGGCGCCGGGCAGTCCGCGCCAGAAGGTCCGGAGTGAGCGCGAGGGTCAGGGGTCCTGCCCGCTGACTTAGGGTGGGGGCGTCGGCCGTCCGTACGACGCGTGGGGTACCTCGTGTGGTCCACGGCGCGTGCGGGAGGCGGTCGGCGCCCCTGGTCATCACGCACGGCAGGAGTCCGGCAGTGGCAGAGCGCAAGCCGATCGAGTCATGGCTCACCGACATGGACGGCGTCCTGATGCACGAGGGCATTCCGGTTCCCGGGGCGGACGCCTTCATCAAGCGGCTGCGCGAGTCGGGCAAACCCTTCCTCGTGCTGACCAACAACTCCATCTACACCCCGCGTGATCTGCACGCCCGGCTGAACCGCATCGGCCTGGACGTCCCCTGGGAGTCGATCTGGACCTCCGCGCTGGCCACCGCCCAGTTCCTGGACGACCAGCGGCCCGGCGGCACCGCCTACGTCATCGGCGAGGCCGGCCTGACCACCGCCCTGCACGACATCGGCTACGTGCTGACCGACCACTCCCCGGATTACGTGGTCCTCGGCGAGACCCGCACCTACAGCTTCGAGGCCCTGACCAAGGCCATCCGGCTGATCAACGACGGGGCCCGGTTCATCGCCACCAACCCCGACGAGACCGGCCCCTCCCCGCAGGGCGCGCTGCCCGCGACCGGGTCGGTGGCCGCGCTGATCACCAAGGCGACGGGCATCGACCCGTACTTCGTCGGCAAGCCCAACCCGCTGATGATGCGGCACGGGCTGAACGTCATCGGCGCCCATTCCGAGACCTCCGCGATGATCGGCGACCGGATGGACACCGATGTGGTGGCCGGCCTGGAGGCGGGCATGGAGACCTTCCTCGTCCTGACCGGGCTCACCCGCCCCGAGGAAGTCGAACGGCACCCGTATCGGCCGTCCCGCGTGGTGGACTCGATCGCGGATCTCATCGACCTGGTGTGATCGGGGCGGGTGGGGCGGCCTGATCCGGCCGTGGACGCCGGTGGCCCAGGCGCCCCACCCGAACGGCGCAGCCTCGGACCGCACCGGATGCGGCCGGGCGCACGGGGGCGGACCTTCGGAGTTATCGGAGGTTCACCATGCGCTCACGGCAACTTGCTCTCTGTGCCGCGGTCGCGGCGTGCGCGGTGACGACGGCGCCGGCGCCCGCGTACGGCGCGGAGCATCGCGCCACCGGAACCGCAACGGTCCAGGTCACCCCCGCCTCCCGCGGCGCGGACACCTGGCGGGCCACCGGCGGCACCGCCGGGCGGGCCCTCGTCCGCTCCGGCTGGGCACCCGGCACCCATCCGGCTTCTCCCGCCACCCGAGCCGCCCACACCACCAACGCCGCCAAGGAAGCCAAAGCCACCTCGAACCGTGAGCTGAGCAGTACCTCGGCCGTGGGCCTGGTGCTGGCCGGTGGCGCCATCCTGGTCATCGCGGGGCAGCTGCTCCGGCTCCGGCTGAGACTGCGCCGCGAGCGGCGGGGCGACGCCGATGAGCGCTGACGCGGAGGGGCGGGCGAGTGCGGTCGGGGTGACCGCCAGACCCGGCGTATCCGGCCCGGACGGAAATGTGGACGGCAACGGGGACGGCACGAGGGCCGTGGCGGCCGCGCCCAGAGGGCCGGGTGCCTCCCGCACATCCGGCACCCATGGCCCCCGTGAGGCGCTCAACGTCGTTGCCCTACGGGGCACCCATGCCTTCCCCGGACCTGGCTCCGGCACCGTTACGGGCCCCGGCCCCGGCCCCAAGAGGGACACCAGCCCCGCCCCCACCCCCGGAACCGCCCACCGCCCCGGCCGGCTGCTCGGCGGTGTGGCCTGGGCGGTGTTGCTGTTGGGGCTGTGGTTGTGGGGCCGGGATCTGGCGGACGAGGTGGCCGCGCAGCTCGCCACGACCGGTGATGTGGCCGCCGCCGGCCGCCCGTTGGGCCGACAGGCGCCGCCGCATGCGCACGCCCCGGTACGTGCCGCGGCCACCGCACGGCCCGTCCGGATCACCCTTGACGCGCTCGGCGTACGGGAGGCCGGAATCACCGGAAGCGGCCTGGACGGGGACGGCCTGCTCACCCCGCCCCCGTACACCTCACCGCAGCCCGTCGGCTGGTACGCCGGGGGGCCGCAACCGGGCGAGCCGGGCGCGGCGCTGCTCGTGGCCCGTGCGGACGCCCTCCGCGGCCCCGGCGCCCAACGGGCCGGTTTCCACCGCCTGTCCCGCCTCAAGCCGGGGGAACGGGTGGACATCCAGCGCGCCGACGGCAGCACCGCACGCTTCACCATCGAGGACGTCCAGCTCTACGACCGCCACCGCTTCGACCCGCGCCGGGCCTACGCCGCCCACGACCGCGGCCGCTCCGAACTCCGCCTGATCACCGAGGACAACAGCCCCGCCGGTGCCACCGGCCGGCCGGGCGGCGGGGAGACGGCCCACGTGATCGTGGTGGTCTCCGCCTACCTGACGTCCTACCAGGAGCCCCCGCACACCCCCGGCGGCGACTGAGCCACCTCGCCGAAGCCCGATGCGGCGCGGCGCGGTGCGGTGCGGTCGCGCCCGAAGGGGGCGCGGGGAACTGCGCGCCCAGCCACGACGAAGCCGCATCCGCAAGACGGCCGGCACCTCCCGCGAAGCGCCCTGTGCCCGGCTCGTCCACAGGCCGACCCGGGCAAGTCGGGGTGTGCCACGATGGATGCGGCCGGTGGTCCCCTGCCGACCGTGTTCCGTGTTCGTGCTCCGAGGGGGGAGTGGATGTACGGCAATCTGCGACGGATGGCCGGGGTCGGTTCGACGGGCGGGTCCCGCGACGGCCGGCGGCGCTCCGCGCATGCCGGTGCGGCACCGCCGAGGGCGGTGGTCGGGGCGCTGGCTCTGCTGCTGCTCGCCGGCTGCTCCGACGGCGACAGCGACGGCAGCGTGCCGGACAGACCCGGCCAACGCCCCAAGTCCGTCGCCCCGTTCTGGGTCAACCCGGACAGCAAGGCGGCCCGTCAGGTGGCCGCGTACGGCAAGGACGGCAAGTCCGGCGACGCCCGCGCGGTCAACAAGATCGCGACGCAGCCGGTCGCCGAATGGATAGGCGTCGACGACCCGCAGGGCGAGGCCCGCGGCTTCACCGAGGCGGCCGCGAAGGCCGACCGCGAGGCGCTGCTGGTGCTGTACAACATCCCGCACCGCGACTGCGGCAGCTACTCCAAGGGCGGCGCCGCCGACGGCAACGCGTACCGCGCCTGGCTGGACGGCGTGCTCAAGGGCATCGGCAACCGCGCCACCACCGTGATCCTGGAGCCCGACGCGCTGCCGCACATCGCGGACAAGTGCACCCCGCAGCAGTTCCACGAGGAGCGCTACGCCCTGCTCACGGAGGCGGTCGGCAAGCTCAAGGCGCTGCCGCGCACCAAGGTCTATCTGGACGCCGGCAACCCCCACTGGATCAAGGACCCGGGCCGGATGGTCGAGCCGCTCAAGCGGGCCGGCATCGACCGTGCCGACGGCTTCGCGCTGAACATCTCCAACTACCAGACCACCGCGGAGAACACGAAGTACGGCAAGAAGCTGTCCGCCATGGTCGACGGCAAGCGCTTCGTCATCGACACCAGCCGCAACGGCAACGGCCCGGCCCCCGGTGGCGACGACCCGGAAAACTGGTGCAACCCACCCGGCCGCGCCCTGGGCGAGCCACCCACCACCAAGACCGGCGACCCCCAGATAGCCGCCTACCTGTGGATCAAACGCCCCGGCGAGTCGGACGGCACCTGCAAGGGCGGCCCCAAGGCGGGCACCTGGTGGCCCAAGTACGCCCTCGGCCTGGCCCACGGCGCGAAGTAACCACCACCCACCGCTCCCCGCCGTGACGGCGACCACCCGGCCGCCGTCACGGCAACCGGGCACGCCCGCCGTCACGGCAACCGGGCGCACCCGCCGTCACGGCAACCGGGCACGCCCGCCGCCCACGACACCGGACCGCACCCCCGCCGCCGCCACCGCACCCGCCACGGCGAAGGCCCGGCGGATACGGAATCCACCGGGCCACCACGCGGGGCGCGCTCCCTACTGCCGTTCGGGCGCGACCTTCACCCACACCGCCTTCGACGGAGTCCCCTCCCCGTCCACCGCGTTGAGCATGTACCACCCGGGCGGCACCAGCGAGGGGTCCTTGGGAAGGGTGACCGTGACACCCTTCCCGTCCTTCGTCACCGTGAAGTCCAGCGCGATGGAGCGCTGTTCGATGTTGGTGACATGGGTGAACGAGCCGGGGCGCATCAGCCGCATCTTCTTGATGCCGGCGGCGTTCTCGGCGCCGTAGGTCGCGCGGCCGCCCAGCGAGAGCGTCTTCGTCGCCCCGCCGGTCAGCTTCGGGCGCGACTTCCCGTAGAGGTACGGCGGGGTGTAGAGGTCGATCTGCTGCTGGAAGACGCCCGGCTTGGTGTTGTCCTTGTCGGCGAAGAGGGAGTCCGAGCCGAAGGTCATCACCCGGCCGTCGGGCAGCAGCAGCGCACCGGAGTGGTAGTTGCGGCCCACCAGCGGATCGGCCACCTTCCGGGCGGTGTTGGCCGCCGGGTCGTACAGCTCCGCCTTCAGCACGTTGGAGTCGCCGCGCCCGCGGTAGTCACCGGAGCCGTTCGTGGTCAGCACGGTGTCGTCCGGCAGGATCACGCTGCTGGGGTAGCGCGCCTTCGCGTACAGCGGCGGGCCGTCCTTGAAGCGCGGCGAGGGGGCGTGCAGATCCACGATCCGGGTCTTGTCCGTGGCCTTCGGGTCCTCGCCGACCCCGCCCCCGCCCAGCACCATGTACCGCTGTTCCTGGGCCGGCGGCAGCAGCACCGACATCGAGGTCTCCAGGATGTTCGGGTCGCTCATCCCGGGCACGAACTGGAACTTGTTCGTCTTCAGGTCCCAGATGCCGGGCTTGCGGCCGATGTTGTCGGGGCCGTAGCCGGCGTTGGAGCCGGTGTAGAAGATCCGGTTCTGGTCGGTGAGGAAGAGCGCCGGGTAGGTCGGGAAGAAGCGCTGCTTGGGCAGATAGCGCCACTTCTTCGTCTTCGGGTCGTAGATCTCCTGCTTGCCGGGGACCACCTGTCCGATCTCGTCCAGCCCGGAGACGGACAGGACCTTGCCGTCCTGAAGCGTGGTGAGCGTCGGGTACCAGCGGGCCTCGTTCATCGGGTCGACGGGCACATAGCGTTCGGCCACCGGGTCGAACTCGAAGCTGTCCTTGATCCCCTGGAAGTCCTTCTTGTCGAAGGACAGCTTCTGCGCGATGCCGTAGAAGTTACGGGCGTCCGCGCCGGTCAGACCGTGGATGCGGTAGTTGTCCTGGGTGCCCGTGGAGTGCGACTGGCCGTCCTTGAGGGCCTCGACATAGACCCGGGCCTCGCTGTGCACGACGGTGACCTTGCCGGTCGCCCGGTCGGTGATCTTCTTCGCCCGGGGCACCACGACCGGGTCCTTGGCGGCGAAGGTCTTGCCGTTCTTCTTGCCGGTGAAGAGCGTGCCGGCCGGGAACGTCTTCGGGCCGTCCGGGTCCTCGTTGTAGATGATCATGAGGCCGCCGGCCTTCTTCACATCGCCGTTCAGCTTCTCGTAGCGCTGGGTGCCGCCGGCCACCAGCAGCTTCCCGTCCGGGAGCTGGGTGTGCCCGGAGCAGAAGAGGTCCTTGGGGGTGGGGATGTTCTTGAAGGTGTTCTTCTCCGGATCCCACAGGACCGTACGGAACGACTTGGCCTTGAAATTCGCCGCGTTGTTGCCGGATCCCGCGACCAGCAGCACCTTTCCGGTGTGCAGCAGGGCCGCGTGGATGGTGTTGATGCGGTACTTCTGCGGGACGTTGAGGACATCCCAGTGGCCGTTCTCCGCCTTGTACTCCGGCTTGTTGATCACGTACTGGTGGTACTGCTCCGAGGCGAAGCCATAGAGAGCCGGCCCGTTCATCCCGGCCAGCGCGAGCACCACCGCCGTTGCTATCGCCACTCTGCGGGTGCGACGGCTCGGACGGTACTTCATGTGTGACGTCCCCCAAGGGCGATCTGCATGGTCTGTTCAGTGGTGGCGGCCGGGTCGGCGGCACGGCCGGCGGCCGGAGCGGCGGCTTGGTCAGCGGCCGCCGCGGGAGAAGCCTCGCCGTCGGCCGCCGCGGCAGGGCCCTCGCCCTCGGCCGTCGTGCGGGAGCCCTCGCCGCCGGCCGTCGTGGGGGAGCCGCCGCCGGCCACCGTGGCAGGACCGCCGCCGGCCGTGGCATCGGAGCCGCCGCCGGCCGAGCTCTGCTTCCGCTTCTCATCCCGTACGGTCCGCCGCCAGGCGAAGATCGGTGCGGCGGTGATCAGCATCGCGAGGACGGCCCAGATGACCATCGCCGGATGGCTGTGCCCCAGCACGAACGAGGCGATCAGCGAGCCGCCGAAGACGAGCAGGAAGAACAGATGCACCCGGAAGGTCCCGAACAGCGTGTCCGGGCTGGACGAGTCGCCCTTCGGCGTGACCACGAACTTGCTCTTGCGCCGCAGCGCCGCATCGAACAGCGACCGGGCGTAGATCGGCGCGGACAGCGCGGACATCACCATGCCGGCGACACCGCCGGAGCCCTCCGGCTCGTGGGGGGAGACATTGTGCCGCCGGTTCCAGATGTACAGGCCGATCTGGAGCGCCGAGGCGTTGCCGTACAGCATCATCCACACCGTCGGATCGATCTCCACACCCGAGGCGCCCAGACCCAGGAACAGCGCACAACTCAGCGCCGCCAGAATCCAGTTCAGCGCCGACATCGGGTAGAAGATCACCATCATGGTGTAGTTGACCAGCCGGCCGAACGGCAGGGTGAACGGCGCCTTCCAGAACTGCTTGAGAATCGTCTCGTACGTCCCGCGGGACCAGCGCAGCTGCTGGGTGAAGAAGTCCGTCCAGGCCGTGGGCCCCTCGCCGACCGCGAGCACGTCCGGGGTGTAGACCGAGCGCCACTTCTTCCCGGTCTGCGGATTGCGGTGCCGGTGGATCTCGAACCCGGTCGCCATGTCCTCGGTGATCGAGTCGTACAGCCCGCCGATCTGCTTGAGCGCGCTGATGCGTACGGCGTTGGAGGTGCCGACGAACATCGGCGCGCCGTAGCGGTTGCCGGCCCGCTGGATCAGCGCGTGGAAGAGGAACTGCTGGGACTCGGCGGCCTTGGTGACGAAGGTGTCGTAATTGCCGTATACCTGGGGGCCGATGACGAAGCCCACGTCCGGGTCGCGGAAGAAGCCCAGCATCCGCTCCAGGTAGTTGGGCAGCGGGACATGGTCGGTGTCGACGGAGGCGAAGTAGTCGTAGTCGTCACCGTGCGCCGCCAGCCAGGCGTTGTAGTTGCCGTGCTTGGTCTTGGCGCGGTGCGGCCCCTTGGGCCGGTTCCACTCCGGGATGCCCTTACGGGAGAAGTGGTGCACGCCCAGACGCCGGCAGACCTCTTTGACCTCGGGGTCGTCGCCCTCGTCCAGCAGCCATATGTGCAGCAGCCCGCGGTGACGTATCTTGACCGCCGCCTCCAGCGTCTTCGTCACCATGGCCAGGGGTTCCTTGCCCGGCACGAAGGAGGTGAGGAAGGCGACACGGGTGCCGCTCTCGGGTATGACGGGTATGGGGTCGCGGGCGACGAGGGTGGCGTGCGCGTTGGACAGCACATTCATGCACCGGAAGAACTCGATCAGCCCGATCGAGACCAGCATGACGACGTCCAGCACCGGCAGGAACTCGTAGGCGGGGTAGTCGCGTTCGGTCCAGTGGTTCGGCTGCATCAGCCAGATCAGCAGCCCGAACGAGAGCAGCGGCGCGGCACCGAGCAGCAGGGCCGCCCGGATCCGGTGCGGCTCGTCGGCGAGCAGCGAGCGATAGCGGACCTTGTACGGCTTGTCCGGGTCGGGCTGGGTGAGCGGCCCGGCGAGTCTGCTGTAGTGCTCGTAGTCGTAGCGCGGCAGCGGCTTGCGCGGGGTGCGCCGCTGCCGCTGCTGACGTGGCACCCGCAGGCGCGCGGTGGCGGACGAATCGTACGAGTGCTGCGGCCGGGCACCCTCAGGTGGCGACGTCATGAGTCCATCCCCCCGCACGCAACTGGCTGCGTGCCGTGTGCTGATAGCCCGATTTCCCCGGTCCCCTCGACCGGCTCGGGCTCACTGGTCTCGGCCGTCCGTGCCTGCGACGGTGTCGGCCATGTTCCGGTGGTGTGAGGAACGCCCCGTAATCCTGCCAAGCAGCGGGGTCCCCGCGTTCACATCACGCCAACCGGCGTATCCCTTTCTTCCCACTCCTGGGAACCCCGCCGCATTTCGACCGAGTTCCCAGGTCAGAGTGCCGAACAGCCCCCCTGATTGCAAGACTGAGCACAAGGCAAGAGGGCCGGGAGAGGCAATATCCGGACGCCAAAAGGCGCCACGCGCATCGCTTTGACCTGGAACGACACCCCATTTCGGGCTTGTTGGCGGTGTCGGACGCGATAGCTGGAATAACACGCTCCGTGAGCACGGAGTTACCCTCGCCCGGCAAAGGAAACGCCCCTCCCTCGCAAAGTCCGTCAGCAACTGGCAATGCAATAAGGAGAGTCGGCGGATTCTGGCGTGCGAGACGCAACGATTTGCACATGGCGGCGGCGCGGGCGAACGGGCGGACCGGGACCCTTGAGGTCATGCGTACGATTTGGAACAGTTTCTGAAGGAATTCACCCGCAAATGGGAGATGGGTAGATCCGCAACGGATTCGGCCCGAACCGCCGAATCCGCGTAAGTGACCTGCGAGTACCGCGAATTGGCTGAACGTCAGGCCCGGCGACCCGGGGCCGGCGCCGCCCCCTCGACATCCCCGCCGGTCGGTGACACCGTTTCGCCTCCCGGCGGTCCGCCCGGTCCCGCTCGCGGCAGCACGGAGCGGATGACGCGGGGTCGGGTGGCGCGGGGTCGGATGGGGCGGGATCGGGTGGCCCGGGTCGGATGGCGCGGCCTTGAGCGGCGCGGCAATGCGGCATTACGGCGGTACGGTCCGCCATGCCGCCGCATCCGGGCGCGCCGCCTCGCACAAGCGTTCCCGCTCGCTCGCGGCGCGCGATCTCACACCCGCCCCCGCTCCGCCCCACCGCATTGGCGGACATACGACTGAGGCCCCTCGCATGGCGAGGGGCCTCAGTGTGTCGTGCGCCGCCAGGGACTCGAACCCCGGACCCGCTGATTAAGAGTCAGCTGCTCTAACCAACTGAGCTAGCGGCGCGTGCTGACCTGAAGAACTTTACACGAACTCGGAGGGTGCTCCGTACCCGCGACCGCCCTGCTCACGCACTCAGCCCATGTGATCCCTGCCACTCGTGGCGACCTCCTGCCCGCCCCCCCCTCGCCCTGGGAGGCGCACCCGCCCACATGGGACAAAAGCCACCCGATCTTGAGATCTGCGGCCGATAGTCGCCCGAATTGTTCATTGAAGTACCGCTCTGCCCCTCTTCGTCCCATTGCCCACCAGTTGCCCCATCAACATGCGGTATCTCCTGCCGGTTGAGAGGCTGAGGCGAGCGCCGCGGCGCAAGAACTGAACATGGTCCAGAGGGTGCCGGCCATGGCGTCCGTCACTCCTCTTGCGCCTGCCGCAACCCCACCCCCCACAGCAACGTCTGCCAGGACGCGCAGCCCCGGACCGGGTCCCCGGGACTCGCCCCTCCGTCGGAAAGGTTGATCGTCGTGGTGTCGACAGCCAAGCGCACCCTTGAGATGCGGCTCCTCCTCGGGCCGGACGAAGCAGTTCCGGTGGCCGGCCGGTTCAGCTACCGCAGTGACCGCCCGTACGAGGTCGAGGTCGCCTTCATCAGCCGCGGCCAGACGGTCGCCACCTGGCTGTTCGCCCGCGAGCTCCTGTTGGCCGGGCTGCATGACGAGGCGGGGGAGGGGGACGTGCGGGTGTGGTCCTTCCGCCGGCCGGGCGAACCGCGCCGCGTACATATCGAGCTGTCCACCGACGACAGCGTCTGCGAGCTGTCGGTGCGCGCGACGGAGCTGACCGCCTGGCTGGAGCAGACCGCGGCGATCGTGCCGCCCGGCCACGAGGGTGACTACCTCGACATGGACGCCCACTTGGCCCGGCTGTTCGCTGGGAAGTGCTGATGGGGGACACGGCAATCACGAAGACGACCACGGCCGGGCAGGTCACGGCGGCCGGACCGGTGACGACGGCTGAGCCGGTGAAGACCGCTGAGCCGGGGACGACGGCTGAGCCGGTGAGGGTGACCGGCCAGGTGACGGCGACGGGCCCGGCGACGGTGACGACGGCCGGGACCGGCGCGCCCGGCTCCTGCCGCCCGGCCCACGCAGCAGCCCTCCCCGTGGCGAGCCCCGGAGAGTCGCCCGCCACCACGGAGCCCGCCCCCGGCATACCGCCCGCAGCCCGCAGACCGTCCGCCGACGGCATACCGTCCGGCCCCGGCACCCCGTCCGGCCCCGGCACCCCATCCGCCACCGCTGCGACCCTCGCCACCCCTGTCACCCCGGCCACTCCCACCGCCCCGCTGCCGACCCCCCGCCGCGCCACGGCCCCGGCCCGGGCGGAGGAGGCCGCGCAGCCGGCCGGCCGGGGGGAGGGCAAGGGGCAGTCGGCCGCCGCCGCCCGTCCGGGGCGTGCCGACGGGGAGCCGGACGGGTCCGCCGACGCCGCCACGACCGCCCCGCACGACCCCTGTGCACACGGCTTCCTGCCCGAGCGGCCGCCCGTCCGTTCGCTGATCGGCACCTGGACCCGGCTGGACGCCATGGCCCGCGCGGCCGCGGTCGCGCCCGACCGGGAGGCCGCCGTCGCGCTCGTCGAACGGGCGCACCGTGCCGAGGAGTTGGCCGCCCTCCGGCAGCGCGTCTCCCGGCTCTCGCTGCGCAACGCGGAGGCCGCCGCCATGCGGATCGCGGTCATCGCGGTGTCCTGTGGCTGGTGCGGGATCGACCCCCAGGCGCCGGCCGCACGGGAGGTCGCCGACGAGGCGTTCCTCGACCTCTGGGCGGCCATCGCGCACCGCATCGGCCATGATCAGTTCGTTGCGCTGCCCACCCTGGCGCTCCACAACTGGGCCCCGGAACGCAAACCCCGCCGCCATATCCCCATCGACCAACTGGCCCGCACCGAAACGCTGGTACCGATCGTCCGCTGGGCCCCGGAAGGCCAACCGCTGAGCCGGCTGGACCGGTTGATGCTGGCCGCGACCCGCCTGGAGGCACACGGGATCTGGCTCTTCCGGCTCGCCGAGACCCTGGCGGGCCGGTCGCCCGACGACTCCTCCACCCCGACGGCGCTGCGCCGGCTGGTCCGGGTCCAGCACGCGCTGCGCGCCCAGCTCCTCGCCGAGGCGGCGGAGCTGACGGCCGCGCCGGCCACCCCGCAGCAGCGCGCGGTACTCGGCGCGCTGGCCGGACAGGGCGCCCTGGAACCACCGGTGCTCCAGGCGGCCGACGCGGTACTGGGCATCGGCGCCCGGCGGCTGCGGGAGGGCCGGCGGCAGCTGCTGCGCCGCCATCTCCCGGCGCAGCACCGCGCCTGGCTCAGCGCGATGGACCGCCACTGCGCCCCGGTGCGTACCCTCGCCCACCGCGGCGGCCCCGACGCCGCCGTCTACCGCGAGGCCCAGGAGTCCCTGATCGCCCTCCGCCGCACCTATACGGCCCTGGTGCACGCCGCGGCCCGCCCCACGGAGGCTCCGCTCACGAGGGCGGCCTGACCCGAAGCGCCCCGCCCGCCCGCGCCGCCGCCCCCGTACCGTCCGCCAAAACGGTTGCCGTCAGTACGGCCGTCACCCCTGCCCTCACCCACGGGCACCCCCCCTGCTACGCCTGCTCGGACGTCGGCCTCTCCTGACGCCGCCGGCGGGCGGCGGCGGAAGGGACCGGCCGCCGCACCGGTGATCCGGTCCGTGTCCCCGGACACCACTATCCGTATCCCCGGACACAACGAAGTGGGCGTTTCCGGAGAACCGGAAACGCCCACTCGATACGTGCGCCGCCAGGGACTCGAACCCCGGACCCGCTGATTAAGAGTCAGCTGCTCTAACCAACTGAGCTAGCGGCGCGCGCTGACGAAAGAAATGCTACCTGGTCGAGAGGGGTGCTCAGGACCATGGCCGCGGAGCGGTGCGCTCCGGAACCGCCGGCCGTGCGACCCGGCCCGCCCCGGCTCAGATCGCCAGGGAGAGCAGGACCGGGGCGGCCCGGCGGTTGAGGGTGTCGGCCGCCTGGCGCAGCCGGTGCGCGTGTTCGAGCGGCATGGACAGCGCGAGGCAGCCGACCGTCGCACCGGCGGTGATCGGCACCGCCGCGCAGACCGTGCCCACCGCGTACTCCTGGAGATCGAGGACGGGGACCGTGGGCGGCTGGCTGTCGAGCTTGTGGAACAGCACCTTCTCGTTGGTGATCGTCCGCGAGGTGAGCCGGGCGGTCTTGTGCCGGGAGAGGTGGTCCTTGCGGCCGTCGTGGTCGAGCTGCGCGAGCAGGCACTTGCCGACCGCGCTGGCGTGCGCCGTGCGGTGGAATTCCGCCCACTCGTTGACCTTGGGGGCCAGCGGTCCGTCGGCGTAGTGGAGGATCTTCACCTCGCCGTCGATGTACCGGCTGATGTAGACCGCCGCGCCGACCGAGTCGCGCAGCTGGTCGAGGGTGAGCTGGAGCTTGTCGCGCAGCGCCTGGTCGCGGTCGCCGCCCGAGCCGAGGAGCAGGAGCGATTCGCCGATGACGTAGGCGCCGTCGGTGACCTGCTCGACATAGCCCTCGCGCCGGAGCATCGCCAGCATGTGGCCGAGCTGGCCCGGGGGCAGCCCCGTCTCGCGGGCGATCTGCGCATCGGTCACGCCCTCGGCGTGCCTGGAGACCGTTTCGAGCACGCGAAGGGCGTACTGCACCGAATGGAACGGCGCGGTCGGCTCGGGCTTCAGCGCCACGGTGTCCCCCTAGCAGGTTGTTACCGCTTGCGTCGTGACCGCCGTCGGTGGTCACGGCCGGCGCTGGCGCGGCCGCTCCCGGGCAACGGGGCATCCCTCACGATAGCGGCCAACGGGCGTCGGGGGAGAGGGTCTTGACTGAAAAGAAGCGCGCCCTGGTCAGCTGTACTGGGGCGCACGACCTTGGCATATGCCAAGGTCACAGTGCCGGGCCCCGGGGCGGTACGCCGTGCGGTCGCCGGCCCCCGGACGAGAAGGGGTGGCGGGCCCCGGCGAGGCCCACCACCCGAACTCACTGCCTGCTGTGTGCCGTTCAGAGCACCGCGCTCAGGAACTCCCGGGTGCGCTCGTGCTCCGGCTCCGTGAAGATCTTCTCCGGGGAGCCGGATTCGATGACCCGGCCGGCGTCGAACATCAGGACGTCGTCGGAGATGTCCCGGGCGAAGTTCATCTCATGGGTGACGCAGAGCATGGTGATGTCCGTGGTGCGCGCGATGTCCCGCAGGACGTCGAGCACCCCGGCCACCAGCTCGGGGTCGAGCGCCGAGGTCACCTCGTCCAGCAGCAGCACCTGCGGGCGCATCGCCAGCGCGCGGGCGATGGCGACCCGCTGCTGCTGGCCGCCGGAGAGCTGGGTCGGGTACTTGTCGAGGTGCTCGGTCAGGCCCACCAGGTCGAGGAGCTCGCGGGCCCGCTCCTCGGCGGCGTCCTTCTCCATCCCCAGGACGTGCACCGGCGCCTCGGTGATGTTCCGCAGCACCTTCATGTTGGGGAAGAGGTTGAACTGCTGGAACACCATGCCGATGTTCTTGCGCACCTCGCGGATGTGCTTCTCCCCGGCCGGTACGAGCTTGCCGCCCTTCTCCTCGTGCGTGAGATAGGCGCCGCCGACCTTGATGGTGCCCTCGTCGGGCTTCAGCAGCGTCATCAGCAGCCGCAGAATCGTGGTCTTGCCGGAACCGGACGGGCCGATGAGGGTGACGTGCTTGCCCGAGGAGACGGTGAAGTCCAGGGAATCCAGGACGGTGTTGGTCCCGAACCGCTTGGTGACATGGTCGAAGCGGATCAGCTCGGTGCCTCCACCGGACTCCGTCCGGGAGGTGCCGTCCGCCGAATCGGTCGTTTCTTTCGAGGGGGTGCTGTCAGCGGACAAGACGACGCTCCAGGGCTCGCAGGAGGAGAGAAGTGGGGTAGGAGATGACCACGAAGAGGATGCCGACGACGGTGATCGGCTCCAGGTAGTCGAAGGTGGTGGCGCTGATGCTGTTCGCCTGGAACAGCATGTCGGCCACGGTGATGCCGGCCAGCAGCGGCGTGTCCTTGAACATCGCGATGACGTAGTTGCCGAGCGCGGGCACCACCCGGCGGAACGCCTGCGGCAGGATCACCGCGATCCAGGTGCGCCGGCGCGGCAGGTTCAGCGCCGTGGCGGCCTCCCACTGGCCGGGCGGCACACCGTCGATACCGGCGCGGTAGACCTCGGAGGTGTACGTGGAGTAGTGCAGACCCAGGCCGATGACGCCGGTGGTCAGCGGCGCGAAGGTGAGCCCCCAGCCGGGCAGCACGAAGAACAGGAAGAACAGCTGCACCAGCAGTGGGGTGTTGCGGACGAACTCGACGAAGACGCTGACCGGCCAGGTCACCCAGCGGCTCCGCGAGCGCAGGGCCATCGCCCACACCAGCCCGAGCGCGAAGGACACCAGCGAGCCGTAGAACGTCGCCTGGATGGTGATCCACAGCCCTTTGAGGATCTCGGGCATGATCTCCCAGATGTAGCTCCATGACCAGTTGTTCACGGCTTTCCTCCGGTGGCCAGTGCCTCGGGGCCTTGCTTCTCGACGGGCAGTTTGCGGGAGAACCAGCCCTCACCCTTGGGTACCGACCGGCCGACCGAAGCCTTGGCGCGGCGCTCCAGCACCCGCATGATCCGGGTCAGCACGAACGCGACGGCGAAGTACAGGACGAGGATGATTCCGTAGATCTCGGCGCTCTGTCCGGTCGACAGCCGGGCCAGCTTGGCCTGGAAGGTGAGTTCACCGATGGACAGCAGCGACGCCAGCGCGGTGCCCTTGAGCAGCTCGATCAGCAGGTTGTTGAACGGCGGCATCATCTCGGGGACGGCCTGCGGCAGGATCACCTTCCGCAGCCGCTGCCAGGGCGTGAAGCTCAGTGCGATGGCCGCCTCCCGCTGCGCGGGGGCCACCGCCTGGAGCGCGCCGCGGACGACCTCGGAGCCGTACGCGCCGTACGACAGCCCCAGCGCCAGGGTGCCCGCCCAGATGCCGACCAGCTGCCAGCCCAGCAGCGGCAGCGCGAAGAACAGCCAGAACATCAGGACCAGTGCCGATGTGCCGCGGAAGAACTCCACGTAGACACCCGACAGGAAGCGCACGATCCAGAAGCGGGAGGTGCGTGACAGGCCGATGCCGAAGGCGACGACAGCGGCCAGCGCGGCGCTGTAGACCATCAGCTGGATGGTGATCCACAGACCTTCGAAGAACAGTCCCCACAGTGCTCCGGTCACTTTTTACAGAGCTCCTTCGCCGTGAGGTCGGTCATGAACTCCTTGGTGAAGCCGTACGGCTTGGCGATACGCAGGAGTTCGCCGCTCTTCTTCATCTTCTGTAGCTCGTTGTTGAAGGCGTCGCGGAGCTTGGTCTCGCCGAGCCGGAAGCCGTAGCCGCCGCCGTCCCGTTGGGGCTTACCGTCGACCTCCGGCGTGAACGGCCGGGTCATCTCCACCTTGGGGTGCCCGCCGGTCTTCAGCGCCTCGATCATGGTCAGCGCGGTGCCGGCGAAGACGTCGATACGGCCCGCTTCCAGGGCCTCCATTCCGGCGATCTGGTCACCGTACGTCTGGATGTCACCCTTCTTGACGCCATTGCCGACCGCGTAGTCGATCTCCGCATAGCCGATACCGGAACCCATCCGGTATTTCCCCTTGGCGATGTCCGCATAGGAATGGATGTTGTCCGGGTTTCCCTTTCGTACGAGGAAGGCGTCCTTGCTCTCGTAATCCGGGTCGGAGAAGAGGACGGCCGCACAGCGGGCCTTGTTGATGAACATGCCCGCGACGATCACGTCGTACTGGAAGGAATGCAGACCCGGCACCAGGGCGCCGAATTCGACCGGCACCGGCTCGAAATTCTTGATCCCCAGCCGCCGGAAGATCGTCTTGGCGACGGCCGGGGCCTCGCCGGTCAGCTCGCCCTTGCTGTTGATCGAGGCATAGGGCGGTTCGCTGGCGATTCCCATGCGGACGGTGCCCTTTTTCCGCAGATCCTCGAGGAGATGCCCGCCGCCGGTCGCGCCCGAGACATCGACCTGGGAGCAGCCCGTGACCGTTCCCACCGCACCCGCTGCGCCGAGCGCCGCTACCCCCGCGAGCAGCGAGCGGCGGCGGATGCCGCTTGCCAATTTTCTCTTGATCATTTTGGTGTTCTCCTGTGGTGGAGCCATGGGCGCGCGGCTACCCGAACGCCTCACACATATGCCGATCGTTTCCAGCCCTTGATGGAAGTGCCTCGGACTTGTTCCGTACGCCGGTATTGCCCACCTACGATCGGGGCATGACCGATCGCTTCATCGAAGTCTCCCTGGACAAGCGCGGCGTGAGCTGCACGGCCAAGTTGCTCGACGACCGCGCGCCGATCACCTGCAATGCCGTATGGGACGCCCTCCCGCTCGGCGGCGACGTCTATCACGCCAAGTACGCCCGCAATGAGATCTACGCGCTGCTGGAGCCGTTCGCTCCCGAGGAGCCGCCGCTGGAGAATCCGACGATCACCCCGATCCCTGGCGATCTGTGCTACTTCACCTTCACCGACACCCAACTCGGCACCAAGTCCTACGGTTACGAGAGCCAGGCCGCACACCAGGGCCGCGCCACCGTCGTCGATCTCGCGCTGTTCTACGAGCGCAACAATCTACTGATCAACGGTGACGCGGGCTGGGTGCCGGGCATCGTGTGGGGAAGTGTCGTCGACGGTCTGGACCGGATGGCGGATGCCTGTCAGGACCTGTGGCGGGCCGGCGCCCTGGGCGAGACCCTCAGCTTCCGGCGGGCCTAGGGGGTGTCCGCAAAGTCCCGCCTGGCTCGCGGCGTCTGGCACGCACGCTCGCTGCGTTGTCGGGATCGCCCCGGTACACCCAGTACCGGGACGACCCTCCGCCTTGCGATCGCACGCACCAGACGCCGCGCGCCCCGCCCTACGGGCGAACGACGGGACTTTGCGGACACCCCCTAGGGGCGGGCGGCGCGGGGATCTCCGCGGTCCCCGCCTCGTAGAGGGCATGCGCGGCGCGCAGCACCAGCGCGTCCGCGTGCCGCGCGCCGACCAGCTGGACGCCGATCGGCAGCCCGTCCGCGTCCACCCCGCAGGGCAGCGTCGCGGCCGGCTGCTGGGTGAGGTTGAAGGGGTAGGTGAACGGCGTCCAGCCCGTCCAGCGGGTGTGCGCCGAGCCGGGCGGGACCTCGACGCCCGCCGCGAAGGCGGTGATCGGCACGGTCGGCGTCACCAGCAGGTCGTAGGCGCTGTGGAAGCGGCCCATGGCCTGACCGAGCGCCATCCGGGTGTCGACCGCGGCCAGATAGTCCAGCGCGCTGTAGCGGGCGCCCTGCTCGCAGATCTCCCGCAGGCCCGGGTCGAGCAGCTCCCGGTCCGCGTCGTCCAGATGCTGCACCACCCGGGCCGCGCCGCTGAACCACAGCGTGTGGAAGGCATCCACCGGGTCGGTGATGCCGGGGTCGATCTCCTCGACGACCGCGCCGAGTCCGGCGAGCGTGTCGACGGCCGACCGGACCGCCGCGGCGACCTCCGGCACCACCGGCACGTCCCAGCCGAGCGACGGACTGAACGCCACCCGCAGCCCGGAGACCGGACCGGCCAGCGCCTCCCGGAACGAGCCGGCGGCCGGACCGAGCTGGGACCAGTCCCGCCAGTCCGCCCCGCAGATCACCTCCATCATCAGCGCAGCGTCCGCCGCGTCCCGGGTCATCGGCCCGACATGCGCCAGGGTCCCGAAGGGGCTCGCCGGATAGAGCGGCACCCGCCCGTAGGTCGCCTTGAGCGCGAAGATCCCGCAGAACGACGCCGGGATCCGCACCGAGCCACCGCCGTCCGTGCCCAGGCTCAGCGGGCCCGCGCCCAGTGCCACCGCCGCCGCGCTGCCGCCGCTGGAGCCGCCCGCGGTGCGCGCCGGGTCGTACGGATTGCCCGTCACCCCGTGCCGCGGACTGTCGGTGACGCCCTTCCAGCCGAACTCCGGGGTGGTGGTCTTGCCGACGAACACCGCACCGGACTCCCGCAGCCGGGCGACCGACGGGGCGTCCTCCGGCCACGGGCCCTCGGCCCGCACCGTGCGCGACCCGCGCAGCGTCGGGGTGCCCCGGGTCAGGATCAGGTCCTTGACGGTGACCGGCACCCCGTCGACCGGCCCGGCCGGCTCCTTGGCCCGCCAGCGCTCCGCCGACTCCTTGGCGCCGGACAGCGCCTCGTCCGCGTCGATCCGGGTGAAGCAGTTCGTCGCGGCCTGCGCGGCCTCGGCGCGTTCCAGCACCGCCCGGACCGCCTCGACGGGGGAGAACTCGCCGGCCGCGTACCCGGCCGTGAGCCGGGTGGCGCCGAGGTCGGCGAGGTGGGTCGGTTCGGTGGTCATGCGTCCTCCGAGCGTTGGCCGCCCCGGGCGGGACGGCGGCGGGGGAGCGCGGCTGCCGGGGCGGGCCCGGCGGCCCGCCCGTCACTTCACCGGCACGTACCCGAGCCGCTTGTCGACGAGGTTGTCCAGCGGCTCGCCCGCCGACCACCGATCGAAGTTGTCCTGGAACTGCTCGGCGAGGGCGTCCCGCCAGCCCAGGGTGTCGCCGCTCATGTGGGGCGAGACGATCAGATGCGGGACGTCCCACAGGGGGCTGTCCGGGGTGAGCGGCTCCTCCTCGAAGACGTCCAGTGCCGCCGCCGCGATCCGCCATTCGCGCAGCGCCGCGATCAGCGCGTCCTCGACCACCAGCGGCCCGCGTCCGACGTTGATGAACCGGGCCCGCGGTGACATCCGGGCGAACGCCGCCTTGCCGAAGAGGCCGTGGGTGTCCTCGGTCAGGGGCGCCGCGCAGATCACCCAATCCGCCTGGGGCAGCAGGTCGTTCAGCGCGTCACTCGCGTGTACCAGGCCGAAGTGCGGATCGTCCGGGCGCTCCCGGCGGCCGACCAGATCGACCTTGACACCCAGTGCCAGGAGGGTGCTGCCGATGGCCCGGCCGATCGGTCCGGAGCCCACCACGACGGCCCGGCTGCCGGCCAGCCGCAGGGTCTCCCGGTGCTGCCAGCGCCGCTGCCGCTGGAGCTCCCAACTTCCGTAGAAGTCCTTGGCCATGGCGATCACGAGCCCGGCCACGTACTCTGCGATCGGCTGCTCGAAGACCCCGCGGGCGTTGGTCACCAGGGTGTCGTCGGCGACCAGTGCCGGGCACAGGAGCTGATCCACACCGGCGCTCGCGGTGTGCACCCAGCCGGGCCTGGGGCCCTTCTCCGGCCAGGCTCTGCGGATCGCATCGGAAGTGAAGTCCCAGGCCAACAGCACGTCGGCGGTGGGCAGTCGGTCGGCGAGCGAGTCCTCATCGGTGAAGATCACCCGAGCCCGGCCGGCGAGCCGGTCCAGCTTCGGCGGCGGGTCGGATCCGAGGACGAGGACGGTGCGTTCGGACATAGGCCAGAAACCGTTCTGAAACGTGAGCCCCTTTCACTGAAAAGGGGCGCCGACAGATGCCTGAGATGCGAGGATTGACCACGCTAGGAAGTCGTATCTACGGTGTCAACAACGGCTCTGTTCCGACGTCCCGGCTTGATCCGGTTGCACCTCATCCTCCGGCCACTGGCCTGGCCATTCCAGCCCTTCGTTTCTTCTAGGGGCCTTCATGGACGTCTCTTTTCTGGGTGGCCCACAGCCGCAGCTCGGCGTGGGCGTCGTCGCTCCCTTCGACTTCGCGCTCGACCGAGAGCTCTGGCGCTGGGTGCCCGACGACGTGTCCCTCCACCTCACCCGCACCCCTTTTGTGCCCGTCGAGGTCAGCCTCGACCTGGCCCGAATGGTGAGTGAGCACGAAACGCTGGACGCCGCCGTCCAGGCTCTGTGTGCGGTATCTCCGCAGGTCATCTCCTATGCCTGCACCTCCGGCAGCTTTGTCGGGGGTGTGGCGGGGGAGCGGGCCATGTGTGCCGCCATGCTCCAGGCGGGGGAGGTTCCCTCCCTCACCACCTCGGGCGCACTGATCGAAGCGCTGCGCGAGATCGGCGCGCGGCGCATCGCCGTGGTCACGCCCTACACGAAATCGGTCACCGACTCCCTGGAGGACTATCTCGGCGAGGCCGGCATCACGGTCACCGGCCGGGCCTACCTCGGGCTGACCCGGCACATCTGGAAGGTGCCGTACCGCGATGTCGTCGACATGGCCCGCGCGGCCGTCGTCGGCGCCACCGATGCCCTCTTCATCAGCTGTACGAACCTGCCGACGTACGACGTCATCCCGCAGCTGGAAGCCGAGCTGCGGATGCCGGTGCTGTCCGCCAACCAGGTCACGATGTGGGCCGCGCTGCGCGCCATCGGGGTCCAGGCGGTGGGCCCGTACCAGGCGCTGCTCGACCCGGTGGCGCGGCGCGGTCCGGCCGCGATGACCGGAACAGCGGGCGGACCCGCGGAAGGTGTGCCGGGGCCCACCCCCGAGGCGGCCTTCGCCGGGCCCCCCGCCCCGCCGGAGGGGGAGCCCCTCGACGGCCTTGAGCCGCCGCCGTATCCACCCGATGACACGGGTGGTCTGCCCCCGGTTTGAGGCCGGTCCGAACCCGACCTCCACCTCGGATGCTGCCGGCGTCGTCCCTGTCGCCGGCAGCGCTCCTTCCCCGCGTCACCGCATCACCGGTGAGCGCACCCGCACCCACGAACACCCCCGCAGCCGTACACGCAAGGGAGAACTGCATGGCATCGGTCGGCTTCCTCTACCCCGGCCACTCCGCGGAGGACGACTACCCCCGGCTCGAATCGCTCCTGGGCGGCACGGTCCGCCTGCCGCTCGTCCACACCGACATCGGCGAGGACGCCCACCGCGTCGACGCCCTGCTGGAGATGGGCTCCGCCGGGCGGCTGGCGGCCGGCGTCGACGAGCTCAAGGAGCGCGGCGCCGAGGCCGTCGTCTGGGCCTGTACGAGCGCCAGCTTCGTCTTCGGCTGGGAGGGCGCCCACGAACAGGTCAGGGAGCTGTCCGCGACCGCCGGCCTGCCCGCCTCCAGTACGTCGTTCGCCTTCGCCCATGCCGTCCAGACGCTCGGCGCCCGGCGGGTCGCGATCGCCGCCACCTACCCCGACGACGTGGCCGAGCGCTTCCACGCCTTCCTGAAGTCCGCCGGGGCGGAGGTCGTCTCGACCCGCGGCAGCGGCATCATCACCGCCGCCGAGGTCGGCACCTGGGGCGTCGAGGAGGTGCTGGCGCTCGCCCGCGCCGGTGACCATCCGGACGCCGAGGTGGTGCTGCTGCCCGACACGGCGCTGCACACCGCCGAACATCTGCCGGCCCTCGAAGCGGAGCTGCGCAAGCCGGTGCTCACCGCCAATCAGGTGACGGCCTGGGAGGGGCTCCGGCTGCTCGACCGGATGATCAACTGTCCGGCGCTCGGCACCCTCTTCTCGCGGACCGCGCACTCCTAGGAGGCGCCCGGGGCCCCGGACGAGTCAGGTCCGGCGGCCCCGCCGACCACGGTGCGGCGCCGGGTATCTGACCCGGGAATAAGTGGAGAACCTCTCCGGTTGTCCTCCTCGGCAGACCACCGACGCGAGGAGGACCCGCACCGTGAGCGGCGAAGACGAGGAGATCCGGGCCGGCGGCGAGACGGCCGGCGACGGGATACGGGGCACCGCCCGGGGCACCGCACCCGTCCCGCTGTCGGTGCTCGACCTGGTGACGGTCGGGGCCGGCAGCACCGCCTCCCGCGCGGTGCGCACGGCCGTCGACATCGCCCGTACGGCCGAACGCCGGGGCTTCCACCGCTACTGGGTCGCCGAGCACCACTCCATGCCCGGCGTCGCCTCGTCCTCGCCCGCGGTGCTGCTCGCCCACCTCGCCGCCCACACCGAGCGCATCCGCCTCGGCTCCGGCGGCGTCATGCTGCCCAACCACGCCCCGCTGGTGATCGCCGAGCAGTTCGGCACCCTGGAGGCGATGGCCCCCGGCCGGATCGACCTGGGCCTGGGCCGCGCGCCCGGCACCGACGGGGCCACCGCCGCGGCCCTGCGCAGGACCGAGCGTCTCCACGAAGGGGCGGACGAATTCCCCGCGCAGCTGGCCGAGTTGACCCGCTTCCTGGACGACTCCTTCCCCGACGGCCATCCGTACGCCAAGATCCACGCCGTCCCCGGCCCGGTCCAGGCCACCTCGCCGGGCGGGGTCCAGGACCCGCACCGCCCGCCCCTGTGGCTGCTGGGCTCCTCCGGCTTCAGCGCCCGGCTGGCCGGCACCCTCGGCCTGCCGTTCGCCTTCGCGCACCACTTCTCCGCGGCCAACACCCTCCCCGCGCTGGACCTCTACCGCGCCTCCTTCCGCCCCTCCGAGGCGCTGGCGGAGCCGTACGCCCTGATCGGGGTCGCGGCGCTGGCCGCCGACGAGGAGCGGGAGGCCCGCCGCCAGGTCATGACCGGCGCGCTGTCCATGGTCCGGCTGCGCACCGGCCGCCCCGGTCTCGTCCCGAGCCCGGAGGAGGCCGAGGCGTACCGCTTCAACGAGTTGGAGCGGGGCTTCGTCGACAGCTGGCTCGGCAATGTCATCCACGGCACCCCGGACGCCGTCCGCCACGGCCTGGACGATCTCGCCAAGCGCACCGGCGCCGACGAGTTGATGATCACCGCCAACGCGCATGGCGGCGCGGCCCGGCTGCGCTCGTACGAGCTGATCGCCGATGCGTATGGCCTGCCGGCCTAGGGTGTTCGTACGTGGTGGTTGCGGCCGGTGGTGATTCCGCCGGACCCTCGCCGTGGGGGTGGCGCGCCGTCGCGGCGGGATTCTCTTCCGGTGCGGGCGGAACGTTGTTCCACCCGCACCGGGCGCGCGTCGGAGCCCGCCCGCACCGGGCCGCGTCCGGGCCCGCCCGCGTCGGTGAGCCGTGGTCCCCTCAGGCTCCCGTGTGCCGGCCCGCGTCGAGGAGGGCGGCGACGCGGTCGGGGGCGACGGGGCGGGAGTAGAGCCAGCCCTGGCCGGTGTCGCAGCCGATCCGGCGGAGCCGTTCGGCCTGCTCGGCGCTCTCCACGCACTCGGCGGTGACCGTGAGGCCGAGCCGGTGTGCCAGCGCCACCAGCGCCTCCACGATCATCTCGTCCGCCGGGTTGGGATGCTCCTGCGAGCGGAAGCCGCGGACGAAGGACCCGTCCAGCTTCAGTACGGAGACCGGGAGGCGGCTGAGGTAGGCGAGGTTGGAGTAGCCGGTGCCGAAGTCGTCGATGGCGATCCGTACGCCCATGTCGCTCAGCGCCTGGAGGGCCTGGAGCGGGCGGCCGGCCGAGCCCATCACCGCCGACTCGGTCAGCTCCAGCTGGAGCAGCTCCGGCGGCAGCCCGGTCTCGGCGAGAATCCCGGCGACATCCGCCACCAGGTCGGAGTCCCACACCTGACGTACGGCCACATTGACGCTGACGAAGAGCGGCTCGCCGGGGTGGGCCAGCTGCCAGGCGCGCGCCTGATAGCAGGCCCGCTCCAGCACCCAGCGGCCCAGCTCGACGATCGCGCCGTTCTCCTCCGCCAGGGCGATGAACCGATTCGGCGACAGCGTCCCGAACTGCGGATGCCGCCAGCGCACCAGCGCCTCCACCCCCTGCGCCCGGCCGTCGCCCAGCCCGACCAGCGGCTGGTACTCCAGGGTGAATTCGCCGCGGTCCACGGCCGGCCGCAGGGTGCTGGAGAGCGCCTGCCGGGTCATCCGGTGGGCGTTGCGCTCCGGGTCGAAGAGCGTCCAGCGGGCCTTGCCGTCCTCCTTGGCCCAGTACAGCGTGGTGTCCGCGGCCTGCATCAGGCCGGTCGCGGTGGTGCCGGTGGCGGTCCGCTCCACGACGCCGATGCTCGCCGAGACCGACAGCCGCTGCCCGGCCAGGTCGAACGGGCGCTGAAGCGCGTCCAGCACACACTGGGCCAGCTCGGCGAGCTGATCGGTGCCGGTGGAGTCCTCCACCAAAAGAGCGAACTCGTCACCGCCGAGCCGGGCGACCAGGTGCCCGCCACGGCCCGGCCCGCGCTCCGCCGCCGCCTCCGCGCAGCGCGTCAGCCGCTGCGCCACCGCGCTCAGCAGCCGGTCGCCGACGCGGTGCCCGAGGGTGTCGTTGACGGCCTTGAAGCCGTCCAGGTCGAGGTAGCAGAGCCCGATGCGGCCGGTGCCGGACGGCGCGAAGGAGGCCGTTTCCAGGGCGGCGGCGAGCCGCTCGAAGAACAGTGCCCGGTTGGGCAGCCGGGTCACCGGGTCGTGCATCTGGAGGTGCCGCAGCCGGGCCAGCAGATCGTGCCGGTCGCTGATGTCCGCCACCGACAGCAGCATCCGCTCCTCGCCGCTGAGCGGCTCCGGGGTGAGCGGCTCGACGGTCACCTCCACCCAGACGGAGTGCCCTTCGGGGTGTTTGAGGCGGCGGGTGCAGTGCATCCGGTCGCTGCGGCCGCACAGCACCTCGCGGTAGGCGGTCCACACCCGTGGGTCGGCGCCGAGGTCGGTCAGGTCCGCCGCGGTGGCGGCGACCAGCCCGTCCGGGGCGGTGCCGACCAGCTCGCCGAAGGCCGGGTTGGCGGCGAGGACCAGGCCGTCGCGGTTGAGGACGGCCATCGCCACCCGCGCCGCGTAGAAGGTGGCGCGGTAGTCGCCGAGCGAGGCGGCGGTGTCGTCGCCGGGCCCGCTCGGGGCCGGCCGGGCCTCGGTGGATTCTTTGGTCGTGTCCTCACGCTCCGTCACTGAGGGGAGCGTCGCTCCGGGCGTGCGGCCCGGGCTGTCGGGGTGTCCGCTCACTGCTCGCTCCCGCGTGGCGCTGTCTCGTGATGGAGGGGGGTCTCGCGCTGGAAAGTGTGGCGATCATAGAGGCTGGCACGACGGCCGATCCAGCGACGCAGCCGTGATCGCCCGCCCGCGTGACGGAACTTCAGCCATTTCTGCCCGGCTCTGTTCGTACGGATTGCCCCCTTGGTCGTTTGTGACTTTCCGTTACGGGAGGGCCAAGACGCGCCGGTCACCCGTCTGGGCCGTCAAAACAGGACGAATAGCATTAAATCGCCACAGGGTAGATGAGGTCTCCGAATCCGTCCCTGGAGGTATGTGTGCCGCGCGCCCAGACGCTCGACGGGGTGGAGCGCCGCAGCCTGCGGCGCGTCGCGGCCGTCGCCACCTCTCTGAGCGCGCTCATCGCGACCTCCATCGTCGCCGGACCCGCCACCGCCTCCGAGGCCGTGCTCCCGTGCGCCCTGGGACGCACCGACGCGCACCACTCCGAGGGCGTCGACAGCTGGAACGGCTCCTATCCGCGCCCGGACCGCCCGCTCAACGCCGTGATGATCTATCTGTCCTTCCCGGACGCCCGGCCCCTCTCGGCGCCGCAGGAGCTGTCCCGCGCCTACTTCCCCGCCACCTCCGGCTTCTTCGACCGCGCCTCCTACGGGAAGTTCCGGCTGCGCCCGCACATCCACCGCCACTGGGTGCGGATGCCGCGCGCGTCCGCCGCCTACGGGATACGGCGCGACTGGGACGCCGGCCGGCGCTCGTCCTACCTGCACGACGCGGTCACCGCCGCCGATCCGTCCATCGACTTCAGCCGCTACGACGTGGTCTATTTCGTCGCCGACCCGGACGCCCCCGGCGTCGACTCGGACGCCACCAAGGTCGTCAACCTCGACCGGCCGATGCACGCCGACGACCACGACCTGCGCCGCTTCGTCACCGTCTTCGAGCAGAGCCCGCCGGACCGCAATGTCCTCGCCCACGAGACCGGGCACGTCTTCGACCTGCCGGACCTCTACCACCGGCCGGAGGACGGCAAGGGCGACTGGGACACCTACGTCGGCGACTGGGACCTCATGGGCAGCCAGTTCGGACTGGCGCCCGACCCGTTCGCCTGGCACAAGTGGAAGCTCGGCTGGATCGCCGACAGCCAGGTTGACTGCGTCGCGCTGACCGGACCCGCCATGCACTCCCTGCGGCCCCTGTCCGCCCCCAAGGAGCCCCGCGCCCAGCGCCGCCCTCGGCTGCTGGTGGTCCGTACGGGCCCCGACAGCGCACTCGCCATCGAGGCACGCGGTGCCAGGGGCAATGACCGCGCCCTGTGCACCGAGGGCGTCCTGGTCTACCGCGTGCACAGCCGGACGGCCTCCGGGTCGGGCCCGGTGCAGGTGCTCGACGGGCATCCGGCCACCTCGGCCTGCTGGGGCACCTCGGTCTATCCGCCGCTCGCGGACGCGCCGCTGGGGGTGGGGGAGAGCCTGGACGACGCCGAGGACGGCGTCCGCATCCAGGTCGAGGGCCGGATGGCCGACGGGGACTGGGCGGTGAAGGTGAACCGCGGCTGACCGTGCCGTCCACCGCAATGACGAAGGCCCCCACCGGAGTGAGGGCCTTCGACCGTCTGTGCGCCGCCAGGGACTCGAACCCCGGACCCGCTGATTAAGAGTCAGCTGCTCTAACCAACTGAGCTAGCGGCGCCTGCTGACGGGGAAAACATTAGCATCATGGTCGGGGAGGACAAAAATCGGTTTGTCTCAGCCCGCGGTCAGCAGCGAAACAGGGGGCTGAGCTGCGGCTTCAGGCGCCGGGCCGGCCATCGAGCGGGCCGCGCGGACACAGGCCCAGAGCAGCACGTCGGGACCGGGCAGCCAGGGGTTGCGGACGTCCGGTGCCACCAGCCACCGGGAGGCGGACGGGCCGGCCGGGTCCGCGTCGGCCGGGGCGCCGGCGCCCGCGGCCCGGTCCACGGCGGGGCTCCGGCGGGGGTGCAGCGGCGGGATGGTGACCGCGTCACCGCTGCCGTGGCACAGCAGCGGCGGGACGGCGGTGGCCCACTCCTCCCAGACGAGCAGCGCCGGCAGCCGCTGGGCGGTGCCCGGGGCGGCGAACAGCAGGATGCGGCCGCGGTGCGCCGCCACCGGCCCCGAGCCGGGGCCGTCGGACCATAAGCGGTCCACCATCCGCCGCCCGAAGAGCGCCGGGGCGTTGATCACGTCGAAGGCGGTACCGCAGGGCAGTGCGCTGGGTGCGGCCGGCCGGGTGGCCCACAGGGCGTGCATCTCGTCCGGATGGGGGCTGGCCGAGGCGAGCCAGTCGGCGCCCGCGAGGGTGACATAAGCCGCGGTCGGAAAGGCCAGGGTGCGGGGGGTCTCAGGCAGCCAGTCGCTCATGGGGACAGGTCTACCCAGCCGGCACACGGTACTTGGCCGATTGGCGGAAAACGGGACGGGACGGTGGGGGAGCCGGTATCTTTCCCCCCTTGCATATGCCAGCGGCCCATGATCATGGACCATGGGCCGCTGGTGAGGCAGGTCGGGCGGGTGGGATTCCCGGGGGCCGTCGGGCCGGTGCGGTCAGTCCATGTCGCCCGGCAGGGTGCTGCCGCTGCGCATCAGGCTGCGGCCGAACTCGATCATCTTCTGCGCATAGTCCTCGGTCCACTCCGCCTGCTCGGCGAGCACGGCCAGCGGCAGCCGGTCGAACCGGCTGGGGTCGGACAGCTGGGCCGCGGCCAGCGCCTGGAACTCCGTGGCGCGGTCGGCCGCGGCGCGGAAGGCCAGGGTCAGCTCCGTGGCGCGGCCGAGCAGCTCGCGCGGGTCCTCCATCGACTCCAGGCCGAAGAAGTGCTCGGGGTCGGCGACGGCCTCGGGCGGCTCGAAGAGCAGCTGCGCGGGCTTCAGCCGCCGTGGTCCGGGCGCCGTACCACGCGGGTCGGGAGCCGGTCGCGGCTCGGACATGTACCTACCTCCAGATCGTGTGCCGCATTCCATTGTCCCGCTGCGCGCAAGTGGGCCCCGCGGAGTGGCCGTACGCGCTGCCGGGGCGCCGTCCGGGTGACGCTCCTAAGGGCGCCAGGTCACCCGGTGTTCCGCGAGATGGGCGAGGACGGCGTGGTTGGCTTCCCAGCCGTCCGGGAACTTGACCGTGACGCCGAGGCGGACCGGCTCGGTCGAGGGGTGTTCGTCCAGCAGGCCGGCGACGCCCGCCCGGCACACCACGATGCAGGCGTGCCGGTGGCGGGAGGCGAGCACGCACAGCCGACCGGTCTCCAGATGGAAGGCGGTGGCGTCGGGCCGGCCGGACAGCGGGTGCAGGACGACCGTGACATCGAACTCGCGGCCCTGGAGGCGGTTGGCGGTGTCCACCGCGACGCCGGTCACCCCCAGCTCGGCGAGCGCGGCGCGGACCGCCGCCGCCTGGTCACGATGGGCGGTGCCGACCGCGATCCGGGCGGCGGTCAGCGGTGCCGGGGCGGGCGCGGCCCCCTCCGCGGCCCCGGGCGCCTCGCTGGTCGTGGCGCCACCGCGGTCGAGGAGCCGGCGCACGACATGGGCCACCGCGCGCACCGCCTCCGGGTCCGTACGCGGGGTATGGCGGGCCGGAAGCTCCAGCAGGCCCCAGCCGGACTCGGCGGCCTCGTCCAGGACCCGGTCCACGCCCGAGCCGTCGCCCGGCACCCCGAACGCCAGCCGGCGGTCGCCGTGGCCGGTGCCGCTGCGGAACGGGGTGTACGGATAGAACGCGGCGGAGACCAGCGGCGCCGCTGAGGCGGGCAGCCGCCAGGAGACCGGCAGCCGGTGCTGTGGCAGGTCGGGGTTGTGGGCCAGGAGGGTGGCGACCGCGCTGGACGACGGGTCGTAGGCCAGCCCCGCCCACTGCTCCGCGCCGACCACGCTGAAGGGGTCCAGCTGGCCCGGATCGCCGACGAACAGCGCCCGCTCGAAGAGCCCGGCGACGCTCAGCAGCGCATCGGAGCGCATCTGATACGCCTCGTCCACGATGGCGTGCCGCCATGGCTCGTCGACCTTGGTGTACGCCCATTTCGCGGCCGTCGAGACCACGATGTCCAGCCCGGCCAGATCGGCGATCTTCGCGGACGTACGGACCGCGGGCAGCTCGGCCAGCGCCGGGTCGAACGCGCCGGGCTCGCTGCTGTGCAGCCGGCCGACCGGCAGCCGCGGATCCTTCTCGGCGAGCCGCAGCACCAGGTCGTCGACCTGGGCGTTGGTCTGTGCGACCACCATCAACGGGCGTCCGGCGGCGGCCAGTTCGCGGGCCGCCCGCACCACGAGGGTGGACTTGCCGGCGCCGGGCGGGGAGTCCACGACCACGCCGCGCCGGGTGCCGTGCAGGGTGTCCCGCAGGATCGCCTCGGTCGCCGCGGCGGCCGCGGCAGCGGGGTCGAAGGGACCGTCCGTAGTGGTTCCCCCACTGCCTGAACGGCGTGGGAGGTACCCCCATGGGTCCTGAGTGGCCGTCATACGGGAGCGTTCTCCAGGGTGGTCGAGGGCCGGGCGCCGGTCACAGGAAGTCCTCCGCGGTCACGGGGTCGGGGGCGGGGTGCGGCAGGTCCGCGGCGCCGGGCGGCGGGCCGCCATGGGTCCATGGGGTGTCCTCGGGATCCGGGAGCTCCGGGCCGCCGCGCGGGGCGTGCTCGAACAGCGTCCAGCACACCGCGTCGCCCGGCTCCGGCACCGAACCGGGCTCCGGCGTCTTCCCGCGCCCCATCCCGCCCGTCAGCCGGATCACCAGGATCCCCGGCTCCCCGGCCGCCACGTATTCGGCGGTCTGGGTCCTGCCGTCCGCCAGGGGACGGTAGAGCTTGCCGCCCCCGGACAGCTGCGGCCGGTCGGCCGTCCGCAGCGTGACCAGCGGGCGCGGCATCGGCCGCTTGCCCTCGGAGAAGGCCATCTCGACGGCGGTGACCGTGCCCTGGAACGCCTCCCCGGCCAGCCGGCGCCCGGCCATCACCAGCGGGTCGTCCAGGGCTTCCTGGGCGTCCAGTTGGGCCTGGGCGGTCTCCCGCGCGGACAGCTTCTGCGCGGCGGTGACGGCGTCGTCCTGCTTGGGCTGCGGGGGCTCCCCGGCGCGGATCCGGTCCCGGTGCGCGGTGTACGACCAGCGGTCGCGCTTCCAGCGGTCGGGGACCCGGGCGCCCGCGGGGAGCGTCCGCAGCAGGTCGATGCCGTGCCAGACGGCGTCCCAGGTCGGCCGCAACTGCCCCTCGACGAGGGTGCGGAGCGCCTCCTCGGCGCCCGGCAGCCCGGCGTCGTAGCGGGCCATCGCGGGGGCGAGCAGCCGGTTGTCGAACGCCGGGTCGGTGGCCGGGCCGGCCGGCGGGCACCGCAGCTGCCCGTCCGCGTCCCGCGCCGACTCCGCGAGCTCGGCCGCCGCCCGGCCCGACGTCCCCGGCGGCGGGTCGATCCAGGAGAGCAGCGCGCCCAGGTGCTGGTCCTCCAGCACGCTCTGGCCCGTCGCCCAATGGCGGGTCAGCAGGCCCGTCATGGACAGCAGCAGGCTCGCGCCCGGGACCCGCGCCCGCTCGCCGAAATGGGTCAGCCAGCGGCCCAGCAGTGGCACATGCGGCGGCGCGGGATACGGCGCCTCGGGCTCCTGCTCGGCCGTCCGCCGGAACCGCATCGAGCGGCCCAGCAGCCGGACGAACTCGATACCGGCGGCGCTCGGCACGATCAACTGCGGGGCATCCGCGCACAGTTCGACCTGCACCGGGACCTTCTTGCCGGTCTCCGGGTCGGTCTCCTTGCGCTCCTCCCACTCGATGGCGTCCGCGAAGCCGTCCACATACGGCAGCACCGTCTCCGCCAGCTCGGCGAGGAACGCGAACCGCAGATCGCGGTCGCGCGGCTGCGGCACGGCCAGCAGCGCCGGCTTCTCGCGGTCCGTGCCGACCAGCGCGCCCAGCGGGGCACCGGCCTCGCCCGCGGTCGTCAACGGGACGAACACCAGCGGGCGTTCGGCCAGATGGCGGTGCCGGACCGTGCACCGCGGCTGGGCGCGGCCCGCCGCCACCGCCTCCATCCGGGCCAGCGTCTCGATCAGTGACATCCCGGCTCCTCCGCTCGCGGTCCCGGCACGGTGGGGCGGGCCAGCGCCCCGTCCCGCAGCGCGGCGGCCCGCCGCAGCGCGACGACGGCCGGGTCGTCCGGCCCGTCGGCGGCAGGGGGCTCCGGATCCTGGGGACGGGCCGCCGCCAGCACCTCCTCGATGGTGCGCAGCCCGCCCAACTCGCCCCGGACGCCGCGCCCCAGCGCCTCCACCGCGCCGTCCGCACGGGAGCGCGTGCGGCAGTGGAAGGCCAGCTCGCACGCGGCCAGGCACTCGGGGGCGTAGGCCGCGCCGACCACCTCGACGGCCTCGGCCAGCTCCTCGGGCGGACGGGTCGCCGTCTTCCCGTCGTCCGCCAGCCGCAGGTCGAAGGTGGTCTCCGGGGGGAGGGCGGCGGCGATCTCCTCGACCCGGGTGAGCCGGGACAGCTGCCGCCGGGTCGTGGCCAGCTGCTTGCGGACGTCGACGGCGGCGGCCGTGGGGAGGTTGGAGAAGTCCTTCGGGCACACCAGCAGCACCCGGTCGCGCACCCGCACCGCGCGGCCGGTGTGCGCGGCGACATGACCGGCGACCGGCTCCAGGGCCAGCGCATACACGGCCGCCTGCCGCGCGGCGGCGCCCACCTTGGCGGCGTCCGCCGAACCGTCGATCATCGGGAAGGACTTGATCTCGACGACCGTCCAGCTGCCGTCCGGATGCACCACCACCGCGTCCGGCTCCACATAGGCCGGCGAACCGGCCACCTCGACGACCAGCATCGGATGGTCGAGCAGCGCCCAGCCGCCGGCCGCGGTCGCCTCGCGCAGCGCCAGCGCCGTACGCGCCGCCCGGCCCTCCGGCCCGGCTGCGGACAGCTCGGGGGTGGCGACCTCCTCCGGCACGGGCGGCGGGGTGCCCGGCGCCAGCCGCTCGTGCAGCAGCCGCAGCAGCTCCGTGCCGCCGTCGGCCTTCACCCGGGCCTCGAAGGCGTTGCCGCGGACGATCGCGAACTGGGACTGGCCGTACGCCGCCGGCGAGCCCAGTGCCTGGGCCAGCGCGCCCTTGTCGATGCCCGCGCCGTCCAGCAGCGCGCGGCGCCGGCAGCCGGGGTTGGCGGCCAGCGCGGCCAGCGCGCGGGCGTCGAGCGAGCGGGGGCGGACGCCGGGGCCGCGCAGCTCGGCGAGCCGCTGCCGCAGGCTCGGCGTGGCCGTCGGCTGCTCCGCCGGAGGGGCGGCCGACGCGGATCGACTCTCGCGCGAAACGTTCACCCGCGGAAGTCTCGCATCCGGCACCGACATGCGGGGCGCTCGCCCGCCGGCCGGCCGTCGCCGGATGCCGCTCCCCGCCCCCTGTGCCGTATCCGGGAGCGCCCCGGGGAGCCCGCCTCCGGGCGGGAGGCCCTCCCCGGTCAGGGACAAATCGACCTGATGCGCGATGATGGAAGGCCCGCGGTCACCGCCGCCCGCACCGAGCAACGAGCAGCCGAGCGATCGGCGAGAGGTACGACCATGGCAGCGCGCATATTCCTGGCCAGACACGGGCAGACCGAGTGGTCCCTCTCCGGCAGGCACACCGGCCGTACGGACGTCCCGCTGCTGGACGAGGGCCGGCGCGGCGCCAAGCTGCTGGGCGAGCGGCTGCACCGTGCCCCCTGGGGCGGACTGCCGGGTGTCGAGGTCCGCACCAGCCCCCTGGTACGCGCCAGTGAGACCTGTGAGCTGGCCGGCTTCGGCGACCGGGCGCAGCCGTGGGACGCGCTGATGGAGGTCGACTACGGCGCGTACGAGGGCCTGACCCCGGCCGAGATCAAGTCCGGCCGGCCGGACTGGCTCCTCTGGCGCGACGGGGTGCCGGAGGGGGAGACGCTCGCCGAGGTCGCCGCGCGGGCGGACGAGGTCGTCAGCTGGGCCCGGTCCGCCGACCGCGATGTGCTGGTCTTCGCCCACGGCCACATCCTGCGCACCCTCGGCGCCCGCTGGCTGGGCCTGGACATCTCCTTCGGCGCCCGGATCCGGCTGGACCCGACGTCCCTGTCGGTGCTCGGCTGGGCCTACGGCGAACCGGCGATCGAGCGCTGGAACGACACCGGACACCTGGGCTGACCGACGACACCGGACACCTGGGCTGAACGGCGACACCGGACGCCTGGGCCGAACGGCGGCCGCCCGGCCGGGGGCGGCGCCGCAGCCGCCTGACGGGGCGTCGGGCCCGGCCCGCGGGCGGCCGATGCCGGCGGGCGGGCCGTCAGCCGGCCGAGTCCCCGGCCGGCGTCCCGCCACCGGACCCGGCCGAGGCCGCGTGCCGCTCCAGGAAGTCGGCGACCACACCGCCGTCGTGGTGGGCCCGCAGCGTCCGGGCCGTCTCGTCGAGCATCGTCCGGATACGGGCCGAACGGACCTCCTCCAGCAGGGACAGCACCCGGCTCCCGGCCGCGGCGGCCTCCTCGGGCTCGCCGCTGTCCGCGAGATCGCCCGCGAGCTCCGCGGTGAACAGCGCGATATTGCGGGTGAAATGGGAATTCTGGAGCGCCACCGCCCGGCGCGCATGCTCCACCGCGCGCCCCGCGTCACCCAGCGCCGACCAGCACTGCGCCTCCAGGCCCGCCAGTTCGGCCTCGCCGTAGAACGTCATCCACTCCGGGTCGCCGTCCCGCGGCCCGCCCGCGAACAGCCGCTCGGCCCGCGCCAGCGCCTGCTCACAGCCGGCCCGGTCGGCCAGCCCCGCCCAGCCGCCCGCCTCCCGCAGCGCCAGCAGCGACAGCAGCCGCGGCGAGGCCAGCTGCTTGGCGGCCTGCTGCGCCGCCTGCGCGGCCCGCACCGCCTCCCGCGGCCGGCCGGCATCGCGGGCGAGGAAGGCCGTATTGCAGAACGCGTGCGCCTCCAGGGCGGCGTCACCGCAGACCCGGGCGGTGGCCAGGGCCTCCGCGTAGTGCGATCTGGCGTCGCCGAAGCGTCCCGAGTCATGCGCCAGCCAGCCGACGGTGATGGCGAGTTCACCCGCCCCCGCGTGCAGCCGGTCGGAGACCGATCTGCGCTGTACGCCCGCGTCCAGCAACTCGTAGGCGGCGCGCAGCGGCTGGGTGGCGCGGCGGTAGATGCCCTCCGCGCCGTGCCGGTCGTCCAGCAGCCGGATGTGGCGGACGGCCTCCTCGACCGCGGCGGCCTCGGCGGCTCCGGGCCGCCCGGTGGCGGGCGCGCGCGGGCCCGGCACATGGGCGGACGCGGCGGCGGCAGCGGCCTCGATGGGATGCAGGGCGGCGAAGCCCAGGGCTGCTGCCGGGCCGCCGGTGATGAACGCGCGACGCAGCACGTCGCTCTCCTCGCAGATCTGGATACGGGTATCGCGGTGGTCGGGGTCGGTTGCCAGGGGCGCGGCGCCGACCGCCGCCGTACGCGCCCCCCGTCCGCGTACCGCCTCGCGCGGCGCGAAGCCCATGTCGGGCAGCGTCAGCCCGGGGAACATGTGCCGGAACACCCGCTCGTAGGCGTAGTTCGGACACCGGATCTCCCCGGACTCGACGCGGCCCACATAGCGGGCGTCGCACGAGACCTGTTCGCCGATCTCACGGGCGGACCGTCGGACCGCCGCCGCGAACTCGCCCGGTGACAGCCGGCCGCGCAGCTGTCGGAAAGCGAGGTTCGGGCGGGCGGGTACGGTGCGGGACGACGCTGAACTAGCTGCTGGCGACGCCATGGCGGACCCTCTCCGTGCCCTCTCCGTGCCATCAGGTGGCGTTGCCGCCTCCTGGCGGTGCGGCGGGTTGACCGTACCGGCTGTGATGGCTCCGATACGCACAGTTTGGCTACAAATCGGATATCTCGCGCGCGATCTGCCATGAACTGCCATCCTTTGCAGCGTTACGCCGCCGTAGCTGTTGACACGTCCGGCCGTTGAAGTCGGTGTAAAGGCTCGGGTACGTGCAGGAGGAGGGGTTCTCCGTGTGGGAGACCGGCGTGAGCAGGGGCGGCAACGGGTCCGCGGGCCGGGCCGGCGGCGGGCGGGGGCCGGCCGTCGCGGCCGGGACACCGGCCGTACCGGCCCAGGCGTGTGACCTCGTCACGGTGCCCGCCCGGCAGGGTCTGGAAGCCGTCGACATCCTCCGGCTGCGGGACGGGGTCGGCCCCGTCCTGCACGACGGCGCCTGCGACACCCTCGGCTTCCTCGTGCCCGCGGGCACGGCGGACGGCTGGGACGTGCCGGGCAGTGCCTGCACCCAGACCTCCGGGCGGGGGATCGCCCTGGGCGCGCTGTGCGAGGAAGGGGCCCCGGAGGAGCCGCCGGTGACCGGCACCGGCTGGCTGGTGCCGCCGGAGGGCGCGGGCGCCGCCGCCACCGATCCGGCCGTCCTGCGCGCGGCACTCGGCGAGGCGGCCCGCACGATCGAGGCCGTCGACCGCTGTCAGTGACCCCGGCCGGGCCGCCTGCGAGAGGGCCGTACGCGAGCGGGCCACACGCGGGAGGGGCCGCACGCGAAAGGGGCCGTCCGGCCACTGCCGGGCGGCCCCTTCGGGCGGGCGGGACTCCGAGGTCAACCCCTAGTGCGCGGCCGGGGTGCTGTCCCGCGCCGGGCGGGGGATGGTGGTGGCGCCGCGGCGGTCGCCGAGCCGGCGCTGTACGCCGCGCAGCAGCCGCGCCGCGGTGAAGGCCGCGCCGTACACGAAGCGCATCGACGGGCCGAACGACGGCGCGGACAGCAGCCCCGCGAAGAACAGTCCGGGCCAGGACGATTCGAACCCGGCGCTCAGTTCGGGCGCCCGGCTGCCGCCCACCGTCCGCAGGGTGGTGCGCACCCGGGGGTGGAGCAGCCGCAGCCGCCCGAGGTCCGGGGTGAAGCCGGTGGCCGCCACCACGTGGTCGGTGTCGATGGTCTCGGAACCGCCGTCCGTATGGGTGAGTTGGAGCCGCACCCCGTCCTCGTGAGGAGTCGCCGCCCGGATCCGGTGGCCCAGCAGGACCGGCACCGCCGGCTCGAAGCGCTCCCGCAGCCACCACGCGCCCGCCGGGCCCGGTACGTGCGTGGCGAGACGCACCCGGGTCGCCGGGGGCAGCCGGCGCACCGCCCCGGGCAGCTCCGACCACAGCCAGCTCGGCCAGCCGGTGCCGAGCCCGGAGTGCGGTGCGCGCAGCGCCCGCAGCCGGCCGCGCTCCAGTGGCGGTGGCGGGGCGTGCCAGTGCAGCTCGTCGGCGCGGGCCACGAGGCGGGGCCGGGCGCCCTGTTCGGCCAGCAGGGTCGCGGTCTCCAGCGCGGACTGCCCGGAGCCGATCACGGTGACGTCCTGGCCGCCGAAGCGGCGCAGATCGCGGTGGTCGCTGCTGTGCGAGGCGAGTTCCGGGGGCAGTTCGAGCAGCGGCCAGGGGCGGTTGACGAACGGCAGCACACCGACGGCGAGCACCACGGTCCGGGCCGCGATCTGCTCGCCGGTGTCCGTCTCGACGTGGAAGCCGTCACCGTCCGGGCGTACGGCGGTGACGGTGACCTCCTCGACCTGCGGCACCGCCCGTTCGCCGAACCAGCTGCCGTACGCGGCGAAGGTGCCGAGGGGCAGCGGGACGCCGTGCTCGGCGGTCAGCTCGTGGGCGGCGCAGTAGTCGGCCAGGGTGTGGCCGCCGGCCGGGTCGGAGAGGTCGGTCGACCAGGGCGCGGACGTGAGGAGCATGCCGTCGGGCATGTGATCGCGCCACGAGGCCATCGGCCGGCCCAGGACCCGCAGCCGCAGTCCGGCCGCCGCCGCGTGCGCGGCGATCGAGAGTCCGTAGGGGCCGGCGCCCACCACGACGAGGTCGTACATGGAAGTTCCCTGCGCTTTCTCTTTGTGTGGTGAGGTGCGGGGCGGTGCTGTGCCTGGCAACTGCCCCCCGCCTACCGATTCGAGAGCGGCGACGGATCCGGCGACGGATCCGGCGACCGTGCCGGATCCGGCAGTGACACGCTCGCCGGGGGGAGCGCGGCCGCCCGCCCCTGGCGTGGCGGTACCGCGGTCGGGCCGCCGCGCCGGGCCGGGGTGTCGGCCAGGGCCTGCTCGTACACGGACATCAGGGCCTCGGCGCTGCGGGCGATGTCGTAGCGCCGCACCACGGGCGGCACCGGCAGCCGGCCCGGGCCCTGGCGTCGCAGTTCCCGTAGGGCGGTGGCCAGTTCATGGACGTTGAGGCCGAAGTGGCGGGCGCCGGGGGCCTGGTCGGCGGGGAGTTCGTCGACGGCCGGGCAGCTGCCGTAGAGGACGTGCAGGCCGGACGCGAGCGCCTCCAGGACGGCCAGGCCGAACGCCTCGTCCGGGGAGGGCGAGACGAAGACGTCGATGGCCGAGAGCAGCCCGGGGATATCGGGCCCGGCGGCCCCTCGGCCGTCGGGTGCCCCCTCGGCCGTTCCACCGACTGCCCCATCGACCGCCCCATCGACCGCCCCGTCACGTTCGCCCAGCAGATGGATCCGGTCGCCCGAGCCGAACTGCTCCGCCATCCGCCGCAGCATGTCCCGCTCCGGTCCCGCGCCCGCCAACAGCAGGTGTACGCCCGGAAGTTGGGTCACCGCCCGGACCAGTACGTCGAACCGTTTGCCGGGCACCAACCGCCCTGCGCCACCGACCACGAAGGCGTCCAGCGGCAGCCCCAGCCGGGTCCGCACCAGCGCCCGTGCCCCCGGATCGAATCCAAAACGGTGTGCCTCGATGCCGTTGGGCACCACATGGATCCGCTGCTCCGGTACGCCCCAGCGGCGCAGCCGGGCGGCGACGGTGTCCGAGACGGCGACGGTGGCCGTCCCCAGCCGTTCGGTGGCCCGGTAGAGCGTGCGGACGCCACGGGTCAGCCGGCGGCCCTCGATGACCGCGTCGCCCAGGGAGTGTTCGGTGGCGACCACGGCCCGTACGCCGGCCAGCCGGGCGGCGACCCGGCCGTAGACGCAGGCCCGGTAGAGGTGGGTGTGCACCAGGTCGTAGCCGCCGTCGCGGATCAGCCGGGTGAGACGGGGGAGCGCGGTCAGGTCCCGGTTGCCGGTCATCCCGAGGTGGGTGACGGGGGTGCCGTCGGCCTCGATGCCCTCGGCGACCGGGCCCGGACTGGTCAGGGTGAGGACCTCGCAGGGCACGGGGAGCCGGCGCAGCAGCAGCCGCAGCTGCTGTTCGGCGCCGCCCACGTCGAGGTCTGTGATCACATGCAGAACCTTCACCGGATGCCTCCAGGGGTAGCGGCCGGGGTCGTGGTCCGGTCGGGGGGCAGGGCACGGCGCCGCAGCGGATGCCGGGCGCGGTCACGGGGGTCCGGCGGGTCCCAGGCGTGGTCGCCCCCGGGTCTGCCGGGCAGGGCGGGCACCGCGGCGGTGCGGCCGGGGCGGGGCGGCGGCGCGCCCGCGCTCATCTGCCCTCCAGCCGCACCACCGAGGCCACGGTGCGCAGCAGGATCAGCAGGTCCAGCCGCAGCGACCAGCTGTCGATGTAGAGATTGTCGAAGCGGGCCCGGTCCTCGATGGAGGTGTCGCCGCGCAGCCCGTGCACCTGCGCCAGGCCGGTCATGCCCGCCGGCATCCGGTGCCGGGCGCCGTACTCCGGGCAGCTGCGGAGGAACTGCTCGACGAAGAAGGGGCGTTCCGGCCGCGGCCCGACCAGGCTCATCTCGCCGCGCAGCACGTTCCACAGCTGCGGCAGCTCGTCCAGCGAGGTGCGCCGCAGCAGCCGGCCGGTCCGGCTCATCCGGTGCTCGTCGGCCAGGCTCCAGCGCGTCGCCGCCTCGTGTGCGTCGCTCGGGTGCCAGGTGCGGAACTTCAGCAGGGTGAAGGTGCGGCCGCCGCGGCCGATGCGTTCCTGCCGGAAGAGCACGCCGGGACCGTCGGCGAGCCGGACGGCGAGGGCGCAGCCCAGCAGCAAGGGCGCCGTGAGCACCAGCGCGGACGCGGCCAGCGTGAGGTCCAGCAGCCGTTTGCTCCCGCCGCCGTGCCGGGGCGGGGCGGTCTCCAGACGCCGGCAGGGGAAGCCCCACAGATGGTCGGTGCGGGCATGCGGGGTCCGGCCCTCGCGGGCTGCGGCGGGGCCTGCCAGCCAGACGGCCGAGCCCTGGTCGATGAAGCGGCCCAGCAGCGCGGCGGTGTGCGGATCGCCGTACGGCGGCAGGGTGAACACCACGTCCCGCACGGTGTGCTGGATGACGGCCCGGGTGAGGTCGGGCGCGGAGCCGATCCGCGGCAGCGGCGGGCCGGTGGGGGACGGGAGCGCGTCCGCGGGCCCGCCGGGCGGCAGGGACGGCGGGGTGACCACCCCCACCGGGCGCATCCCGGACTCGGGGTGGGCGTGCAGCACGGCGGCGAGCTGCCCGGCCGCCGGGTCGGTGCCGACGATCAGCGTGGCGCGCGGCCGGCGGCGGGCGGCCCGGCGGCGGGCCCGGTGGACCGCGGCCCGGCCGCCGCAGACCAGCGCGGTGTGCCCGGCCACCGCACCGGCCAGCAGGACCGGCGACAGCGCCTGTCCGGGGCGTACGGCGGCGAGCACCGCGGCCGCCGCGCACCAGCAGACGGCGGACCGGCCCAGCAGCGTCGGCAGTTCGGTCAGCACTCGCGGGGCGGGGCCGGGGCGGTAGAGGCCGGCGTGGGAGTGGAGCAGCAGCAGGCCCGCCAGCAGGAGGCCGAGGGCGGCGGGTGGCGTCGTGGCGCCGAGGACGAGCAGCGCGGTGGCGGCGGTGGCCAGCGCGTCGGCGGCCAGCAGCGGGGCGACGGTCCGCCGCCGTACGCCGCGGCCGGGCCGGGGCGGGGGCAGGGTTTCCCGCCCCGGCCCGCGGGGCGGACGGACCGCGGCCGCCGGGCGGGGGACCGCCGGCCGGGGCGGGACCCGGGCGGCGCGGTGCGCGTCCGCGCTCTCCGTCGTCATCGGCTGATCCGCTCTCTGCTCTCCGGGCACGGCGGGAATTTCCGGGACAGCCCTTGGCTCAGCGCCGGGTATCGGTCTGGACGAAGAGCGCGCCGAGCAGATATCCGGGATCGCGGGTGGTGAAGCGGAAGGTGAGCCCATCGCCGCCGGGCCGCAGCGCGGGGGTGATGTCGAATACGTCGGAATCAAATCCGAGTGTGTTCCGGTAAGCGGGCCACCGCACCGTGGGCCGGCCGAAATCGGTGACCGTCGAATTCATCACGTCGGTCGCCGGATTGGCGGCGTCGCGGACCGTCTGCGCGGTGTGCCGGCCGGCCCGGACGGAGAGCGTGTCATTTCCGCGGCCGCGGTCGCCGTCGTATGCCACCACGCCGGCCCGGCCGTGTGAATTCACCGGGATGCGCGGTCCGGGCAGCCGCAGCGAAAGCTCCCGGCGGTCCGCGCCCAGCGCCTGGAAACCGTCCCACAGCGCGATGCCGCGCAGCGGCTGCTTTTTGTTCTCGTATGCGGCCACCAAAGTCCAGCCGCCCCAGACGCCGGTGCGGGAATGGCCCGTCGCCATATTGATCTGCGCCACGGTATAGGCGCCGGCGCCGCTGCTGCGCACCAGTCGGGTGACATCCGCGGACGCCTGGAATCCCTCGGCCGCGGAATGCGGGCGGTGTCCGCTCAGGGTGTCGGCGATCACCTGCCGGTACCGGCCGCCGGGCTCGGCGATCAGCACCCGGCCGTTGTTCCCGGCGGTCTGCTGTGTGCCGCCGCGGAGGCTGCCGCCCCAGTACAGCCGGGCGTCACTCACCCGGGAGCCGGCCGGGATGCGCAGGGTGGCGCTGCTGGAGTTGGCGGCGCGGGCGGTACCGCCGTGCTGAGTGGCGTGATTGCGCCCGGTGAAAGGAATTCGTGCGGATTCCCCGGGGGCCGGTGCGGCCACTGCCGAAGACCGGGCGGCCGACAATGCCAAGGACGCCGGCGCGCATACGACGCCGCGCCCGGTGCGGTCCATCGACTTCCGCATGTCTTCCTCTCCGACTTCAATCAGTCAAACAGGAGAGCACTCTGACAGAAATCATGTTGGAAACCGCGGCAGGCGCGCCGGACCTCGGCCGGCGGCGGCCATTCAGGGGAATGCCGGAGTTCGTATCGCCCGGCTGTTACTGCCAGAAGGGCTAACGATTTCCCGGAAGAGGGAATGCCCGCATCCCTGCCTCATTTCGCTCGTTGTGACCGGTTGCCCCATTCGCGAACTGAAAGGAGAATGGGATGAAGCGGTTTGTTACGACCGCCGCGGTGACTGCGGCCGGCTGTGCCATGGTTCTGGGTGGCGCAGGCATCGCATCCGCAAGCGGGGACCACGGGCGTCACCGTGGCGACCACTACCGTCACGACCACCGCGGTCTTTACAACCACCGCAGTGGTGCCAACGCGGCGGGCTTTGCGGCGGGTTCCCCGGGCATTCTCAGCGGTAACAATGTCCAGGTCCCGATCAACATCCCGATCAACATCTGCGGCAACAGCCTGAACGCTGCCGCGCTGCTGAACCCGGCATTCGGAAACGTCTGCCTCAATAGGTGACCCGCCCGCCGGTCCGGATCGACCTCGGACCGGCACGGGTCGTGATGTGCAGTTGGCGGATCGCCCCTGACCTCGGTCGTGGGTGGTCCGCCACTCTGCCCCCTGCCTCCGGGCCCCGGCTCTCCCGCGCACCGCTATCGCGCTGACCAGCGGATACGGCATCCCGGGCACCGGCCATACTGGAGGACATGGCGAAGAGCAGACGCGGGCGCGGTGGCCCGGAACCCGTCACCGGAACGGTGGACGGCGGGCGTGCCGAGCTACGGCCCGACCGGGACCGGCCACGCGGCTGGACGCTGCTGATCGACGGTGCCCCGCAGTCCCATGTGGACCTCGACGACCCGGCGTATCTGGACTTCCCCTATCAGCGGCGGCTCGGGCACATCGCCGATCTGGCCGGACCGGCCGGCAAACCGCTGCGCGTCGTCCATCTCGGCGGCGGCGCCCTGACCCTGGCCCGCTACATCGCCGCGACCCGCCCGCGGTCCACCCAGCAGGTCGTGGAGATCGATACGGCCCTGGTCCAGCTGATACGACGGCAGCTGCCGCTGGACAGCGGCTGGCGGATACGGGTGCGCGGCGGCGACGCCCGCGCCGGCCTCGCGAAGGTCCCGGACGGCTGGGCGGATCTGATCATCGCCGATGTCTTCGCCGGCGCCCGCACGCCCGCGCATCTGACCAGCACCGAATTCGTGACGGAGGTTCACCGGGCGCTGCGGCCCGGCGGGTTCTACGCGGCGAATCTCGCCGACGGGCCGCCGCTGCGGTTTCTGCGCGGCCAGCTCGCCACCGTCCGTACGGTCTTCCCCGAGCTGTGTCTGACCGCCGACCCGGCCGTCCTGCGCGGCAAGCGCTTCGGCAACGCCGTGCTGCTGGCCGCCGAAGCGGAGCTGCCCGTCGCCGAACTGACCCGGCGGGCGGCGACCGATCCCCAGTCCGGCCGGGTCGAACACGGCCGCGCGCTGCGGGACTTCACCGCCGGCGCGCCCCCGGTCACCGACGCCACCGCCACCGCCTCGCCCGCCCCGCCGGCCGACGTCTTCGACTGACGCGGACGGGCGCACGGCAGGGGCCGCTCCGCGGGACGTCCTTGACGAACACGGCCCCGTCGCTCGCCGGAGGACTGGAGCGCGCCTTCACCGCCGTAGGCGAGACGGCCCGCCCCGCAGCCCCGAACCGACCGCTGCGGCTGAGCCGCGTCCGGAACGGGAACCGGCGGGCGAGTGAAGAAAGCCGATCGTGGGCACTCGCGAAGGGGCGCGCACGGCGCGCCTCGGAATGCACGCAGGAGAGTCACCACTGAGGAGGCGTAAGCATGAGCACGGTGAAGGAGACGGTGGACGTCGAGGTCCCGGTCCACACCGCCTACAACCAGTGGACGCAGGTCGAGGAGTTCCCCAAGTTCATGGAGGGCGTCGAGAAGGTCACCCAGCTCGACGACCGCCACAACCGCTGGACCACCAAGATCGGCGGCGTCCGGAGGGAGTTCGACACCGAGATCGTCGACCAGCTTCCCGATGACCGGATCGCCTGGCGCACCACGAACGGCGAGACCCAGCAGAAGGGCCTCGTCTCCTTCCGGCGCCTGGACGAAACGCACACCCGGGTGGAACTCGTGATGGATGTCGAGCCCAGCGGGGCGGCGGAGAAGACCGCTGACCTGACAGGCACCATCGGCCGGCGGGTCAAGGGTGATATGCAGCGCTTCAAGCACTACATCGAGCAGCGGGGCGTCGAGAGCGGCGCCTGGCGCGGTCGCATCACGCCGGGCTGACCGGCGGAGACTTGGGCCCGGAGCCCGGAGCCCGGAGCCCGGAGCCCGGAGCCCGGAGCCCGGAGCCCGGGCGCGGCCACGGCATGTGGCTCCGCCCGGGTCCGGTCCCGGCACCCTAGGTCGCCTGATTGCTGGTCTGCACGGTCGGCGGATGGCCGTTCCAGGTGCAGATCACGGACGTGTGCCCGCCGCTGCCGGTGAAGTCGACCCGCAGCCACCCCACTTGCTTCCACACCTGCATCTCCCAGCCCGGGTTCGGGGTCGCCGACACCAGCTCGGCGGACCGGTCGTCCATGTCGAGGACCACCCGGCCGCCCGACGTGGAGTAGCTCCTGACCTGGCCGTCGGACACCGGCGCGGTACCGCCCGGCCGGTCGGGGGCCGGGGGCCGGGGGCGGGCTGAGCCGGTGGGCGACGGCGTGGCCGGGTGTGACGGCGCGGGGTCGTCGGGTGTCGTGCTGCGGGTGGGGGAGGGGGTCGGCTTGGGGCGGTGGGTGGAGGAGACCCGCGGGGTGGCGCCGTCCAACTTCCCTCCCGAGGAGCCCACTTGGCTGGTCAGGGGCAGGGCACGCGGGGCGTCGTACATCGTGCCGGACAGCACGGTGTGCACGCCGAACCACGACAGGGCGGCCGCGGCCCCGGTCGCCAGCGTCCAGGCCGCCACGTGAACCAGTCCTCGTTGCATTGGGCTCATACTGCACCACCGGCCCGCCCGGTGGCAGTCCGGGCCGGGCACCGCGGACCGCACCGCCCCGCTGTCAACTCCGGTCCGGAGATGTCGCCCGCATGGCGTACGGTGCCGCCCATGGCAAGTGTGCTCGTGGTCGAGGACGACCAGTTCGTACGCTCGGCCCTCATCCGGCATCTGACCGAGGCCGGCCATACGGTACGCAGTGTCGGTACCGCGCTGGAGGCGCTGCGCGAGGTGGCCCACGTCGGCTTCGACGTCGTCATCCTCGACCTCGGTCTGCCCGACCTGGACGGGGGCGAGGCGCTCAAAATGCTTCGCGGCATCACCGATGTCCCAGTGATCATCGCCACAGCCCGGGACAACGAAGCCGACATCGTACGGCTGCTGAACGACGGCGCCGACGACTACCTCACCAAGCCGTTCTCCGTCGAGCACCTCTCGGCCCGGATGGCGGCCGTACTGCGCCGCTCCCGGGCCACCGCGGCCGGTGCGGAACCGCCCTCACGGGTGATCCGGGTCGGCGGCCTGTCCATCGACCCGCTGCGCCGGCAGGCCGAACTGGACGGCGTCGCGCTCGACTTGACCCGCCGGGAGTTCGATCTGCTGGCCTTCCTCGCCGGCCGGCCGGGCGTCGTCGTCGCCCGCAGGGAACTCCTCGCCGAGGTCTGGCAGCAGTCCTACGGCGACGACCAGACCATCGACGTCCATCTGTCCTGGTTGCGCCGCAAACTGGGGGAAACCGCGGCGCGGCCCCGCTACTTGCACACCCTGCGGGGTGTCGGGGTGAAGCTGGAGCCGCCGCGGTGAGCGTCACACGCGCGGCCGCCGGGCCGCAGGCGGCGGAGACAGCCGCGTCTCCGCGCCTCGTGGGCGGAGCGGCAAAGGGTGAGAATCAGTGAGATGGGCCCTGGTCAAGGTGGCGTTGGCGGTCACCGCGATGGTCGTGGTCGCCTTCGCCGTCCCCCTCGGGCTGGTCGTCAAGGAACTGGCCCGCGACCGCGCCTACTCCAACGCCGAGCGGCAGGCCGCCACCATCGGCCCGGTCCTCGCCATCACCACCGACCGCGGCCAGCTGGAGCGCGCCGTCGCCAGCGCCGAGACCGGCTCCGGCGGCCGGATCGGCGTCCATGTCCCGCCCGGCGGCAAGAACGACAGCCCCACCGAGATCGGCACCCGGCGCGCCCCGCAGGCCGATGTGGCGGCCGCCGTCAAGCTGGGCCGGGCGTCCCTCTCACCGGTCGCCGGCGGCACCTCGCTCCTCCAGCCGACCGCGGTCGCATCCGGTATCGCCGTCGTCGAGGTGTTCGTCCCCGATGAGGCGCTCACCCGGGGCGTCGCCACCTCCTGGCTGCTGCTGGCCGGCGTCGGCCTGGCGCTGGTCATCGGCTCGGTCGCGGTCGCCGACCGGCTCGGCACCCGCATGGTGCGGCCCGCCGAACGGCTGGCCGGGGCCGCCCACGACCTCGGCAAGGGCAAGCTCGGCGTCCGCGTCCTGGAGGACGGCCCCAAGGAACTGCGGTCCGCGGCCAGCGCGTTCAACGCCATGGCCGACCAGGTCGTCCAGCTGCTCGCCAATGAACGGGAGCTGGCCGCCGACCTCTCGCACCGGCTGCGCACCCCGCTGACCGTGCTCCGCCTCAACGCCGCCTCGCTCGGCGATTCCCCGGCCGCCGACCAGACCCGGTCCGCCGTCGAGCAGCTGGAGCGCGAGGTCGACCAGATCATCCGCACCGCCCGCGAGCAGAAGGCCCAGACCCAGCAGGCGGCCGCCGTGGCCGGCTGTGACGCCGCCGAGGTGATCCGCGAGCGGATGGCGTTCTGGTCGGCGCTCGCCGAGGACGAGGGCCGGACGGTACGCGTCGCCGGGGCGGACCGCCCCGTACGCCTCCCCGTAGCCCGCCCCGATCTCGCCGCCGCCCTGGACGCGATGCTCGGCAACGTCTTCCGGCACACCCCCGAGGGCACCGCGTTCGCGGTCGATGTCCACAACGCGGAAGAGGCGGTGATCGTGCTGGTCTCGGACGCCGGGCCGGGCATCGCCGACCCGGACGCCGCGCTGCGCCGCGGCCATGGCGGCGGTGGGGACGGCTCCACCGGCCTCGGGCTGGACATCGTGCGCCGGCTGGCCGAGTCCACCGGCGGCGACGTCCGCATCGGCCGCTCGGTGTACGGCGGGACCGAGGTGCGCGTCTGGCTGGCGCTGGACGGCGGGGGCGCCCCGCACGGCGGACGGCGCGGCCGCCGGCTGAGCCGCTCGCTCTGTGCCCGGGGGCGGCGGGCCCTGCGTATCGACACCTGAGCGGGGCACCGGCCGGGCGGCACGGCGGGCAACTGCCAGGGGCTCTTAACCACCCCCTTCCGCCACCTTAAGGCCGCCATAATTCCGCCAACTGCCGGACCATTCCCGACATTTGTCCGTTTCACTGTCGCTAGCGTGCGGGACGCACCACGGTGCACTCCCACCCCCCCCATGCGACGACAGGCAGGCACGAGATGAGTCCCTCGGTACACCGCCGGCGCACCAGCCGCACCACCAAGCTGATCGTGACCGGTGCGGCCGCCGCGGTCGCGGCCGGCGGCGCCTTCGCCGTCGCCGGCTCCGCCCTGGCCGCCAAGGCACCCCGGACCGCCGGCCCCACCGCGAAGGCGGCGGCCGGCTTCGCCCCGTACGTCGACACCTCGCTCAGCCCCGCCTACGACCTGGTCGACACCGCCAAGAAGACCGGGGTGAAGACCTTCCATCTCGCCTTCGTCACCTCCGGCGGCGGCTGTGTGCCCAAGTGGGGCGGCTCCGGCGAGCTGGGCGACGACGCGGTGGCCCGGCAGATCCCGGCGCTGCGCGCGGCCGGCGGCGACGTCCGGATCTCCTTCGGCGGCGCCAACGGCTCCGAGCTCGGCGTGGCCTGCGGCTCCACGGGCGAACTGGCCACCGCCTACGGCAAGGTCATCGACCGGTTCAAGCTCACCAAGGCCGACTTCGACATCGAGGGCGGCGCCCTGCCGAACACCGCCGCCAACACCCGCCGTGCCCAGGCCATCACCCAGCTCCAGAAGAAGCACCCCGGCCTCGACGTCTCCTTCACCCTGCCGGTCATGCCCGAGGGCCTGACCCAGGACGGGGTGAACCTGCTCGCCGACGCCAAGAAGAACGGCGTGAAGATCTCCGCCGTCAACATCATGGCGATGGACTACGGCCCCGCCTACAGCGGCGACATGGGCACCTACGCCACCCAGGCCGCCACCGCCACCCAGGGCCAGCTCAAGAAGGCTCTCGGCCTCAGCGACGCGGCCGCCTGGAAGACCGTCGCCGTGACCCCGATGATCGGCGTCAACGACGTCCAGAACGAGGTCTTCCGCCGCGCTGACGCCACCGAGCTGGTGAAGTTCGCCCGGACCAAGCACCTGGCCTGGCTGTCGATGTGGTCCTCCACCCGGGACCGGGCCTGCCCCGGCGGCACCGGCAACTCCGCGCAGCCGACCTGTAGTTCCATCGAGCAGCAGCCGCTGGACTTCACCAGGGCCTTCGGCGCGTACAAGGGCTGACCCCCACCGGCGGTCCGCCCCCACGGACCGCCCGTCCCCCAGGCCGGGGCGCAGCGGGCTCCCCCCCCCCGCTGCGCCCCGCCGTCTTCCTCTCCACGGCACGCCCTCACGGCGCCTCACGGTCACCTGTCTGCTTCACGCTCACCCTCTGTGTGGCCGACGGCACCCTCGGCGACCTGGTGAAGATCACCACGGCCCTCGGCGCCTGATGGTGACCACCGGCGACATCCTCGCCCCGCCCGGCCCGGACCCGACTCGCCCCCGGCCTCGGACCCCGACTCGCCCCGGCCCCGTCCCCTATATAGGCGGCTCGGCCGGACGCCCACAAACGCCAAGGCCCCCGACCTGAGGTCGGGGGCCTTGAAGTGGGGTGAGTAACGGGACTTGAACCCGCGACATCCTGGACCACAACCAGGTGCTCTACCAGCTGAGCTATACCCACCATGACCGGTGCTGTGTGGTTCTTTTTCCCCACCGGCTGAGAAAAAGTGTACAGGGTCCCGGGGGGTGCTCGCGCCCAGGTTTCGCGTCCCGGGCCCGAGGGCGTGTCGTGCGGGTCACGGTGGCCCCGTGGGCACCCGCACGACACGCGCCCTGTGGCTTGCTACGGCGTGGACTGCGGCTCAGCAGGAAGGACGTGCTTGGCGGCGATGGCCTTCGCGGTGTCCGAGTCGGGGCCGGGCTGCGGCACGAAGACCGCCTCCCGGTAGTAGCGCAGTTCCGCGATGGATTCACGGATGTCCGCCAGCGCCCGGTGGTTGCCGTTTTTGTCCGGACTGTTGAAGTAGGCCCGCGGGAACCAGCGCCGGGCCAGTTCCTTCACGGAGGAGACATCGACGATCCGGTAGTGGAGGTAGCTCTCCAGCGTCGGCATGTCGCGCAGCAGGAAGCCGCGGTCGGTGCCGACGGAATTGCCGCACAGCGGCGCCTTCCCCGGCTCCGGCACATGCTGCTTGATGTACGCAAGCACCTGCGCCTCCGCCGCCTCCAGCGTCGTCCCGCCGTCGAGCTCCTCCAGCAGCCCGGAGGCGGTGTGCATCTGGCGCACCACCTCCGGCATGGTGCCGAGCGCCCCGGCCGGAGGGCGGATCACCACATCCACCCCGTCGCCCAGCACATTCAGCTCCGAGTCGGTGACCAGGGCGGCCACCTCGATGAGCGCGTCATTCGCCAGCGAGAGTCCGGTCATCTCGCAGTCGATCCACACCATGCGATCGTTCATACATCTCACCCTACGGGGCGCTCCCGCTGTCCGGGCAGCACGGGGCGGCCAGGACCCCGGCCGACCGGGGATTCCGGCAGCCGGGAGGCGTAGGCGTCCGACTGCGGTTTGCCCGCTTCGGCCGCTTCCGCGGTCGCCAGCCCGTGGCCGGCCAGCGCGGCGGCGGCGTACCGCTCCCCGCTGCCCGCGCCGAGCATCGCCCGCTCGCGCTCCGGCCGCTCGGCACGCTCCGGTCTGAGCGCGGGCTCGGATCCCCCGTTCTGCGGCCGGCGCGCGCGGTACGCCGCACGGTAGGCCGCGGGCGAGGCGCCCAGCTGTCGCCGGAAGTGGCCGCGCAGGGCGACCGGCGAGCGGAAGCCGCAGCGCCCGGCGACCTCGTCCACCGAATAGTCGGAGGTCTCCAGCAGCCGCTGGGCCTGGAGCACCCGCTGGGTGATCAGCCACTGGAGCGGGGCGCTGCCGGTCAGCGAGCGGAAGCGCCGGTCGAAGGTGCGCCGGCTCATGTACGCACGCGCGGCCAGCGTCTCCACGTCGAACTGCTCGTGGAGGTGCTCCAGCGCCCAGGCGACGACCTCGGCGAGCGGGTCGGCGCCGATCTCTTCAGGTAATGACCTGTCCAGGTAGCGCTGGTGCCCCATATCGGACGCGGTCCGGCGGGGCGGCACGACGAGCCGGCGGGCCAGCGCGTTCGCGGCGTCCGCGCCGTGGTCGGTGCGCACGATGTGCAGACACAGGTCGATACCGGCCGCCGTTCCCGCGGACGTGAGCACATCGCCGTCGTCGACGAAGAGCTCGCGGGGGTCCACATGGACGGACGGGTAACGCTTGGCGAGCGTCGGTGCGTACATCCAGTGGGTGGTGGCCGGGCGGCCGTCGAGCAGTCCGGCCGCGGCGAGGACGAACGCCCCCGTGCACAGCCCGACGATTCTGGCGCCTTCTTCATGCGCGCGGCGCAGCGCGTCGAGCGCCGCGGGCGGCGGCGCCTGGGTGATGGATCGCCAGGCCGGAACGACGACCGTCCCGGCACGGGAGATCGCCTCCAGCCCGTAGGGGGCGGAAAGTTCGAGCCCCCCGGTCGTGCGCAAAGGCGCATCTTCGCCCGCGCACACAAGCAGCCGGTACCGCGGAACGCCTGCGTCCTGTCGGTCGATGCCGAAGACCGAGAGCGGAATGGAGCTCTCGAAAATGGGGCCGCCGCTGAAGAGGAGCACCGCGACTATTTCGCGGCGTCGTCGGGCGGCGAGCTTGCGTGCGGCATCTGGTACGGCAGCGGAGTCCTGGCTCATGGCACTTAAGCCCCCCTCGGTCGTCTCGCCCTCTCGGTCCTGCACAGTTCCCCCGCCATTGCTACCAAGATCGAATCTACTGTGTTCCGTGAGGATGGAGTGCCAAGTTCACCACCCGCTGGTATGTCGATATGGCAACTTGGCGCGAAGCATTCGATCACGAAGCGTTCCACTCGTCGGGCCTACATGGGAAGTACGCGTCTCGGCTCTGCCCGTTCGCAGTAGGGCACAACCATGCCCAGCGGTCCTTTCCTCCCTGCTCACACCAGGGTTGAGGGGTGCCACGGGCAAGGTGGGGACCTCGGCCGGAAGTTGGCTGAAAACGGTCGCGCGCAGACTTGCAGACGCCTCAATCGACCGGCGTACGCCCTTCGGAGTGCCGACCGCCCCCGTGCGCTGTCGTCCCTGAACGTCCGCTTCTGTCCCGGTGTCGTCCGACCTCGCGCACGCGGACGCGTGCGGCGGTCCGTTCGGAATGCCGCAACAGCGCGCGACAGGCGCAGGTCACCGCGGCCAGACCGGCGGCGGCGCCGGCCGCACCGGCCCAGGACGTACCGCTGAAGATCAGTACGAGGGGCACCAGGGCGCAGCTGAACGCGCCCCAGCGCACCACGTCGCTCACTGGGTCGGGTGATCTGTCGGACGGCAACGGCACCGCGCACTCCCCTCGGACGGGCTGCTACTACAACGCGGCCGACGATCATGGGTCACCGCGAGGGGTACGTACGGGGGCAGGCCGGGGCATTGCCATCCGCGCCACGCTCCGGCATGCTCCGGGGAACGTTCGAGGCCCCACCCACCTCGCACGGGCGCTCCGCGTCCGCGGCGGGCTCTGGGCAGCGGGGGAGTGGCGCCGTACTCTTGGGGTATCGGGTTGGGAAGATGATTCCCAGTCGTATCGTTCCTCTTTGAACTATGGCTCCCGCACTTCGGGCGAGTCAGCTCAGTCAACTGCCGGATCAAGTCAATCGCCGTTCCCCGTTCGCCCCTCCGCAAGAGGACGTCCTCGCCGAGACACCAATGGCCGGTCACGAAATCCCCGAACCCGCGGACCGCAAGCAGGTCGCCGATCCCCTGGCGGACCTCGAAGCGGCGGAAAAGACGCGCCACTCCTGCGACCCCGCCTTCCGGCACGGCGTCGTGGTCGGCTTCGACGGCTCCATGTCGAGCGAGCGCGCATTGGCGTATGCAATCGGTATGGCCCGGCGCCTCGGCTCCGGTTTGATCATCGTCCATGTGGCCAACCGGCTGCCGACGACCGTCTGGGCGGGCTGTGAGCCCCCCGTCTTCGTGGACGTGCCGGATCACCGCACCGAAGTGCTCGGCCTGGAGCTGGCGTGTGCGGATCATCTCACCGAGGTGCCCTGGATCCTCGTCGAGCGCGGCGGGGACATCTGCCATGAGCTGGAGGAGGTCGGCCGGGAGTACGAGGCCGACGCGATCGTGGTCGGCTCCACGCACGGCATCGTCGGCCGGATCTTCGGCTCGGTGGCCGGCCGGCTGGCCCGCCGGGCCCAGCGCCCGGTGATCGTGATTCCCTGACGCGCCCGCGCCCCTCGGCGTCCGTTCAACTCCCCGTGCCGCACCGCCTCTTCAGGCGATCTTTCTCCCCGTCATGCACACAGGTGCGGGGGCGTCATGAGGATTGTGCGCAGCCGCACTTCCGCCGACGCGGCAAGGTGAATCGGGCGTCCGCGAGGGGTAGAAATCCGTCACGTGGGCGCGCCGCGTCACGGGCCCGGCGGCCGCGCGCACGGCAACTTCGTGCTGCCGGCCGGGAGGTGACGGCTCCCGGGGCGGCGGCATCCCGCCGGCGTATGGGCGACGCCGGCAAAGGGGAGGCGGCGGCACACCCAGCGCCGCGGCGACCTTCTCCTGGAGCCCGGCCATCCCGCCGCAGC
>NZ_JBHXFI010000005.1:66487-150933 GCF_042724075.1 Streptomyces sp. NPDC127097 | reverse complement strand
GCGCCACCGCCCGGGGGGCGGGGCCCCCCCGACATGGGGGGGGGGGGGCCCCCGGCCGCGTTGGGGGCCCCGCCCGCGGCCCCGCGGCCCTCTTTGCGCCTCAGCCGGCGCCGTTTTCGCGGAGGTGGCTGAGCGCCGTGGGGGTTGCTCAATTTTCGCTTCGGTGGTCATGGGTGGACCACCTTCACGGTCATCACCGGCTCGGCGAGGCAGCCGGGCTGGGTTACTCCACCGTGACCGACTTCGCCAGGTTGCGCGGCTTGTCGATGTCGCGGCCGAGGGCCAAGGCCGTGTGGTAGGCGAGGAGTTGCAGCGGGATGCCCATGAGGATGGGGTCCAGCTCCGGCTCGTTCTTCGGGACGACGATGGTGTGGTCGGCCTTCTCCTGCTCCTGGTGGGCGACGGCCAGGATGCGGCCGCTGCGGGCCTTGATCTCCTCCAGCGCGGCGCGGTTCTTCTCCAGCAGGTCGTCGTCGGGGACGATCGCGACGGTCGGCATCGCGGGCTCGATGAGGGCCAGCGGGCCGTGCTTCAGCTCCGACGCCGGGTACGCCTCGGCGTGGATGTAGGAGACCTCCTTGAGCTTCAGGGACGCCTCACGGGCCACCGGGTAGCCGCGCACCCGGCCGATGAACATCATCGACTTGGCGTCCGCGTAGGCGGCCGACAGCTTCTTGATCTCTTCCTCGCCCTTGAGGATCTCGTCGATCTGCGCGGGCAGCTTGCGCAGGCCCTCGATGATCCGCTTGCCGTCCGCGACCGACAGGTCACGGATCCGGCCCAGGTGCAGGGCGAGCAGCGCGAAGGACACCACCATGTTGGTGAAGCACTTGGTGGAGACCACGCAGACCTCGGGGCCGGCGTGCACGTAGATGCCGCCGTCGGTCTCCCGGGCGATCGCCGAGCCGACCACGTTCACCAGGCCCAGGACCCGGGCGCCCTTGCGCTTGAGCTCCTGGACGGCCGCCAGCACGTCGTAGGTCTCACCGGACTGGGAGACCGCGACGTAGAGCGTGTCGGGGTCGACGACCGGGTTGCGGTAGCGGAACTCGGAGGCCGGCTCGGCGTCCGAGGGGATACGGGCCAGCTCCTCGATCATCTGCGCGCCGATCTGGCCCGCGTGGTACGAGGTGCCGCAGCCCAGGATCTTCACCCGGCGCACCCCGCGCGCCTCGCGGGCGTCGAGGTTCAGGCCGCCGAGGTGCACGGTGGAGAAGCGGTCGTCGATCCGGCCGCGCAGCGCGCGGTCCACCGCGTCGGCCTGCTCGGAGATCTCCTTGTGCATGTAGGTGTCGTGGCCGCCCAGGTCGTACGACTCGGCCGCGTACTCGACGGTCTCCGGGGCGGACGTGGTCCGCGAGCCCTCGGTGGTGTACGTGCGGTAGTCGTCGGCCTTGAGAGTGGCCATCTCGCCGTCGTCGAGGGTGACGACCTGGCGGGTGTGCGAGACCAGCGCGGCGACGTCGGAGGAGACGAACATCTCGTGCTCGCCGATGCCGAGGACGACCGGGGAGCCGTTGCGGGCCACCACGATGCGGTCGGGGAAGTCGGCGTGCAGGACGGCGATGCCGTAGGTGCCCTCGATGTGCCGCAGCGCCTCGCGGACCCGCTCCTCCAGCTTCTCGGCCGTGGAGCGGCCGATCAGGTGGGCGAGGACCTCGGTGTCGGTCTCGGAGGCGAAGACGACGCCGTCGGCGGTCAGGCGGGCGCGCAGGTCGGCGGCGTTGTCGATGATGCCGTTGTGGACGACCGCGACCTTGCCCTCGGTGTCCCGGTGCGGGTGGGCGTTCTCGTCGGTCGGCGCGCCGTGGGTGGCCCAGCGGGTGTGCGCGATGCCGGTGGTGCCCGCGAAGCGCTTGGGCAGCCGGGACTCCAGCTCGCGGACCCGGCCCTTGGCCTTGGCGGTCTTCAGGCCGCCGGTGGCCTTGCCGGTGCCCTTGGCGTGGATGGCGATGCCCGCGGAGTCGTAACCCCGGTACTCCAGGCGCTGGAGGCCCTCGAGGAGCAGCGGGGCGACATCACGTTTGCCGATGTATCCAACGATCCCGCACATACAGTGACCCTCCCAGTAAAGCGTTGTGGCAATGGTGCGTGCTGCCCGGCGTCCCGGGCGTGGCCGTCAGCCGTAGATCATGCGGCGCAGCTGGCGGGACGAGAGATCGGGCGGGGCCACGGCGCGGTGCGGCATCTCGTGGCGGATCCGCTCGAAGATCGCCTCGTTGCGCAGTCCCTGGGACTGGAGCTCCCGATGACGACGGCGGACGAATTCCTCCGTGGTCTCGTCGAAGTACGCCAGCACGTCCAGGACCACCCGGGCGGCCTCACCGCGCTGAAGCGGTGTGCTGCGCACCAGGTGGTCCACCAGGTCTTCGTGCGGCGCTTCAGCGCTGCGGTGACGGCGTTCGAGCACCCGTAGATACTGCGGGGCGGCGCGAGGAATCGCAAGAAATCTGCCCGCTATCGGGCACGTCCCCAGTTTGGGGGTCGGAAAGTGGTCTGAACCTTGACCGGAATCGAGGCTCACGGTACGCATGGTCACCGTTCGGTCGCTCCATGCCATGCACCACGCCATGCACGAGGTTCGCCGAAGGGACCGTCGATGAGACGACGCAGACTGCTGTTCTCGCTGCTGCTGGTCGCGGCGGCGGGGCTGGGGACCGCCGCCGTGCCGCCGCAGGGCGCCGCCGGGGCCGCTCCCCGGGCCGCCACCCCACTGGACCGGGTGATCCCCGCGCCCGCGTCCGTACGCGGCGGCGGGGAGGCGTACACCCTTGGTGACCGCACCCGGATCCGGGTGCCCGGCGGCTCCGGCGAGGCCAAGCGGATCGCCGGCTATCTGGCGGGGCTGCTGCGGCCCGCCACCGGCCTCGCCCTCCCCGTCACGACCAAGGACGGCCGGGACGGCATCGTCCTGCGGCTCGGCGGCAGCGGCACCGGCGGGCTGGGCGCCGAGGGCTACCGGCTGACCTCCGACGGCCGGGCGGTCACCCTCAGCGCCGCCCGCCCCGCCGGCCTCTTCCACGGCGTCCAGACGCTGCGCCAGCTGCTGCCCGCCGATGTGGAGCAGCAGCGCGCCGCGCGCGGGCCCTGGCGGATCGCCGGGGGCACCATCGAGGACTCCCCGCGCTACGGCTACCGGGGCGCGATGCTCGATGTCTCCCGGCACTTCTTCACCGTGGCGCAGGTCAAGCGGTACATCGACCAGCTCGCCATGTACAAGATCAACAAGCTGCATCTGCACCTCTCGGACGACCAGGGCTGGCGGATCGCCATCAAGTCCTGGCCGCGGCTGGCGACGTACGGCGGCTCCACCCAGGTCGGCGGCGGCCGCGGCGGCTACTACACCAAGGACCACTACCGCGAGATCGTCCGCTACGCCGCGTCCCGCTATCTGACCGTCGTCCCCGAGATCGACATGCCGGGCCACACCAACGCCGCGCTGGCCTCCTACGCCCCGCTCAACTGCAACGGCCAGGCACCGCCGCTCTACACCGGCACCGAGGTCGGGTTCAGCTCCCTGTGCGTGCCCAAGCAGGAGACCTACGACTTCGTGGACGACGTCATCCGTGAGCTCGCGGCCCTGACGCCCGGCCGCTACCTCCACATCGGGGGCGACGAGGCGCACTCCACCAGCCATGCGGACTATGTGGCCTTCATGGACAAGGTGCAGCCGGTGGTCGCCAAGTACGGCAAGACCGTGGTCGGCTGGCACCAGCTGACCGGCGCGCATCCGGCGAAGGGCGCCGTCGCGCAGTACTGGGGCTACGACAAGACGGGCACGGCGGAGCGGCAGCAGGTCGCCGACGCCGCCCGGAACGGCACCCGGCTGATCCTCTCGCCCGCCGACCGCGCCTACCTCGACATGAAGTACGACAAGAACACGCCGCTGGGCCTGGCCTGGGCCGGCTATGTCGACGCCCGGCGCTCCTACGACTGGGACCCGGGCCGCTACCTCCAGGACGCGCCCGCGGACTCCGTGTTCGGCGTGGAGGCGCCCCTGTGGTCCGAGACGCTCTCCACCTCCGCGCACATCGAGTACATGGCCTTCCCGCGGCTGCCCGGCATCGCCGAGCTGGGCTGGTCCCCGGCGAGCACCCATGACTGGGACGGCTACAAGGTCCGGCTGGCCGCCCAGGGGCCGCGCTGGGACGCGCTGGGCATCAACTACTACCGCTCGCCGGAGGTGCCCTGGCCGGCGCGGTGACGGCTGCGCCGGGCGTCGTCGGACGCCCGGCACGGCACGCGGAGTCCTCAGACCCGGTCGGCGGCGATCATCAGGTACTGGAAGCTGCCGTTGCGGTACGCGGTCAGGAAGGTCTCCTCGATCCCCGTGACCAGGTGGTCGGCCTCCCGGCGCAGTTCCCAGTACGGGAGCGCGGCCGCCGTCAGGTCCTCGACGTGCACCGGGACCAGCCGGTTGCGGGCCATGGCGCGGAAGTACGCCGACCGCGGGTGGATGTCGCAGATGTAGTGCGCGTTGATGAGGGACACCTCGCGGGAGGCGCGCCCGTAGGCGTCGTTGTAGCAGCCGGTGATCACCACATAGCGGCCCCCGCGCCGCAGCAGCCGTGCGTGCTCGGCGAACAGCAGGTCCAGCTCGACGTACATGCTCGACTCGTTGTTCCAGGACGCCGCGTACGCGCCGGAGGTGAAGCCGGTGTCGAGCATGTTGCGGTGGTGGTAGCGCACCTTGTCGTCGATACCGCGCTTACGGGCCTGCGCGTTGGCGAAGTCGGCCTGCTTGGCGGAGATGGTGGCGCCGTCGGTGTGACAGCCGTGGCGCAGATGCGCGACCACGCTGCCGCCGCCGCGCCCGCACCCGGCGTCGAAGACGCGGTCGGTCGGGGAGAGATCGCCGAGGTGGGAGGCGAGGAGCTCGGCCTGGGCGTGTTCCAGGCGGTGCAGTTCACCGGTGACCCGTTCCCGGCGCCGGGCGGGGTCCGGCTCGTTCAGCACCGACCGGTCGGCGTCCCCGATGCCGTAGTGATGGTGGTACAGGTCGTCGATCTTGCCGAGTTCGAGGTTGACCGGGTTCTCCTCGGCGTTCCAGTAGTCCGCGACCCGGGACTGGTACGTGGACTGGGTCGGCACCGGCGTGCGGGCGGTGTCGGCGTGAGCGATGGTCAACGGTGGCTCCTTGCTGTGGTGCGCGGATCGGTCTACCAGTAGTTGGGCAGGTGGTAGCGGTCGGTGTTGGTGGCATGCCACTCGTGGTTGCCGGACACCCAGTCGGCCAGGCTCCGGACGTAGCGTTCGAGGAGCGGCGAGGTGGCCGACAGCGGGGCCGACTCCGTCTCGAACGCCGCCATGACCTGGTTGTGGATCTCGACGCTCTTCAAGTAGGCGTCCTTCAGGCCGCGTTGGTCGTTGGCGGCCACCACTTGGGGCAGGTTCAGATGGTCCGGGTCACTCGCCAGTTCCCTGGTGAAGGAGTACAGGTCGTTGACGATGGTGGTGGCGTTGCACGCCAGCGCGGTGACCCGCTGGACCTCGGGGCGGGCGTAGAGCGCCTCGGGCAGTTCGTAGCCGTCCACGGCATCGACGATGGACAGACAGGGACGGAAGTTGTTGAACTGCCGCATGACGAGGTACTCCCAGACCCGCGGCGCATGCCGGGTCTCCGCCCAGGCGGCCTCGGCGAGATAGCCGAGGTGCAGCCGGGCGATGTCATGGACGAACCGGTCGGTCTGGCTGGGGGTGGCGAGCGCCGCGTAGTCCTTCAGCGCCCAGTGGTACGAGCGCAGCGGTCCGTCGGCCTGCACGCCGTGCCGCCACTCCTCCTCCAGCTCGGGGGTGCCGTGCAGCGGGTCCAGGGCCGACTGGGCCATGATCAGCCGGCCGCCCAGGCCGCGGTGGGCGCCGCCCTTGCCCTCGTCCTCCTCGCAGTAGCAGTTGTCGACGATGTTCTCGGCCAGCAGCAGCTTGCCCGCGACGGTGAGGCGTTCGAGGTCGGCCGCGCCGGGATGCTGGAGGACGACCGCCCGGCCGAACTGGAACTCGGTGAAGTCCCCGCTCCACTGCGCGGGGAACAGGTCCAGCTCTCGGGCCCAGGTCTCCAGTCTGCGGTCGATCTCCGCGGCCTTCTCCGGGTCGGCGGGGGCGACGGGCCGGTACCTGAGCCCGGGGACGGCGCCGCCGGGGCGGCGGGTCCGCAGGGTGCGGGCGAGGTTCGGCGGGCCGGGCAGCGACCACGCGGGGGCGGTGTTCGGGGGGGTGCTCATGGTGAGGGGCTCCACCTGGTCAGTCGGCGCTCCGGCCGATCTGGACGTTCTCCAGGACTCCGACGGCGTCGGGCACGAGGATGGCCAGCGAGTAGTAGGCGGTGACGAGGTAGCTGATGACGGCGGACGGGTCGATGCCCATGAACCGGACGTTCAGACCGGGCTGGTACTCCTCGGGGATGCCGGTCTGGTGCAGGCCGACGACTCCCTGGTCCGCCTCGCCGGTACGCAGCGCGAGGATGCTGCTGGTGTGCGCGTCGCTGATCGGGATCTTGCCGCACGGGTAGATCGGGACCCCGCGCCAGGCGGGCACCTCGTGCCCGTCGACGTGCGCCGTGCCCGGCACCAGACCGCGTTTGTTGCACTGCCGGAAGAAGGCGGCGATCGCCTTCGGGTGGGCCAGGAACAGCCGGGTCTTGCGGCGCATGGACAGCAGCTCGTCCATGTCGTCGGGGGTGGGCGGGCCGGTGTAGGTGCTGATCCGCTGGCCGTAGTCGGCGTTGTGCAGCAGACCGAACTCCCGGTTGTTGACCAGCTCCCACTCCTGGCGCTCGCGGATCTCCTCCACGGTGAGCCGGAGTTGCTGCTGCGTCTGGTCCATGGGGTCGTTGTAGAGGTCGGCGACCCGGCTGTGGACCCGCAGCACGGTCTGGGTCAGCGAGAGCTCGTACTCGCGCGGGGCGAGGTCGTAGTCGACGAAGCCGGACGACAGCGTCGGCTCGCCGACGTGCCCCGCCCGCACCGGCACCTCCGCCTCGCCCTTGCGGTTCATGGGGCGCTGCTGCCGCTCCGCGTACGCCGTCAGGTGGGCGGCCAGGGACGGCACCCGGTCGGTGAACTCCCGGACCACGTCCCAGGGCAGCACCATCAGCACGCCCGCCGTCTCGGCCCGGACCGAGCTCAGCCACCGCGGGTCGGGCCGGCCGATCGCCTCGTCCCCCATCTGGTCGCCGTCCGTGACGACGCCGATGACCTCCTCCTCGCCGTATTTGCCGGCCGTGTAGCGGGCGAAACGGCCGTGCACGACGAGGTACGCCTCGGTGGTGGGCTGCCCGGCCTCGAAGAGGACCTGGCCGGCCCGGACCTCCCGGACCCGGAAGCGGCCGGCCAGCTCCTTGAGGACCTCGGTGTCGGGGTAGCCGCGCAGGGCCGGCAGTTCGGTGAGGGTCTGCGGGATCACTCTGATGTCGTCCGCGCCGTTCTGCTCGAACTGCACCCGGCCCCGGCCGACGCGGAGCGTCAGGCGCCGGTTGACCCGGTAGGCGCCGCCCTTGACGTCCACCCAGGGCAGCGTCTTCAGCAGCCAGCGCGAGGTGATGGCCTGCATCTGGGGCTCGGACTTGGTGGTGGTCGCCAGCTGGCGCGCGGCCTGGGTGCTGAGGCTGGTGGGCGCGCTGTCTGCGGGTGGTGCGAGAGCGGGCTCTTCGGTGGTGGAACCGGTGACGCCGTCCGGTACGGACACTTTCCCTCCCGGGACATGAACAGACGTGAGCAAAGCGGCCGGTGGTGAGCAAAGCGGCCGCGTGCAGGAGCAAGCCAAACAGGAGGGACGGCTGTGCCGGTACGGCGTGAAAGGGGGCGACCTCGCATCCGAGAGGCATAAACCTCCAGGCGTTGCAGACGGATCATGGTGGTGCGCCCGCACGCCCTTCCCCCGCCGCATGCTCCGCACGCACGGGGGTACAGGCGCGGCCGCGCACAGCGACGGACGAGCGCCGGGCGGACGAGCGGGCGGACGGGAGCAGCGCCGGCGGGCGCGGGGCGGACAGGGCGGGCGGAAGGGCGGGGGCGGACGGGCGCAGCGAGCGCAAAAAGGCGACGGCCCGGTCGCCTGATGCGACCGGACCGCCCACCTCTCACTTCACGGGGTCACGCCCCTCGCTACGCCCTAGACGACGCCCAACTCCCGTGCGATCAGCATCCGCTGGACCTCGCTGGTGCCCTCGCCGATCTCCAGGATCTTGGCGTCCCGCCACATCCGGGCGACCGGGTACTCGTTCATGAAGCCGTAGCCGCCGTGGATCTGGGTGGCCTCGCGGGCGTTGTCCACCGCGATCTCGGACGAGTAGAGCTTGGCGAGCGCGGCCTCCTTCTTGAAGGGCTCGCCGTGCACCAGCCGGGACGCGGCATCGCGCCAGGCCAGCCGGGAGGTGTGGGCGCGCATCTCCATGTCGGCGAGCTTGAACTGGATCGCCTGGTTGCTGCCGATGGCGCGGCCGAAGGCGTGCCGCTCCTTGGCGTAGCGGACCGACTCGTCTACACAGCCCTGCGCCAGGCCGGTGGCCAGCGCCGCGATGGCGATCCGGCCCTCGTCGAGGATCCGCAGGAACTGGGCGTAGCCGCGGCCCTCCTCGCCCAGCAGGTTGGCGGCCGGGACCCGGACGTCGGAGAAGGACAGCTCGCGGGTGTCCGAGGCGTTCCAGCCGACCTTGGAGTACGGGGCGCCGACCGTGAAGCCCGGGGTGCCGGAGGGCACGATGATCGAGGAGATCAGCGGGGAGCCATCGTCCTTGCGGCCGGTGACGGCGGTGACCGTGACCAGACCGGTGATGTCCGTACCGGAGTTGGTGATGAAGCACTTGCTGCCGTTGATCACCCAGTCCCCGCCGTCCCGTACGGCGGTGGTACGGGTCGCGCCGGCGTCCGAGCCCCCGTCAGGCTCGGTGAGGCCGAAGGCGCCGAGCATCTCACCGCTGCACAGCTTGGGCAGCCACTCCCGCTTCTGCTCCTCCGTGCCGAAGTGGTAGAGCGGCATGGCGCCCAGGGAGACGCCCGCCTCCAGGGTGATGGCCACCGAGGAGTCGACCCGGGCCAGCTCCTCCAGGGCGATGCCGAGCGCGAGGTAGTCGCCGCCCATCCCGCCGTACTCCTCGGGGAAGGGCAGCCCGAACAGGCCCATCCGGCCCATTTCCTGCACGATCTCGTACGGGAACGCATGCTGCTCGTAGTACTCGCCGATCTTCGGGGCGACGACGTCGTGTGCGAACGCCTCGACCGTGCGCCGGAGTTCTTCCAGCTCTTCGGGCAGGCGGTGGTCCAGGGACATGAGGGTCACTCCTTGTGGGAGAGGGCACGGAGGGTACGCGAGGGGCTCGGCCGGCCCAGGGCCTCGGCCATCCACACGCTGGTGGCGGTCAGCCGGTCCAGGTCGACCCCGGTCTCGATACCGAGGCCGTGCAGCATCCACACGAGGTCTTCGGTGGCGAGGTTTCCGGTGGCGCTCTTGGCATACGGGCAGCCGCCGAGGCCGCCCGCCGAGGCGTCGATGGTGGTGATGCCGTGCTGGAGCGCGGCGAAGGTGTTGGCGAGGGCCTGCCCGTAGGTGTCGTGGAAGTGCACGCCGATACGGGAGGTGGGCACCCCGGCCTCGTTGAGGGCGGCCAGCAGGGTCTGCACATGACCGGGGGTGGCCACCCCGATGGTGTCGCCCAGGCTCAGCTCGTCGCAGCCCAGGTCGAGCAGCGCCCGGCAGACCCGGACGGTCTGCGCGACCGGCACCGGCCCCTCCCAGGGGTCGCCGAAGCACATCGAGAGATAGCCGCGGACCGCCACCCCGGCGTCCTTGGCCCGCGCGATCACCGGGGCGAACATCGCCAGCGCCTCGTCGACCGTGCGGTTGAGGTTGGCCTTGGCGAACGACTCGGTGGCGCTGCCGAACACCGCGATCCGTCGGGCGCCCAGCGCCAGCGCCCGGTCCAGCCCGCGCTCGTTGGGGACGAGGACCGGGAGCCGCTGCGGATCGAGATCGCCCAGCAGCGGGAACAGCTGCTCGGCGTCGGCGAGCTGGGGCACCCACTTGGGGTGCACGAAGCTGGTGGCCTCGACGGTCGGCAGGCCCGCGGCGGCGAGCCGGTGGATGAACTCCGCCTTGATCTCCGTGGGCACCACGGTCTTCTCGTTCTGCAAGCCGTCGCGCGCGCCGACCTCATGGATCCGTACGCGGGTGGGCAGCCCCTCGGCGCGGATCTCCATCGGCAGTCCGGGTGCGGTCATCGGGCGCTCTCCTGCCCGCCCCCGGGGGCGCTCGCGGCGGCCTCGTCGGGGCTCTCGTGCGGGGCGACCACGGCCAGGATCTGGTCCATGGCGACGGTCGAGCCCGCGGTGACGTCGAGTTCGGTGACGGTCCCGGCGTGCGGCGCGGAGATGACGTGCTCCATCTTCATCGCCTCCACCACCAGCAGGCCCTGGCCCGCGGCCACTTCGTCGCCGACGGCGACCTTGACGACGGTGACGGTGCCGGGCATCGGGGCGGCCAGGGTGTCCGCGCCGTGCGCCCCGGCGGCCCCGCGCAGCGCCGCGGCCACCGGGTCGTGGCTCGTCACCTGCCAGGAGTCGCCGTCCCGGCCGAGCCAGTCGCCGCTGTGGTGGAAGGTGTGCAGCACCCCGTCGACGGTGACCCGTACGCGGTCCGGCGTGACCTGGCCGGCGGCCGCGTCCGGCCGTACGTCGTGGGCGACCGGGTCGTGTCCCGGGACCCGCAGCCAGTGGCGGACCGGTGCGGGTTCGCCGCCGAGCCGGAAGCCGTTCGGGGCGGCGAACGGGTCGCGCCAGCCGCCGTCGGCCACCGCCGGCTCCAGGGCGGCCTGCCGCACCGCCGCGGCCGCCGCGTACACCTCCTCCGGCACCGTGCCGTCGACCAGACCGGCCGCCTCCCGCTCCACCAGGCCGGTGTCCAGCTCGCCGGAGATCACGTCCGGGTGGGCCAGCAGCCGCCGCAGGAACCCGGCGTTGGTGGTGACGCCGAGGGTGACCGTCTCGGCCAGCGCGGCCCGGAGCCGGCGCAGCGCGCTCGCCCGGTCGGGACCGTGGGCGATCACCTTGGACAGCATCGGGTCGTAGCGGCTGCCGACCTCCCCGCCCTCGGAGAGCCCGGAGTCGGTGCGCACCCCGCCGCCCTGCGGCTCGTGCAGCGCGAGCACCGTGCCGCCGGTCGGCAGGAAGTCGCGGGCCGGGTCCTCGGCGCAGATCCGGGCCTCGATGGCGTGCCCGGTGAGGGTGATGTCCTCCTGGGCGAACGGGAGCGGCTCACCGGCCGCGACCCGCAGCTGCCACTCCACCAGGTCCAGCCCCGTGATCAGCTCGGTGACCGGGTGCTCCACCTGGAGGCGGGTGTTCATCTCCATGAAGTAGTAGGAGGCCGGGTCCTTGCCCGGGACGATGAACTCGACGGTGCCGGCGCCGCGGTAGCCGCAGGAGCGGGCCGCCTGCACGGCCGCCTCGCCCATCGCGGCGCGGGTGGCCTCGTCCAGCAGGACCGAGGGGGCCTCCTCGATGACCTTCTGGTGGCGGCGCTGGAGGGAGCACTCGCGCTCGCCGAGATGGATCACATTGCCGTGGCCGTCCGCCAGCACCTGGATCTCGATGTGCCGGGGCCGGTCGATCCAGCGCTCGACGAGCAGGGTGTCGTCGCCGAAGGAGGAGCGGGCCTCCCGGCGGGCGGAGGCGATCTCGTCGGCCAGCAGCGCCTCCTCGCGGACCAGCCGCATGCCCTTGCCGCCGCCGCCCGCGGACGGCTTGAGCAGCACCGGCATGCCGATCTCGCGTGCCGCGGCGGCCAGTTGACCGTCGTCCAGCCCGCTGCCCGAGGAGCCGGGGACGACCGGGACCCCGGCCTCCCGCACCGTCTCCTTGGCGCGGATCTTGTCGCCCATCAGCTCGATGGCGTCGGCGGACGGGCCGATGAAGACCAGCCCGGCGTCCGTCACGGCACGGGCGAAGGCGGCGTTCTCGGCGAGGAAGCCGTAGCCCGGGTGGACCGCCTGGGCGCCCGTACGGGCGGCCGCCTCCAGCAGCCGCTCCACGGACAGATAGCTCTCGGCGGCCGGTGCCGGACCGATCCGTACCGCGGTGTCGGCCTCGCGGACATGGCGGGCATCGGCGTCCGCGTCGCTGTACACGGCGACCGAGCGGATGCCGAGGGCGCGCAGCGTACGGATGACACGGACCGCGATCTCGCCGCGGTTGGCGATGAGCACGGTGTCGAAGTTGGTGGCCATACCTGTGGACATCCCTCTCACATCCGGAAGACGCCGTAGCCGGGCGCGGTGCTGTCCTTCTCGGGCAGCGGCGCGTTGGCGCAGGCGGTGAGCGCCAGCCCCAGCACCTGCCGGGTCTCCAGCGGGTCGATCACCCCGTCGTCCCACAGCCGCGCGGTGGCGTAGTAGGCGTTGCCCTGGGTCTCGTACTGCTCGCGGACCGGCGCCTTGAAGGCGGCCTCGTCCTCGGCGCTCCACTCCTCGCCGTGCGCCTCCAGCTGGTCGCGCTTGACGGTCGCGAGGACGGAGGCGGCCTGTTCGCCGCCCATCACCGAGATCTTGGCGTTCGGCCACATCCACAGGAAGCGCGGCGAATAGGCGCGTCCGCACATGGAGTAGTTGCCCGCCCCGTAGGAGCCGCCGATGACGACCGTCAGCTTGGGCACGCGGGTGCAGGCCACCGCCGTCACCATCTTCGCGCCGTGCTTGGCGATCCCGCCGGCCTCGTACGAACGGCCCACCATGAAGCCGGAGATGTTCTGGAGGAACAGCAGCGGGATACCGCGCTGGTCGCACAGCTCGATGAAGTGGGCGCCCTTCTGGGCGGATTCGGAGAACAGGATGCCGTTGTTGGCGACGATGCCGACCGGGTGGCCGTGGATATGGGCGAAGCCGGTGACCAGCGTCGTCCCGTACTCCGCCTTGAACTCCGCGAAGCGCGAGCCGTCCACGAGGCGGGCGATCACCTCGCGGACGTCATAGGGCGTACGGGAGTCCGCGGGCACCGCCCCGTACAGCCCGGCCGGGTCGGCCTTGGGCTCCTCGACGGTCCGCACGGTCCACGGGAGCGGCGCGCGCTCACCGAGGGTGCCGACGATGGTGCGCACCAGGCGCAGCGCATGGGCGTCGTCCTCGGCGAGATGGTCGGTGACCCCGGAGGTCTTGGCGTGCACCTCGCCGCCGCCCAGCTCCTCGGCGGTGACCACCTCACCCGTGGCGGCCTTCACCAGCGGCGGCCCGCCCAGGAAGATCGTGCCCTGGTCGCGGACGATCACGGCCTCGTCGCTCATGGCCGGGACGTAGGCGCCACCGGCCGTGCACGAGCCCAGCACCGCGGCGATCTGCGGAATCCCGGCACCCGACATCCGCGCCTGGTTGTAGAAGATCCGCCCGAAGTGCTCCCGGTCGGGGAAGACCTCGTCCTGCATGGGCAGGAAGGCGCCGCCGGAGTCGACGAGGTAAAGACAGGGGAGACGGTTCTCCAGGGCGATCTCCTGCGCCCGGAGGTGCTTCTTGACCGTCATCGGGTAGTACGTGCCGCCCTTGACCGTGGCGTCATTGGCGACGATCACCGTCTCCCGGCCGGAGACCCGGCCGATCCCGGCGATCACGCCCGCGGCCGGTGCGGCCCCGCCGTACATCCCGTCCGCGGCCAGCGGCGCCAGCTCCAGGAACGGCGAGCCGGGGTCCAGCAGGGCGTCCACCCGGTCGCGGGGCAGCAGCTTGCCGCGCGCGGTGTGCCGCGCCCTGGCCTTCTCGCCGCCGCCCAGCCGGGCCGCCGCGAGCTTCTCGCGCAGCTGTGCGGCCAGCTCGCGGTGCGCGGCCTCATTGGCCCGCCAGGAGTCGGACGCCGGATCGGCGGTACTCCCCAGCACCGGTGCCTGCTCCATCAGTACGAGCCCCCTTGCTCGATCGCCTGCCCCGGTGCCGCGGTCCGCGGCGGCCGGGCCATCCGGGTTAATGGGCGTTAACCTCACTGCCTTCAGGTTAACGAGCACTAACCCGGCTGTCTACAATCGACGGCATGAGTAATGCGCAGTCCGCCGCCCCGACCAGCCGCCGCGAGCAGATCCTCAAGGAGGCCGCCCGGCTCTTCGCGGAGCGCGGCTTCCACGGCGTCGGCGTGGACGAGATAGGGGCGGCCGTGGGCATCTCCGGTCCGGGCCTCTACCGGCACTTCGCCGGCAAGGACGCGATGCTCGCCGAGCTGCTGGTCGGGATCAGTGAGCGGCTGCTCGCCGGCGGCCGGATGCGGGTCGCGGAGGGCGGCGGCAGCCCCGAGGCGGTGCTGGACGCGCTGATCGACGGCCATATCGACTTCGCGCTGGACGACCGGCCGCTGATCACCCTGCACGACCGGGAGCTGGACCGGCTGCGGGAGGCCGACCGCAAGCGGGTCCGCCAGCTCCAGCGGCAGTATGTGGAGCTGTGGGTGGAGGTGGTCCGCCGGGTCCACCCGGGCCCCTCCGAGGACCGGGCCCGCGCCGCGGTGCATGCCGTCTTCGGCCTGCTCAACTCCACCCCGCACCTCGGCCGGCCGGGCGCCCTCCCGGGCCGTACGGAGATGGCGGAGCTGCTGCACCGGCTCGCGCTGGGCGCGTTCGGCGCGGTGGCGGGCGAGCAGGCGGGCGAATCGATGGCGGCGTCGGTGCCGCGCGCCTAGCGGGATCCGCCGGCTCGCACGGATTTTCGTTGACCTCTGGACAGCCTAGGTAACTGGCCGGTAGCTTTCGCTGAGCAAGCGCTTAGACATGCGCTTGGACCGGCGACCTGGAGGAGGCGACGTAGCAATGCGCCGTACGGTGTTCAACGAGGATCACGAGGCGTTCCGCGAGACCATACGGGCCTTCATCGAGGCCGAGGTCGTCCCGGTCCACGACGAGTGGTTCGCCGCCGGTCAGGCCCCGCGCGACTTCTACTACAAGCTCGCCGAGCTGGGCGTCTTCGGAATCCGCGTCCCCGAGGAGTTCGGCGGCGCCGGCATCGAGTCGCACAAGTTCGAGGCCGTGATCTATGAGGAGACCGCCCGCGCGGGCGTCACCTTCGGCGGCTCCGGCGTGCACGTGCTGCTCGGCCTCCCGTACATCCAGATGCTCGCCACCGACGAGCAGAAGAAGCGCTTCCTGCCGAAGTTCGTCAGCGGCGAGGAGATGTGGGCGCTCGCGATGACCGAGCCGGGCACCGGCTCCGACCTCGCCGGCATGAAGTCCACCGCGAAGCTCTCCGAGGACGGCACGCACTACGTCCTCAACGGCGCCAAGACCTTCATCACCGGCGGCGTGCACGCCGACCGCGTCATCGTCTGCGCCCGCACCGCGGCCCCCCGCGAGGACGACCGCCGCTTCGGCATCTCGCTCTTCGCCGTCGACGCCAAGTCCGCCGGCTACTCCGTCGGCCGCAAGCTGGACAAGCTCGGCCTGAAGATCTCCGACACCGCCGAGCTGGCCTTCGTCGACGTCAAGGTCCCGGTCGAGGACCTGCTGGGCGAGGAGAACAAGGGCTTCGCCTACCTGGGCCTGAACCTCGCCTCCGAGCGCTGGGGCATCGCCTTCGGCGCGTACGCCCAGGCCAAGGCCGCCGTCCGGTTCGCCAAGGAGTACGTGCAGGAGCGCACGATCTTCGGCAAGACGGTCGCCTCCTTCCAGAACACCAAGTTCGAACTGGCCGCCTGCCAGGCCGAGGTGGACGCCGCCGAGGCCGTCGCCGACCGCGCGCTCGAAGCCCTGGACGCCGGTGAGCTGACCCCGGCCGAGGCCGCCTCCGCCAAGCTGTTCTGCACCGAGGTCGCGCACCGCGTCATCGACCGCTGCCTCCAGCTGCACGGCGGCTACGGCTTCATGAACGAGTACCCCATCGCCCGCCTCTACGCCGACAACCGCGTCAACCGCATCTACGGCGGCACCAGCGAGGTCATGAAGTCCATCATCGCCAAGTCCATGGGCCTCTAGGCCGTAAGGGCACCGCGCACGTGAACGACGCACTCCGGTCCCTGCTCGGTCAGCTCTCCCTGGAGCGGATCGAGCAGGACATCTTCCGGGGCGAGAGCCGCGCCTCGGTCGTGCCCCGGGTCTTCGGCGGCCAGGTCGCCGCCCAGGCCCTGGTCGCGGCCGGGCGCACGGTCCCCGCCGACCGGCCGCCGCACTCCCTGCACGCGTACTTCCTGCGCCCCGGGGACCCCGGCGCGCCCATCGTCTACACCGTCGACCGCATCCGCGACGGCCGCTCCTTCACCACCCGCCGGGTCGTCGCCGTCCAGCACGGCCAGCCGATCTTCCACCTCTCGGCCTCCTTCCAGGAGGCCGAGGAGGGCCTGGAGCACCAGGAGCCGATGCCGCCGGCACCGGACCCGCTGGAACTCCCCACCGCCGCCGAGATGCTGCCCCGGCACGCCGCCGAACGCTTCCTCGCCCCCGACGTAGCCGAACGGCTCCTGGAGGCCCGCGCCGCGATCGACCTGCGCTATGTCGACGAGCCCCCGTACGTCACCGTCGGCGAGCCCCGCGAGCCCCGCTCCCAGGTCTGGTTCCGCACCCAGGGCAAGCTCGACGACGACGGCGACATCCCCCGCCCCCTGCTGGACATCTGCCTGGTCACCTACGTCTCCGACATGACCCTGCTGGACTCCGTCCTGCTCGCCCACGGCCGCGGCGGCTGGGCGGTCGGCGACGTCGTCGGCGCCAGCCTGGACCACGCGATGTGGTTCCACCGCCCCCTGCGCGCCGACGAATGGCTCCTCTACGACCAGGAGTCCCCCACCGCCCAAAGCGGCCGCGGCCTCGGCAAGGGCCGCATCTTCACGGCGGAGGGGGAGCTGGCGGTGTCGGTGATTCAGGAGGGGGTCATCCGGGTGCCGCGGGCGTAGCGCGTACCGAAGCGACCTGAGGTCGCGCGTTCCGATACGGGCCGAGGTGGTGCGTTCCGGCGCATGCCAAGGTTGCGCGTGGCGGCGCACGCCAAGGTGGTGCGTTCCGGCGCATGCCAAGGTCGCGCGTGGCGGCGCACGCCAGGGTGGTGGGTTCCGGCGCATGCCAAGGTTGCGCGTTCCCATGGCACCCCAAGATCGGCCGGTGGGCCGGGCTCCCCGAATTCCGTGGCTCGGGGATACCGGCCCATCGGCGTTCGCCGCGCTCCGTGCGGCCCCTGGTGCGTTCCGCGGCCCGCTCACCTGGCGACCGTAGCCAGTGCCTCCGCCAGCCCGGCCGCCGTTGGCCGGTCACGCGCGGCGCCGAGGAGCACCGGCCGCAGGATGTCCTGGAACGCGGGCCAGGGGGCTGCGGGGTCGAGGGGGATGCGACGGCCGGCGATATGGGTTCGGACGTCTGCCGGAGTGAGCCGGCCGGGCTCGATCCCGGCCGCGGCGTAGTCCAGCGGCCATCGGCCGGTGACGCAGGTCCACAAGGTTCCGGCCAGTGCGTACACATCGGCGGCGACGCTCGGGGTGACCGGCTGGATGCCGAAGTTGATGGACGCTGCCAGTTCCGGCGCTACCAGGTGGGTGAGGCCGCCGCGAAAGTCGCTGGTCGGTTCCATACCTTCGCGCCAGGACCAGGAACAGTCGATCAGCCGTACTCCATGATCAGTGTGGATGCCATGGGAGGGCTGAAGGTCGGAGTGGACCCAGCCGGCGGAGTGGAGCTCGGCCACAGCCCGGCACAGGTCCACAGAGGCGGCGAGGGCGCCCGCTTTCCCGTCCGTGCCCCGCCGCACCGGCGCGAACGCCTCCCAGGTAGACGGCCCGTTGAACCACCGGGTCACCAGCCAGGCGCCGGCCTCGTCCCCACCCGAGGCCACCAGATAGTCGGGCCACCCGAGCGCATCGAGGACCCCCGCCTCCCGCCGAGTAACGGCCGCCCCCTCACCGTCGCCGGCTTTGACCGCCACCGCCCCCTCCGGCCCGGCCGCCTTCCACACCGCCGCTCCCCGCCGGTACGAGATCTCCGTCAGCTCGACCGGAACGCCACAGGCCGCTTCGGCGGTGGCAACGGCGGCCGCGGGCAAAGAAGGGAACTCGCCCATTTCTTCACTGCCTTCCACTGGTACGGGAGAGCCTGACCGGTGCCGGGAGCCCCCGGGCAGCGGGCCGAACAGTTCCTCGTCCGTGCAAATCCAGGAAACCCTCCCCGTCCCAAATTTGGTGACGTGCCCGAAGACCTGCCCGGCGTGCCTGCTGCTGAACTCGGCGTACTCAGGGACCCGTTGGGGTCGGAAGCCGGACGTCTGCCCATCGGCCTCACCAGAAGTCGCCGGCCGCGATCAGCTCGGCCCGAGTCCGCTTCACCGTCAACGTGGTCGGGTCCGGCACCGGCCATTCCCTGAGGCCCGGTCGATCAGCGAGGCATGGACGAGATCCTCAGCAAGGGCCGCTACGTAGCCTCCGAGGACCGGTGAGTGCCGTGGCCTACCGATCCGACGTGGCGAAGGGGCGCAACGGTACGGTCGCCAATTCGACGACCATGTTGGTCAAGCGAAGGAAGCACTCGGATAGTGACGACGCCCACCCACCCTCGAAGCCCACGTGGCGGACTGCGCATCGGCACAGTTTTGGGGGCATGTCTACTGCCCACGATCGAGGCGCCGCTGGCTTTCGTCACACTGGTCCAGCTCATGCCCCGCGGTGACGACGCTGTCGAGTTCGACGCAGCTCAGGAGTTCGCGCTCCTCAGCAACCTCGGCATGGGCTGGGCCATCCTCTGCCTCGTCCTCACCCTTCCCTTCGTCAGAACGAGAAGACTGCGGCGCTGGTGGTACGCGCCGCCCCTCGCCATGCTCCTGGCGCTGGCGGGGCGGCTGCTCTTCTTCCCGCCCTACGGCAGCTGACCTCATCCGAACCGTGGTGGTGCACGAACAGCGGGTGGCCCTGCGGTAAGCGCGGAGACCACCAGGGAGCCGAGGGCCCCTCAACCGCCCCAGCCCCGCAAGCCCCCGTAAGCCGCCCCCGCCCGCTCAGCCCACCAGCCCCGCCGCATCCAACAAGTACGCGGTCAGCGGGTCGTAATGGCGGGGGCTGAGGACATGGTCGTCCAGGGGGATGGTCACCTGGAGGGTGCCCTCGGACTCGGCCAGGAAGAGGGCCGGGTCGTTGCAGTCGGCGAAGCCCACGGCGTCGAGGCCGCGCTGGCCCGCGCAGCCGGCCCAGCCGTGGTCGGCCATCACCAGGTCCGGCAGCGGGCGGCCCGCGCGCTCCAGGCCGTCGAGGACGGCGGCCATCGGTTCGGGGGAGTGGGTGTGCCAGAGCGTCGCACCGCGCTCCAGCATCGCCACGTCGCCGAACTGGAAGACCATGCCGTCGTCCGCCCGCAGGCCGTCCGGGATGACGACGATCTCGCAGCCCGCCGCACGCAGTGCCTCGGCGGTCGCCCGGTGGACGTCGAGCAGGCCGCCCGGGTGGCCGGTCGCGAACAGCACCCGGTGCTGCCCGGCGGCCGCTTTGCGCAGCACCGCGGCCGTCCGGTCCAGCGCGTCGACCGTCAGCTCCGGGTCGATGGTGTCCTGCCCCTGCCGGTGGTGCGGATCGTCGATGACGCCGCACCGCTCCGCCATCACGGCCAGCACGTCCTGCTCGTCCGTCCACCGGTCGCCGAACTCCAGGCCGAACCAGTAGTGGCGGTCGCCGTTGGCGAGCCTGCGGTAGTGGGAGAGGTTGTTCTCGCGGGGGGTGGCGACCTCACCGGCGATCCGGGTCCGGACGAGATGATCGACGAGTTCGGCGCGCGAGGGGGCAGCGGCTGCGGAGGCTATCGGCATAGCGCCCATTGTGCCCGCACACCTGTTCCGGGGCGGGGGAGTTCCGCAGCGCGGACACCCGGGTGCGGATGCCGGAGCGGTGGCACCGCCCTGCGGACAGGGGGTGCCGCCCTGCGGACGGGGCGGTGCCGTCCTGCGGGAAGGGTGGTGGTGTCCCACGGACAGCGGGGCGGCGTCCTGTGGAACCCCGGAATGCCTGGTCACCGCCCCGTGCGGGCCGCCTGGACAAAATGTCGAACGACCCCGGCCCCGGGTACGCACATGTCCATGGGCCCGGCGGCCGGCGCTCCCTAACCTCACGGTCATGACCACCGCAGCCAGCGCATCCAACGGGCCCGTGGGCCCCGTCGACTCCTCCCGCGTCCCGCGTTACGCCGGGCCCGCGACGTTCGCCCGCCTGCCCCGCCTCGACGAGGTCGGCGGCCGGGCCGATGTGGCGGTCGTCGGTGTCCCCTTCGACACCGGCGTCTCCTACCGCCCCGGGGCCCGTTTCGGCGGCAACGCCATCCGTGAGGCGTCCCGGCTGCTGCGCCCGTACAACCCGGCCCAGGACGCGTCGCCCTTCGCGCTCGCGCAGGTCGCCGACGCCGGGGACATCGCCGCCAACCCCTTCAACATCAACGAGGCCGTGGAGACGGTTGAGGCCGCGGCCGACGACCTGCTCGCCGGCGGCGCCCGCATGATGACCCTCGGTGGCGACCACACCATCGCCCTGCCCCTCCTCCGCTCCGTCGCCAAGAAGCACGGCCCGGTCGCGCTGCTGCACTTCGACGCGCACCTGGACACCTGGGACACGTACTTCGGCGCCGAATACACCCACGGCACCCCGTTCCGCCGTGCCGTCGAGGAAGGCATCCTCGACACCTCCGCGCTCTCCCACGTCGGCACCCGCGGCCCGCTCTACGGCAAGAAGGACCTCGACGACGACGAGAAGATGGGCTTCGGCATCGTCACCTCGGCGGATGTCATGCGCCGCGGCGTCGACGAGGTCGCCGACCAGCTGCGCCAGCGCATCGGTGACCGCCCGCTGTACATCTCCATCGACATCGACGTGCTGGACCCGGCCCACGCCCCGGGCACCGGCACGCCGGAGGCGGGCGGCATGACCTCCCGCGAGCTCCTGGAGATCCTGCGCGGGCTGTCGTCCTGCAACCTGGTCTCCGCGGACGTCGTCGAGGTCGCGCCCGCGTACGACCACGCGGAGATCACCGCCGTCGCCGCCTCGCACACCGCGTACGAGCTGACGACGATCATGTCCCGGCAGATCGCGGCCTCCCGCCAGGGGGAGTAGGGGCAGAGGGGCGTGGCAGGGGCGGCGGTGTCCCGCGCGGCGGGAGCGCGGCGGGGCAGCTCCCGGACTTCCGTGCGGAGCTGCCCCGCTCCCGCCGTGGCGGCCGGCGCCCTGCCCCCGTTCCGGCTCAGGCCCGCATGCCGCCGTCGACCCGGAGGACCGTGCCGGTGACGTAGGAGGAGCGATCGCTCAGGAGCCAGGCGGCGGCCTGGGCGATCTCGTCCGGATCGGCGGCGCGGCCCAGCGGGGTCCGGGCGTTGAGCTGCTCGATCGTGCCGGGGGACTCCGCGTCCCAGTCGTACAGCATCTCGGTGAGCGTGGTGCCGGGCGCGATGGCGTTGACGCGGATCCCCTCCGGGCCGTACGTGGCGGCTGCCGACGCGGTGAGGCTGTTGACCGCCCCCTTCGCCGCGCCGTACGCGGGCAGCGCGGGGTTGGCCATCAGACTGCCGACGCTGGAGGTGTTGACGAGGGCTCCGCGCCGCGCGGTGGCACGGATGGCGGCGATCTCGGCGTTCATGGCCAGCCACGGGCCCTTGAGGTTGACGGCGCAGACATGGTCGAAGTCGGCCTCCGACAGCTCGTCCATCGGGCCGGGCGGCTGGCCTGTCGCGCCGTTGTTGAAGGCCACGTCCAGCCGGCCGTACAGCTCCACGGACCGGTTGACGGCGGCCCGGATGCCGGCCGGGTCGGTCAGATCGCACACCACGTAATCCGCGGTACCGCCGGCCGCCCGGATCTCCTCGGTCACCGCCTTGAGCTGGGACTCCGTGCGGGCCGTGAGAAGTACCCGGGCGCCCTCCCGGGCGAAGAGCCGCGCTGCTGCCGCGCCGATGCCGCGGCCGGCACCGGTGATGAAGGCGACCTTGCCGGCGAGCAGGCCGGGGGTCGTGGTGGACATGATCGGTGTCTGGTTCATGACGACGAGCCTGCTTCCGGCGGCCCGGCGCATCCAGGCACCGGCAGTACCTGGCAGGGCACCTCGGCGCCGCACACACTGGGGAGATGGATCGACGAGAACTGGCCGGCTTCCTGCGCAGCAGACGCGAGCGCATCACCCCCGCCGACGTGGGATTGCCCGCCGGGCAGCGCCGCCGCACCCCGGGACTGCGCCGCGAGGAGGTGGCGCAGTTGGCGTTCATCTCGACCGAGTACTACGCCCGCCTGGAGCAGGCCCGCGCTCCCCGCCCCTCCCGTGAGGTGCTGGCCCAACTCGCCCGCGCGCTGCGCCTGTCGGACGCCGAGCGGGACCATCTCCACCATCTCGCCGGCGCCCCGCCCGGACCGCCGCCCGGGCCCTCGCGGGAGATACGGCAGAGCATCGTCGACCTGCTGCGCCGGTTGCCGGAGGCCGCGGCGCTCGTGGTGTCGGCGACGTATGAGGTCATCGCCTGGAACGAGCTGGCCGCTGCCCTGATGGAGGATTTCTCCGTCCTGTCGCGCCGGGACCGGAACCTCATCCGACGTGCCTTCCTCGGCCCGTACCGGAACGGCCGGCGGCTGTACGGCGTCTCGGACGCGGACGAGTTCGCCCGGACCTCGACCCAGCACCTGCGCGCCGCCGCGGCCCGCTACCCCAACGCCCCGGAGGTGACCGGCCTGGTCACGGAACTCCTGGGCGGCAGCCCGGAGTTCGCCCGGCTCTGGGCCGCCCACGACGTAACCGACCGGCCCACCCTCTGCAAGACCTTCGCGCACCCCCTTGTCGGCCCCGTGTCCGTCAACTGCGACGTCCTGGACATCGCCGACCGGGACCAGCGAGTTTTTCTTTACACCGCCGCCCCCGGCTCGCCGTCGGAAGAAGCACTGCGGCTGTTGTCCGTCGTCGGCACACAGCGCATGGGCGTGCCCGGCTGATCCGTCGCACTCCATCCGGGGCTGCGGCAGCGGACCCGCCACTCGCCGTGCGGCCCTTCCGGCATGGCTCCGCAAGCACGTGCCGTACGAGGCCCTTCCGGCGTGGCTCCGCACGCCATCCGGTGACCGTCTGAAGTGCCTCGGCGTACGTCACCGCCCGCCCGTCCCTGCCCTGTCAGTCGTTCTCGAAGATGTACATCCAGGCGTCGGACCGCGAGCCGGTGTCGTCGAGCATCCAGAGTTCTCCGCTGACGTGCTGGCGCAGCGCGTACTGCTCATCGCTGTTGTCGACCGTTGCGGAGATGCGCAGGCCGATCAGCCACTGGGCGGTCATGGCGAGGAAGTTCTCCAGGGAGGACGCCACCAGCGCGCCGTCGACCGGGTCGTCCTCGTCGCCGGGGACCCGGTAGACCTCGCCGCCGGTGCCGTCCAGGACCACGTCACCGCCCATCCACCGGCCGAGGCGGAAGAACGGCCCCTCGCCGTCGGGGTCTTCGGGCGCGTCGTCCGGCCAGGCGAATTCGGTCAGGAACGCGTCGTCGTCGGGGGCGAGGCGCAGGCCGCGCTCGTCGAACGCGGGGATGCCGAGGCCGGTCAGCACCTGGCGGGCGCCGTCCTCCTCCAGGCCGGCCGGCAGTTGGTCCTCCTTGACGGGGCGGAAGGCGGCCTCGCCCACGACGGCGCGCAGGTCTGCCGCGGCGGGGGGCGTGGCGTGCCGCGGGGTGGTCGGGCCCGGCGCCGCGTACGGCCCGGAGAGCGGGGCGCGGAAGGGGGTGCCGGCCGTCTCCTCCCAGCCCTTGGCGGGGGCCAGGGCGAAGAGCCCGCCGGGGCCGCCCAGGATCGCCAGGTCGCCCACGGTCAGCACCGGAGCGAAGAGCAGGCTCGGGTGTGCCATGTCGGTGGCGGGGACGGCGTCTTCGAGTTCGGCGAGCGTGGTGATCGCGCCCGCAGCGTCCCCGGAGCCCGACTCGTCCGGCCGGGTGAGGGCGGTGTGGGCGTCCTCCGGGACGACGGAGTCCTCCGGCCAGGGGCCGGCCAGCGGTTCGCCGGTCTGCGCGTCCCAGATGCTGACGTCCACCTCCGGTGTGCCGAGCGCGGCCACGGCGGGCCGGCCGTGCCAGCGGACCTCGGCCGTTTCGCCGACCACGCCCGGCGCCAGGAACGACGCGTGGAAACCGCCCGGCGGACGCCAGCGGGTCCACACCGCCTTCCACGGGAGGCGGATCCCCGAGGCGAGGAGTCCGGCCACGAAGTCGTCGTCGCTCCGGGCGGTCGCCATCAGGTGCAGCCAGGCGGCCCAGACGGGCTGCGTGGCCGGGACCACCCCGTAGTCCCACAGGTACGCGGCGTCCGCCGCGGCGCTGTTGCTGCCGATGCCGCCGTAGTGTGCGCAGCGCGCGGCATCGAGCAGGGCCGTCTGCGGCAGATGGGCCACCAGCTCGCCCCGGGCGACCAGTTCGTCGAGGGTCTGCGTGGTCCACTTCTGCTCGTGGTCGGCCTGCGCCGCGTGCATGGCCAGCCCCGCGGCCGCGTACGTGCCGAGCGCGCCGCTCGCCGCCCAGCCGTCGGGGTGAGCCAGTTCCGGGGCGAGCGTCCGCAGCCAGGCCGTCATATGGCGGTTCACCCGGGTGACGGTTTCCGGGGCGGTCTCGCGCCGCAGCGACTCGGCCACCGCCTCGTCGACGAAGCCGACACCGTCGTCACGCCGTTCCAGCCACCGGTCGTGCTCGGCCAGTACGGTCTGGAGCGCGTCCTCGGTGGCCTGGAGCGCCTCCTCGGTGACCGGGTGGTCGTCGTCCGCGCGCAGTCCCGCCACGAGTGCCGCCCAGGCGCGCGGCGGCACCGTACGCGGCTCGGCGAGCGCCAGGGCGCGCACCTCGTCCGGCCAGGCCGGCGGGGCGGCCGCCGGGTCCGCTCCGGCCGGCTCCAGCCGCAGGCCGGCGTCGCCGGAGCGCAGCAGACCGGGCGCGTCCACCTGGGCGATCACCTGAAGCCCGGTGCGCGCGCACAGCGCCTTCAGCGTTCCGGTCAGCAGCCGCTCCGCCTCGTACGAACGACGGGTACGGCCCATCCGGTGCACATGCGTGAGCAGCACCAACCGCCGCTCCGGCAGGGCGCGTACCTCGGAGATCCACCTGAGGCCGCCGTACCGCCGGGACTCCAGCCCCAGCGCCGCCAGCACCTCCGCCAGCACCTCCTCCGCGGTGCGCTCCGCGGCATCGACCAGAACGCTCGACGCGACCTGCGCCCCCACCTCCCGCAGCACCTGCCCACCGTCCGCCGCACCCTCGCCGACCAGGCTCAACCAGCCCCCCGGCGCCAGCGGATCGGCGGTGTCCTGCCACCACCGCACCAGCCGGCCGACCACCGCCTGCGCGGAAACGGTCTCCAGCACCGGGGTGTTACTGCTCATCGCTGCTCTCCTCGGTTACGGCTTCGGCAGCATATGCATGCGGGTGGTCGCCCACATACGGCCCATCTTCCGCAGGTGATTGTCCATCTCCTCGTCCATGATCTGCTCGTTGGGCTGCCGGTGGGCCTTCACCCGCTCATCGATCTTGGAGTCGGACAGTTCCGCCTTGCGCAGGGCCGCCTTCTGAGCGGCCTCCGACTGGCCCTCCATGCTCGCCAGCAGGTCCTTGCGCTCCTGCTGGAGGCGGGCACGTTCCTCGTCACGGGCCGGCTGGCCTTCCGGATCGGTCCGGTAGGTCGTGCTGTAGTAGACCGGGAAGGGCGGACGCTTCTGGATCTCCGTGGTGCAGTGGGCGTGCCCCAACCCCTCGCCGCACGGCTCGCGTTCGGTGTAGAGACCGGCGATGTCGTACGTGCCCTGGCCGCTGGCCGTCTGGCTCTTGTTGAGCCGCTCCACCCACTCCAGCAGATGCCGTTCGGAGTGCCGCGGGGTGTATCCCGAGTTTCCGGCCGGAATGGAGGAGTCGACGACGTAGGTGCTGTTCCCTTCGCTGTCGACGACCTCGATCACCGCGTAGTTCTTGCCGGTGAAGTCGGGCCGGGTGGAACCCGCCTGGCGCAGCAGCTGGTTGACGTGTGCGGTGGTCAGGTCGCGGCCTGCCAGGTTGGGGCGGCGCGCGTCGCGGAGATCGGTCAGCGCCTGGTGCTCCGGCGTGCCGGGCTCCCGGTACTCCTGCGGCCACGACCCCGCGGGCTTCGACTGCTCACGGGAGTGGGCACCGGCGGAGACCTCGTTCTGCTCGATGGGGTCGGGCTTCCCGTCCTTCTTACGGGGCGGGGCGCCGTGGTACGGATTCTCGCCGTCGGTGGCCCGCTGCGGGCTCTGGCCCACGCCTTGGTCCTCGTGGAACGCCTGGCTCATCCGGGCGAGCGTGGCGACGACGGCGCCACGCTGGCCGTCGTTCATGGCGGCGAAGTCCTTGCCGAGGACCTCGCGCAGTTCCCGCTCGGTGAAGGCCGTCGGCGGAATCTCGACGGGGTCCTTGCCGTCCTGCTTGTTGTTCGCCCGGGCGGCGTCGGCGGCGGCCTTGCGGTCGGCGGCCCGCTGGAGCAGATCGGCGAGGCTTCCGTCGTTCGCCCAGTGCTGCATGCGGTCATGGACCGGATCCAGCCCGATGCGGTAGACGGGGTGCGGATGGGGCGCGTCGGGATGGTTCGGGTCGACCCGGATTCCCTGCTGCTCCGAGTCCGGGGGCAGCGAAGCGTGGTGGTCCGTGGTCCGCTCGGGCTCGGGCAGGTCGGAGTTGCGCTCTTCCCGGGTGTTCTCCGCCGAATGGGGGTCCGAACCGGTCTGCTGCTCCGGGCTGTCGACATCCATTGGGGACGGCGAAGGGTGGCCGTCGCCGTGCCCGCCCTCGGGCTCCGGACTGTCGATCTCCATGTCCGTCCGCGGATGCTTGGCATCGCCCTGCTCGATCCCGTCCTCGGCCGGCCGCTTGGTGCCCGAAGGGTCGGACGGCGGCTGGGGGGTGTCCTGGCCGGACGGGTTCTCGGGGGGACGGCGGTCCGTGGCGGGAGGGGTGTCGGCGTCTGCGGGGTGGTGCGTGCCTCGTGGGTTGTCGGCGGGGGGCTGGTGGTTCGCGTTTCCGTTGTCCGGGGTCTGGTGGGACGGTGACGGATCGGCCGGGGAGTGGTGATCTGGCCGGTGGTCGTAGGAGGCGTCGGACGTGGTGCCGTCCCCGGGGGAACCGGCGGGATGTGGGCCGGGGGCGTTCTGCGGGTTTTGTTGTGGGTTCTGCTGCTGGGGCTGGTTCTGGGGCTGGCCCTGGTTCTGGGACTGGTGCGGGCCCGGCTGCTGGGTCTGGGGGTTCTGCTGCGGGTTCTGCTGCTGGCTCTGGTGTTGCCCCTGCCCCTGCCCCTGGCCCTGCTGCTGGGCGGCCGCCGGGTCGAAGGGCTTGCGGTCGGCGTCCAGGGTCAGGTGCCAGACGCCGTCGGCGTTGGTGTGGATGGGCTGTTGGCTGATCTGGCCGGTCTGGCTGTCGACCCAGACGACCCGGCCGTTGTGGTTGACGGCGTTGAAGACGTGGGCGCCGCCGCCGGAGCCGTCGGGGTTCTTGGGCCAGGTGACGAGGACGGCGGCCGCCGAGCCGTGGCCGGACTGACGGAGTTCGTCGGCGATGCGCTGGTAGCTGTCCTGGGAGTTCTGGCCGGAGTGGCGGAAGTTGGTGCCGGCCCAGTTCTGGATGTTGTTGGTGCCGTCGCGCTCACCGCTGACCCGGTCGAGGCCGCCGTGGCCGTCGTTGTCGTAGGTACGGGGTGCCGAGACCTGGGGGTTGCCGTACCAGGACTCCATGAACGAGCGGGTGCAGTCGGCGCAGTTGTTGGAGCGGCCGGGGACGTTCGGGCCGCCGTCGTTCTGGAGCTGGGACCAGGGCTGGAAGGGGTCCGCATGACGCTGCGGGCTGCCGTCCGGATTGCGCGGGAACTGGTTCTCCAGCGCCTGCTGGTCGTGTGGGAACGGTGAATACAGGCCGCTGGGCTGGTGGTTGAGGCTCGCCCGCACGTCGTTGAGGCTCGGCCGCGGGGGGTGGTTGGGCGGCGCGGGCTGCTGCTGTGGGTGCGGCTGCTGCTGGGGCTGCTGGTTCTGGTTCTGGGTGTGGTGCTGAATCGGGGCTGGGGGCTGCGGCTGCTGGTGCGGCTGTTGCTGCTGTTGGTTTTGGGGCTGGTGCTGGTTCTGGTGCTGCGGTTGCTGGTTCTGCTGTTGCTGCGGGTGCTGATTCGACGGCTGCGACTGAGGCTGGTGGCTCTGGAGCGTCGGCTGCTGACGGGGGTCCGGGCGGTCCGGCTGCGGCTGGCGCGGGTCCGGACGAGCCGACTGCGGCTGCGGCTGCTGCGGTGCCTGCTGTTGCTGCGGACGTTGCTGGGTGGGGTCGTGCGGTTGCTGCTGCGGAGGACGCTGGGTGTTGTCGGGACGCGGGGTGTCCGGACGGGTGGCGTCGGGGCGGGGGGTGTCCGGACGCGTCGGGGCCTGGTCGGGGCGCTGCTGACGGGGGTCCGGGCGCCCGTTCTGGGGGTTGCGAGGGTCGTCCGGACGGGTGGCGTCAGGGCGCGGACGTGACTGGTCCGGGTGCGACGCGTCGGGACGCGGGGTGTCCGGGCGGGTGGCGTCGGGCCGGGTGGTGTCGGGCCGTCGGGTGTCCGGACGCTGGTTCTGCGGGGGTTGCTGGTCGGGCCGTACGGGCTGTGTCTGGTCCGGATGCGGCTGGTTCTGGTCCGGACGGGGGCCCTGCTGGTTCTGGGGGGACGACTGCGGGTGGGTCTGGTCGGGGCGGACCGGTTGGGTCTGGTCCGGGTGTTGCTGTGTCTGGTCGGGCCGTACGGGCTGTGTCTGGTCCGGATGCGGCTGGTTCTGGTCCGGACGGGGGCCCTGCTGGTTCTGGGGGGACGACTGCGGTTGCGTCTGGTCCGGGCGTACGGGCTGGGTCTGGTCCGGGCGCTGCTGCGTCTGGTCAGGACGCGATTGGGTCTGATCCGGGCGGGGGCCGTCGAGGCGGGGGCTGTAGGGGGGTGGTTCGGGGCGGCGCTGTTGGGAGGCGTCGTGGATGATCTGGGAGCCGTCGGGGCGGCGGTTCGGGCCCGGTGCGGTGGTGTTGGGGCGGGGGCCGTCGAGGCGTGGGTTGTACGGGGGTGGTTCGGGGCGGCGCTGCTGGGTGACGTCGCGGATCGCCTGGGAGCCGTCGGGGCGGCGGTTGGTGGGGCCGGGGGTGTTCCCGCTGGACGGTGTGCCGCCGTGTGGGGCGCCGGACTGGGGGGTGGCCGGGCCGCCCTGGGAGGGCACGGCGGTCGGCATGCCCGTCACCGGGCCGGCGGTCTGCGGGGTGTTCTGGGCGGACTGCTGGGGCGTGGACGGCGTGCCGGTGTCCGCCGCGTGCGCGGTGGGCGCGGGAGCGGTCAGCGTGTCGGCGGACTGTGTGGTGACCGTGGTGTCGTCGTCATCGCGGACGTACGGCATCGGGTCGCCGGGGGCCGGGTCCCGCTGCCCGATGGGTGGGCCGGACGAGCCGGAGTGCTGTACGGGGGCGCCCTGGGAGGGCACGCCCACGTGGGGTGTGGAGGGCCGTCCGCCGCCGGTGCCGCCCTGGGAGTTGTCGCCGTTGGAGGAGCCGTTGCCGCTGTTACCGCTGTTGTCGCCGTGGGGTGCGGTGGCGCCGTCGCTGGGCGGATTTCCGGATACCGGGTCGGGGGAGGGCGAGGGCTGCTGCGGCGACTGTGCCGCGTCCGGGTGGGAAGGGCCGTCCGGGGTGGGCGAGTTGGACTGGGGCGATGACGCGTGGTCCGGGGACGGGCCGGGGGACGGGGTGGTCCCCGAGTCGGGGGACGGGGCGGCGTCCGGGTGGATGGAGGGGCCGGGTGCCGGCTGGGTGCTGACGGAGTCCGGGCGGGCGGAGTCGGGGGTGTTGTCGGGTGCCGGCTGGGTGCTGACCGAGTCCGGGCGGGCGCTGTCCGGGGTGTTGTCGGGGGTGGGGTGGGTGCTCGCCGAGTCCGTGTCCGGGCGGGAGGTGTCCGGGGTGGGGCCGCCCGAGTCGGGGGTGGTGCCGGAGTCCGGGCGGGGGCCGGCGGAGTCGGGGGTGGGGCCCGTGTCCGGGGTGTGCCCGGAGTCGGGGGTGGGGGAGTTCCCGTACGGGTTGTGGTTGTTGCCGCCCGTGTAGCCCTCGTCGAAGGCGGTGCGCTGGTCCGGCGGCGGCAGCGGCTGGGACTCGGGGGTGGCGCGGTTGCCGTCCGGGCCCGGGGTGCCGCTGTCGGAGGTGGTGGCGGGACCGCTGCCGGAACCGCTGTCCGTGGACGTGTCGCCCGGTCGGGGGGAGTGCGAAGGGCCGCCGGAGTCGGAGCCGGAGTTGGAGCTGGAATTCGGGCCGGAGCCGTTGCCCGACTCGCTTCCGTTCGACCCGGATCCGGACCCGGACCCCGACCCGGATCCCGACCCGGACGCACCGTCCGTGCCGGTCCCGCCGCCGTTGGACCCGGACCCGCTGCCGGCACCGGAGCCACTGCCGGACCCGGACCCGCTCCCGGACCCGTCCGCCCCGGCCCCCGACCCGCTCCCGGACCCCGTGGAATCGCTGCCGCCCCCGTCGTTCCCGCCGCTGTCCTCGCTGCCGCCCTCGCTCCCGCCCCGGCCGGCGGCGTTCTCCAGGCCGTTGCGGGCGTGGTGGCCCGCTCGGCTGCCCGCACCGTCGCGCAGGGACTCGGCGAAGGTCTGGCCGGAGTTCTTGAGCGCCTCCACGCCCGCCTCGGCGCCGGTCTTGGCGCTACGGCCGACGTCGAAGCCCTGCTGGGCCCCGAAGTGCATGTTCATGCCCTGCGCGATGGCGTCGGAGACCATCGCCTCCAGCGCCGAGACGGCCGGCTCCTTGACCGTCTCAACGATCGCCTCGACCAGCGCCTCACGCGCTTCCTTCAGGATGCGGCGCACGATCAGCCGGGTGGCCTGGGTGGCCGCGGCCGCGCCGATTTCGGAGAGGCCGAACGTGAAGGGCGCGGCCGCTTGAGCCGCGATGATCTCTGCCGCGAGGATCGCCAACTGGGCGATCACCGCGGCCTTCATCCCGATGATGACCCCGGAGCCGGCGTCCAGCGCGAACGCGATGAGTTCGGCGGCGCTACGGGCGTCGTCGAGGTAACCGGAGCCGTTGCCGGAGTACTTCTCCCAGGTCTTGCTGAAGCCGTCGATGCTGTCGCCGGAGTTGGCCGACAGCACGTTGCCCGCCGCGGTCACGCCCTCGGACTGCAACTGCTCGACGGCGTTGGCGAACTCCCGCCACTGGTTGGCGGAGTCGTTCATCTTGTCCTCGTCGCCCGTCGGCCAGTCGTAGCCGAGCATCTCGAGCACCCACTCGAGCCAGTCAGGAAGCATGAGCGACATGGCGGCAATCCCCCGGTAAACGGTACAGCTTGGTCATGAACGGGACGACGACTCAGGTGTGTTGATGAAGCGTCAGACGTGCGGCGACTTGAGGGCGATGATCTGCTGGCTCTCCGCCTCGGCGTTGGCGATGTGCTGCTTCATCAGGGAGTCGTTGAAGTCCTCGTCGGCCTGGTGGTTCTCGGCCATGGTGTTCAGGGCGCCGCCGATCTCCTGGAGCTTGGCGGCCAGATGCCCCATGGATTCGTACATGCCGTCGCGCAGGCCCTCGTAGACCACGCCGAACTTCTCGCCGATCTCGTCATCGCCCCACGGCGGAGTGTCCTTGCCCTCCAGGCCGGTCAGCGCATGCTTCAGCTTCGTCACCGCGCTCTGATAGCGCTTTCCCACGCTGGTGAAGTCCTTGCCACCGGACTTCAGTGACGGAATGTCGGCCTGGAGCCCATCCCCTGCCATGGCGTCCCCCGTTCCCTGGAAGCGTCGTCAGGACCGCACAACATTCAACGAGTCTAGTGGGGTATGCCCGTGCTGCCTCAAGGAGTGCGCTGTCACAAGGGTGTCACCGATGGAGGGGGCGCGGCCCGCCTGGGGCCCCGGAGTGGGCGGTACGTCAAGAGGCGTGGCATGCGCCCGGTTTGGCCGTACGGTCCGCCCACCCGAACCGGCCGTACGGTCCGCCGACCCGACCCGACCCGACCCGACCCGTACCGGCCATGCGGGCGCCATGACGAGGCGTCAGCTCTGCGACGTGTCCCGGTCGAGGGAGCGGAGGGCGAACCACAGCTCCATACGGACATCGGGGTCGTCCAGGTCGGTGTCGAGGAGGCCGGTGATACGGGTGATGCGCTGGCGGACGGTGTTGCGGTGGATGCCGAGGGCGGTGGCGGTGCGGTCCCAACTTCCATGCAAGGACAGCCAGTTGTGGAGTGTGGCGAGGAGGGGCGGGGAGTCGGCCAGTGGGGCGAGCAGAGCCTGGGCGTGCTGTCGGGCATCCGTGGGGGCGACGAGGGAGGTGATGCTGTGGGGGCCGGGGGTGTGATGGCGTACGAGAGCGGTCCGGCCGGCCAGGGCGCGGCGCAGTGCGGCGGCGGCATGCCGGTCGGCGGTGGCCAGTTCAGCCACCGGGGCGGGGTCGCTGACGCCTAGTGTCCAGCCCGGATGTGCGGTGACCTCCTGGTCGGCGGGGATCAGGGCGCGGAGGGCGGGGGCGGTGCCGGGGGCGGGGGCGGCAGTGGGGGTGGCTGCGGCGCGGGCCGTGGCTTCGCCGCCGGTTGCGGGGCGCGCCCCAGAGACAGCGGGGGTTTCGGCGGTCGTACCCGGGGCGACGAGGGCGGTGCCGAGGGCCGCGGCCAGTGAGGCCGCCGACTCCGTGGTGTCGCGGCGGCGTTCGGCGTGGACGACGGTCCAGAGGGGCGCGCCGAGGAGCGGGGCGACGTCGGCGGGGCGGGCGCCGAGGAGCAGCTGGACCAGGGCCGCGGAGTGCTCGGCGGCGGCCGGGCCGCGGGCGGTGGCGGGGCCGGTGATCAGGGCGAGGAGTACGGCGGCGACGCCCGCGATGGCGTGCGCCGGCGGGTCGTGCGGGTCCGCGGCGACGACCAGGGCGAGCGCCTGGCGGCCGGGGCCGCGGCTCGTCAGGGCGTAGGCGGACAGCGAGGTGCCGGGGAGCGTGTCGGTGGCCGAGGACGGGCCGCCGGCGCCGATGACCTGGGCGAGCCGGCCGGCCGCGGCCCGTACGGCGGGGGCGGGGCGGGGGCCGGCGGTGCCGTGTTCCGTGCCGTCCGGGGCGAGCAGCGCGGTCCAGCCGTGCACATGACGGGCGAGGGCGCGCAGTACGGCGGCGGCCGGGTCGGGGCGGGCGGCGGCCGCGGCCAGGGCGCGCTGTGCCTCGCTGAGCCGGGTCAGCTCGCGGTGCCGGGCCTCCGTCACGGCCTGCCATACGGCGCTCTCCACGGCCGTGAACGGGGTGCCCGCCGGGACCTCCACGAGCGGCAGCCCGTGCCGGTCGCAGGCCGCCACCAGGGCGGGCGGCACGGTGTCGTGCACCGGCGCGATCCCGAAGCCGAGGGCCGCGGCACCGGCCGCGACGGTACGGGCGGCGTAGCCGTCGAGGTAGGCGTCGAGTGCGGCGGGCGGGGAGGTTTCCGCGGTCGCCATGACCTCTGCCAGATGCATCCCCGCCGTCAGCAGCATCTCGCCGCCCAGGAGGTACGGGACCGGGTCGGCCATCTCGGAGGTGTGCACCCAGTGGATGGCGACGCCCTCGCGGGGGCCGGCGATCTGGCGCAGGCCCAGGTCCGTACGGGCGAGGAGATCCGCCAGCGGCACCGGTGGGGTGGACGGCGGGGGTATGGGCTGCGGCATGTGCGGACCATCCACGTCGGAGGGTGGCGAGTGGAGGAAACGTACACTTCAGCGTCGTCCGGCCGCCTCCTAGGGTCAACCCCCGGGACGCGGCGCTTGGACGGGACCCCCGCTCGCCAAGCGCCCGTCGTCCCCCCGTATCCCACCCCCCTTCTCCCCCTCCCCCCTCGGCGCAGCTGGAAGGGATGGCCCATGGCTGTCGACTACGCGGTGATCGTGCTCTATCTGGCCGGAATGCTCGCCATGGGCTGGTGGGGAATGCGGCGCGCCAAATCCAAGAGCGACTTCCTGGTCGCGGGCCGCCGCCTCGGCCCCGCGATGTACTCGGGAACGATGGCGGCGATCGTGCTCGGCGGCGCCTCCACCATCGGCGGGGTGGGCCTCGGCTACCAGTACGGCCTCTCCGGCGCCTGGATGGTCTTCACCATCGGCCTCGGGCTGCTCGCGCTGAGCGTCTTCTTCTCGGCCCGGATCGCCCGGCTGAAGGTCTACACGGTCTCCGAGATGCTGGATCTGCGCTACGGAGGCTCCGCCGGGATCATCTCCGGCGTCGTCATGTGGGCGTACACGCTGATGCTGGCGGTGACCTCGACCATCGCCTACGCGACCATCTTCGATGTGCTCTTCGGCCTGGACCGGTCGCTCTCGATCATCCTCGGCGGGGCCATCGTCGTCGCGTACTCGACGCTCGGCGGGATGTGGTCGATCACCCTCACCGACATGGTCCAGTTCGTCGTCAAGACGATCGGGGTGCTGCTGCTCCTGCTGCCGATCGCGGTCATCAAGGCGGGCGGCTTCGCCGAGATGAAGGCGCGGCTGCCGGACGACTACTTCGCGCCCCTGGGCATCGGCGGGCAGACGGTCTTCACCTATGTACTGATCTATTCGTTCGGCATGCTGATCGGGCAGGACATCTGGCAGCGGGTGTTCACCGCGCGCAGCGACAAGGTGGCGCGCCTGGGCGGCACCGCGGCCGGTACGTACTGTCTGGCCTACGCCCTGGCCGGTGCGGTCATCGGCACCGCGGCCAAGGTGCTCTACCCGCACCTGGGCAGCCCGGACGACGCCTTCGCCACGATCGTCCGGGACGCGCTGCCGGTGGGCGTGCGCGGGCTGGTGCTGGCGGCGGCGCTGTCCGCGGTGATGTCCACGTCCTCGGGTGCGCTGATCGCCTGTGCCACGGTCGCCCACAACGACATCTGGGCGCGGGTGAAGGGCGTCGCCGCGGGGCGCCGGAAGCCGGGCGCGGAAGACTCCGGCGACCCCGGCGGGGCCCCGTCGGCGGACCGGGCCGGGGAACGGGCCGGGGAACGCGCCGAGGTGCCGGACGAGGTGCGGGGCAACCGCGCCTTCATCCTCCTCATGGGCCTCGCGGTCATCGTCATCGCACTCGCGCTCAACAATGTCGTCGAGGCGCTCACCCTGGCCTACAACGTCCTGGTCGGCGGGCTGCTGGTGCCCATCCTCGGCGGGCTGCTGTGGAAGCGCGGCACCGCCGCCGGCGCGCTGGCCTCGGTCGCGGTGGGCGGCCTGACCGTCATCGGCCTGATGGTCTCGCTCGGCGTCCTCGCCAACGAGCCGATCTATTACGGGCTGCTCGCCTCCCTCGTGGCCTATGTGGGCGTCAGCCTGGCCACCCGGCCCACGGACGCGGCGGTACTGGCCGCCTGGCGGGCGCGGCTGGCCGGGCATGCGGAGGGCGGTCCGGAAGGTGATACGGCCGGGGCGGTGGCACTGGCGCTGAAGCCGCCCTCCGCCGCCGGGCGGGCCTGACACCGGACCCGCCACCCCGGGCGGGCCGCCCCCGGGCCCCCGCCCCCTGCACGCCCGCACGTCCCGCCCGTCCTGTCCCCGCCCCCGCCGCCCCGTCCGCCCACAAGGAAGGCACCCCGCATCCATGAGCACCATCCACCCCACCGCTACGGGGCACCGGCGCAACGGCGGTGACCTGGTCGTCGAGTCGCTGGCCGCGCTCGGCGCGGGTACCGTCTTCGGGCTGCCGGGACAGCATGCGCTCGGGGTGTTCGACGCGCTGCGCCGCTCCGCCCTGCGCTACGTGGGGCTGCGGGTGGAGAACAACGCGGGCTTCGCCGCCGATGCGTACGCCAGGGCCACGCACGGGGTCGCGCCGCTGCTGGTCTCCACCGGACCCGGTGCGCTGATGACGCTGGCCGCGCTCCAGGAGGCGGCGGCAGGATCGGCCGCCGTACTGGCCATCGGCAGTCAGGTGCCGCTGGCCGGGATCGGCGGCGGGCGCCATGGCTATCTGCATGAACTCACCGACCAGAGCGCCTCGTTCCGCGGGGTGGTCAAGTCCGTCCACACGGCGCGTACCGCCTCACAGATCCCCTCGGCGGTGGCCGCCGCCTGGGAGTCGGCGCTGAGCGCGCCGCACGGGCCGGTGTGGCTGGAGATCCCGCAGGATGTGCTGCTGGCGGAGGTCGACATCCCGCCGGTGACGCAACTGGACGCCACGCCAAGGGAGTTGCTGCCACGGCCCGAGCTGATCGCGGCGGCGGCGAGCCGGCTGACCCGGGCCCGGCGGCCGGTGATCCTGGCCGGCGGCGGGGTGGTCCGGGCCGGGGCCGAGGCGGAGCTGCTGGCGCTCGCCGAGCAGCTGCGGGCGCCGGTGGCCACCACCTTCGGCGGCAAGGGTGCCTTCCCGTGGGAGCATCCGCTCTCCCTCCGGTCCTGGATGGAGGACCGCCACACCACCACCTTCCTGGAGGACGCGGACACCCTGCTGGTGGTCGGCTCGGGGCTGGGTGAACTCTCCTCGAATTACCACACGTTCCGGCCGCTGGGGCAGGTCGTGCAGATCGAGGCGGACCTCGGCAAGCTGGAGTCGAACCATGCCGCGCTGGGCATCCACGCGGACGCGCGGGCGGCGCTCGCCGCGCTGGTCACGGCGGTCGGGGCGGCCACGGCGGCCGGGGAGGACGAGGCGGTCGGGAAGGACGAGAGGGACGGGCAGGCCGCGGAGGCCCGAGCGGACCACGGCCCCCGGAAAACCGGCCCCGCCGAAGAAGCCGAAGAGGCCGGAGAGGCCGGAGCCGGCACCCCCGCCCCCGAGGCCGCCGTCGCCGCCCTCCTGGCCCGCGTCCACGACCGGATCGCCGGGCAGCAACTCGACCTGGAGCAGCGGATCCTGGCCGCGGTGCGGGACGCGCTGCCCGACGGCGCGGTCAGCTGCTGGGACATGACGATCCTCGCCTACTGGGCCTGGTCCGCCTTCGACCCGCGGGGTACCAACGCGCTGCATTCTGCGCAGGGCGCCGGCGGGCTGGGGTACGGCTACCCGGCGGCGCTGGGCGTGGCCGTCGCCGATCCGGCGCGGCCGGTGCTGGCGGTCTCCGGGGACGGCGGCGCGATGTACTCGATCGCCGAACTGGCCACCGCCCGGCAGTACGACCTGCCGGTGACCTGGCTCATCGTGGACGACGGCGGCTACGGCATCCTGCGCGAGTACATGACCGACGCGTTCGGCGAGGCCACCGCCACCGAACTCACCCGGCCGGACTTCGTGGCCCTGGCCGGGTCGTTCGGCATCCCCGCCGTCCGGACGAGCCCGGAGCGGCTGGGTACGGACCTGGCGGCGGCGCTGGCGGCCCCCGGCCCGTCGGTCGTCGTCCTCCCGGCCCGGCTGCGGATGTTCGCGCCCACCCATCTGGAGTCCTGAGGCCCTGTGGGTTCTGAGGCCCCTCCGGAGTCCTTAGGCCCTCCGGAGTCTTGAGGCTCCTGGTGGGCGGGCCGCGGAACTACCGCCCCTCGGACCGCTCCTCGGACCGTCCCTCGGGCCGGCCCTGGCCGCCGGCCCCCACCCGCCCCTGGAGCAGCCGGGACAGCGCCGCGTGGACGTCCTCGACCGAGCGGTCCGGCTGGAAGGACTGCCAGTCCAGGGCGGCCACCAGGACCATGCCGAGGAGGGCGGAGGCGGTGAGGGGGATGTCGAGCTCGTCGGAGAGTTCCCCGTCCCGTACGGCGTCCCGGAGGACGGACTCGACCACGGCCTGGGCCCGGCCGCGTACGGAGGTGAGGGTGGCGCGCCAGGTGCGGTTGGTGCGCCAGAGTTCGGCGACGTAGAGCTGGATCAGGGCGGGGGAGCAGGCGATGAAGTCCAGGCCGGCCCGGATCATCGCGTCCAGGGCGTCGACCCGGGTGCCGCCGCGGGCCGCCGTGGCGTCGGCGGCCCGGCGCAGGGAGTCGGCGAGCAGATCGATGCCGTCCCGCAGCAGCTCCTCGTAGAGGACGTTCTTGCTCGCGAAGTTGTAGTAGACGGTGCCCTTGGCGACGCCGGCGCGGTCGGCGATCTCGTCGACGGTGGTGGCGGAGAAGCCCTGCTCCGCGATGAGGGTGACGGCGGCGTCGAAGAGCCGGCGGCGGGTCGAGGTGCGCCGGGGGCCGGGGGCGGCCCCCGGGGCGGTGCCGGCGACGGCACCGCCCCGGGAGACGGGGAGCCCGTTCACAGGCTGAGCTCCGGATGCAGGTCCTTCATCCGGACGACCTGCCGGCTGCGCGCCGCGAGGGCGGTGAGCGCCAGCGCGCCGAGGGTGAAGACCACCAGGACCACACAGCCCTGCTGCACGATGGCGAGGTCACCACCGGTGATCAGCCGGCGCAGGCCGTCGACCACGTAACTCATCGGCAGGAAGGGGTGGATGGCGGCGAAGAAACCGGGGCTGGTCTGCACCGGGTAGGTGCCGCCCGCCGAGGTCAGCTGGAGCATCAGGACGACCAGGGTCAGCACCCGGCCGGCCGGTCCGAAGAACGCGCCCAGCAGCTGGATGATGGCGGTGAAGCAGGCCGTGGCCAGCAGCAGGAAGCCGACGGTGCCGGCCGTGCGGGCCATCTCCAGGCCGAGGCCCCAGTGGAGCACGGCCATCAGCGCGAGCACCTGGACGACGCCGATGGCGTAGGCGGGCAGCCAGGAGCCGAGGGCGATCCGCCAGCCGGGGGCGCCCGCGGCCAGGGCGCGCTTGCCCAGCGGCTGGAGCAGCATGAAGGCCACCATCGCGCCGACCCAGAGGGAGAGCGGGATGAAGTACGGCGCCAGGCCGGTGCCGTAGTTGGGCGCCTTGTGCAGCGACTTGGCGGCCAGCTCGACCGGGTCGGCCATCACCTCGGTGCGGTGGTCGCGGTCCTTCTTGTTGTAGTCGGGGATCTTGGAGACGCCGCTGTGCAGCCCGTCGGCCAGCTGGTTGCTGCCGTCCTTGAGCTTGAACAGGCCGCCGGTGAGCTTGTCGGCACCGTCCTTGGCGACGCCCAGGCCGTTGTGGAGCTTGCCGGCGCCGTCGGCCAGTGTGCCGATGCCGTCGGCGAACAGCCCGGCGCCCTGGGAGACCTTGTGGGCGCCCGCGTTGAGCTGGTTGATCTGGCCGATCGCCTTGTCCGCCCGGTTCGCGATGCCCGGGGCCTGCTCGGCGACCATCGCGGCACCGTGGTGCAGCTCCCGCACCTTGGTGCGCAGCTGTCCGAAGTCGGTGTGGGCGACGGTGTCGTTGACCTTCTCCGCGGCGTCGGCGGCGAGGGCGGTGCCGTCGGCGAGCGCCTTCAGTTTGGGGCAGTCGGGGTCGGTGTCGACGAGGCCCTTGCAGCGGTTCTGGTAGAGCTCCGCGGCGTTGTCGGCGTTCTCCCGTGCCTGGCGGGCGGCCTTGGCGGAGTCCCCCGGCAGCCTGCCGAGGTCCTCGTCGAGCTGCTCGGTGAGGTCGGCGACGATCTGTGCCTTGCGGCCGATGTCCTTGCCGTGCTCGCGGAGGTAGGGCAGGTCCCTGCTGGCGATGCCGTGGACCTTGTCGGCGAGCTGCTGGGTGCCGTCCGAGACCTTGCGCGCGCCCAGGCTCAGCTGCCGGGCCTTCGTGGCGGCCTCCGCCGCGCCCTTGCTGATCCGGTCCGCGCCCTTGTTCAACTTGCCCAGACCGTCGGCGAGTTCACCGGTCTTGTCCTTGGCGGTGCCGAGACCGTCGTCCAGCTTCCCGGCGCCGTCCGCCGCCTCGGCCGTCTTGTCGTGCAGATCGGAGAACGAGATGAAGATCTTGTCGAGCATGGCCCGCGACGAGGTGGCCGAGGTCTTGGCGCGGACCTCGGAGAACACCGTCTTGGAGATCGAGCCGACGACGTAGTTGTTGGCGTCGTTCGTCCGGACCTGGAGCGCGCCGGTCTGCGGGGTCTTCCCGGAGCTGGAGGCGATCCGCTCGCTGAAGTCCTTCGGGACGGTCAGCGAGAGGTAGTACGTGCCGTTCTCGACACCCGTGGCGGCATCGGCGGCACTGACGTCCTCCCAGTGGAACTTCTTGCTGTCCTTGAGGTTCTCGGCCAGGTCGTCACCCGCGTGGATCTTCTTGCCGCCCGTGGTGGCACCCCGGTCGTCGTTGACGAGCGCCACCGGGATCTTGTCCAGGCGGCTGTACGGGTCCCAGAACGAGCAGAGGTACAGGGCTCCGTAGAGCAGGGGGATCAGCGTCAGGGCCACCAGGCCCAGCCGGGGCAGCTTGCCCCTGCTGAACCGCCTGAGCTCAAGCGCGGCCAGCTTCGGCGAACGCATCCGCTGCCTCCTCCTCGGTGGTGTGGGGGTCGTCCTGGACGGGAGTGGGGGTGGTTTCGGCGGCTTCGGCGGCCTTGGCGGGCCCGGCGGCTTCGGCGGGCCCGGCGGTTTCGCCGTCCGTGCGCGCGGTGCGGACGATCAGCGCGTCCTCGGGTGCGCCGTCACCGGCGGCCACGACGGTGAGGCCCTCGCGCGAGAGGTCCCGCAGCAGCTGCCAGATCTCGGTGCGCTCGGCGTCGGCGAGCTTGAGGTCCACATCGTCGACGGCCAGCAGCTGCGGGCCGTGCATCAGCCCGAGCGCGACGGAGAGCCGCAGCGCCTCGATCCGCTCCAGGTCGCGCACGGCGGTGCGCAGCCCCTTGGGGAGGGTGCCGGGGTCGAGCCGGGCGGCCGCGAGGGCGGCGTCGACCCGGGCCCGGGTGGCCTCCTTGTGGCGCTTGCCCCAGGGCAGCGAGACGAGCGGCGAGCCCTGGATGCGGGGGCCCAACAGGGCCTGCTCCTTGAGGTGTTCGCCGACCGTGAGGGCCGGTTCGAGGTCGGCGACGCCCGGTACATGGGCGAGGGCGGTACGGCTGCGCACCGACCCCATCCGCTTGGGCAGCGGGAGTCCGGCGACCGTCGCCTCCCCTTCCGTGATCCGCATCCGGCCGGTGAGGGCCAGCAGCAGACAGGTGCGGCCGGAGCCGGAGGGTCCCTGGACCGCGATCAGCGTGCCCGGTTCCGCGGCGATGTCGACCGCCCGGAAGGCCCATCCCCGTGGGCCCTCCACTCCGATTCCGCCGGCGTGGACCGCCGCCCCCTGGCGGGTGGTGTTCACCGACACCCCTCCCCTTTTGGTCTGACTGGTCAGTCTAAAAGTGTGCCCTATGGAGGGTCGTGTTGACCAATCGGACCGCACGGGCCGAACCCGGTCCCGTCGATCCCGTGACCCGAACGGCCGAGCCGTCCTAGGGTGCAGGGCAGGCGGGGGCCTGATGATGTTCATGGTGAGTCCGTGCCGCGGCATGCGGTGCGGACCGCGCACAGACGACGGAGAAGCATGCATCCTTCGCCACAGCACCCCGTGGACCGGCCGCCGCAGCAAGCGGCCGGTCCGTCCGCGCCGCGCTCCCGCAAACTGGTCGCCCCGCTGCTCGCCACCGCGCTGATCGCGGTCCTCGCACCCGTCTCGGCCTCCGCCGCGGCGCCCACCCCCGCGCCGGAACCGGCCGGCGCCGCGCAGGGTCCCTGCATGAAGGACGACGGCTGGACCGCCACCGCCACCAGGATCGACCCGAAGGACAGTCACCACGCCTTCGTGGGCAACGGCTACCTCGGACAGCGGGTGCCGCCCAACGGCACCGGCTACGCGGCACCCGGCGGAACGACCGGCTGGCCGCTCAAGACCCCCGAATACGACGGCTCGTTCGTCTCCGGGCTGTACGCCAAGGGGCCCAAGGACCTCAAGGGCCGGCAGGCCATCGCCGCGATCCCGACCTGGACCACCCTCGACGTCGCCACCGGCGGCGCGCACCCCGACACCTTCTCCTCCGCCACCGCGCCCGGCCGGATCTCGCACTACCGTCAGACGCTCTCCCTGCGCTGCGGATTCGTCCGTACGTCGCTGACCTGGACCGCCGCCGACGGCCGTGTCACCGACCTGGTCTACGACGTGCTCGCCGACCGCACCGACGCCCACACCGGCGCCGTACGCCTGCGGATGACGCCCCATTGGAGCGGCGCGGCCACGGTCACCGACGGTCTCGACGGCCGCGGCGCCCGCCGGATGGCCCCGTCCACGGACGGGGCCGCCACCGAGGGCGCGGAGACGGGAGGCAAGGAGTCCGGCGGCAAGGAGGCCGGCGGCAAGGAGGCCGGAGGTAAGGAAACCGGCGGCAAGGAAGTCGGCGGCAAGGAGGCCGGCGGCGCGGGTGCCGGCGGCACCATGGACGTCGGGTTCCGCACGGACGGGACGAAGACCGAAGGCGCGGTGGCCTCCACCCTGCGCACCGGGCCCGGCGTACGCGCCAACCCGCCCCGGCCGACGGCGCAGGACGAGCTGAGCAACCGGCAGCAGGTGTCCTTCCCGGTCCGCGGCGGCCGCTCGTACGAGCTGACCAAGTACGTCGGCGTGGACACCGCACTCACCTCCCGCACCCCGCGCGCCGCCGCCGACGCCGCCTCGCGCCGGGCCGCCGGCCGCGGCTGGGACGCCCTGTTCGCCCGGCACAGCGCCGCCTGGCAGCGGCTGTGGCGCAGCGACATCGAGGTCAAGGGACAGCGGGACCTCCAGAACTGGGTCCGCGCGGCGCAGTACGGCCTGTTGGCCAACACCCGTGCCGGCAACCGCAACAGCATCGGCCCCACCGGCCTGACCAGCGACAACTACGCCGGCGAGATCTTCTGGGACGCCGAGACCTGGATGTACCCGGGCCTGCTCGCCGCCCACCCCGCCCTCGCCAGGTCGATCGTCGACTACCGCTACAAGACCCGGGCCGGGGCCGCCGCCAACGCCCGCAAGCTCGGCTACGACGGGCTCTTCTACTCCTGGACCAGCGGCAGCGAGGGCGATCTGTGGAACGAGTGCCACAGCTGGGACCCGCCGCACTGCAAGACCCAGAACCACCTCATGGGCGATATCTCCCTGGCCACCTGGCAGTACTACCTCGCCACCAAGGACACCGCCTGGCTGCGGTCCCGCGGCTGGCCGGTCCTCAAGGGCATCGCCGAATTCTGGGCCTCCCGGGCCACCCGTAACACCGACGGCAGTTACTCCGTCAAGAACGTCGCCGGTCCCGACGAGTACAGCAACGGCGTCGACGACGGGGTGTTCACCAACGCCGGGGCCGCCACCGCGCTGCGGCACGCCGGCCGGGTCGCCGCGATCCTCGGCGAGAAGGCACCGGCCTCCTGGAAGACCATCGCCGACAAGCTGCGCATCCCGTACGACGGCAAGAAGAAGATCTTCGAGCAGTACGCCGGGTACAAGGGCACGACCATCAAACAGGCCGACACCGTGCTGCTGATGTACCCGCTGGAATGGCCGATGTCGCAGACCCGGGCGGCCCGCACGCTGGACTTCTACGCCGGGCACACCGACCCGGACGGCCCGGCCATGACCGACTCCGTGCACGCCATCGACGCGGCCGGGATCGGCGAGGCCGGCTGCTCCACGTACACCTATCTGCTGCGGTCCATCAAGCCGTTCGTCCGCGGGCCGTTCCACCAGTTCTCCGAGGCGCGCGGCGAGAAGGCCGGTGCCTCCGATCCGCACGCCGGCAAGCCCGCCCAGGACTTCCTCACCGGCAAGGGCGGCTTCCTCCAGACCTTCACCCACGGGCTGACGGGGCTGCGGCTGCGCGAGGACCGGGTGCGGCTGGACCCGATGCTGCCGCCGCAGCTCTCCGAGGGCGTCACCCTGCGCGGGCTGCACTGGCAGGGGCGGACCTACGACATCGAGATCGGCGCGCACCAGACCACCGTGCGGCTGACCGCCGGGGCGCCGATGCGGATCGAGTCGCCGGAGGGCGAGAAGATCGTCAGCCGGGGGGTGCCCGCCGTCCTGAAGACCCGCCGCCCGGATCTGGCGGCGACCTCGAACGCGGCCCGGTGCACCTCGGCCACCGCGACCTCCGAGGAGCCCGGTCTCTACGCCGGCGCCGCGGTGGACGGCAACTCCACCACGGCCTGGGTGCCCGACGCCGCCACCGGCACCCTCACCGTCGACCTCGGCCGGACCACCCGTATCGGCCAGATCACCCCGCACTGGAACGGGACCCGGCCCCGGTCCTACAACGTCCAGGTCTCCCAGGACGGCAAGCACTGGACGGGAACCGGATACGCGGGCCGCACCCCGGCCCGGTACGTACGGGTCACGGTGCACGGTGACCCGGGCACGTCGGCCGACGGCAAGCCCAAGCCGCATCCGGGGATCTCGGAGCTGACGGTGGAGCGGGCGCCGGACACGGCGGCGGAGCGGGGGAAGTAGCCCGCCGCGCCACCTGAGTAACGGCCCCGCCGGGCGACGGCCCCGTTCCGGACCCTCCGGAACGGGGCCGTCCGCCGTGCCGGGCGGTGCGCGCACAGAAATTTGTGACAGCGGGATGAAAACCGCGTCACGCGGTGTTGCAGCCCTCGAACAGTTCGAAAAGTGTCGATGGGCGGGAGGCACCGGGTGGCGGCGACGGACACGGAACGAGCGGGCTGGGCGCGGCGGCTGACCCGCGACTGCTGGCAGTACCGGAAAGACGTGCTGCTGGCCCTCGGCTCCTCGCTCGCCGGGATGGCCGTGCTGGCCCTGGTCCCGCTCGTACCGAAGCTGATCATCGACGATGTCATCGTCCGGCACGCCCGCCCCCTCGGCCCCTGGGCAGCCCTCCTGGTCGTGGCCGCGCTCGTCGTCTACGTCCTCACCTACATCCGCCGCTTCTACGGCGGCCGGCTCGCCCTCGACATCCAGCACGATCTGCGGACCCGTATGTTCGGCGCGATCGCCCGGCTCGACGGCCGGCGGCAGGACGAGCTCAGCACCGGCCAGGTGGTCGGCCGCGCCACCAGCGACCTCCAGCTGATCCAGAGCCTGCTCTTCATGCTCCCGATGATGATCGGGAACGTCCTGCTGTTCGCCGTCTCCCTGGCCGTGATGGCGGTGCTGTCACCGCTGCTCACCGTCGTCGCGCTGGCCGTCGCCCCCGCCCTGTGGTTCATCGCCAAGCGCAGCCGCGCCCGCCTCTTCCCCGCCACCTGGTACGCCCAGGGACAGGCGGCCGCGGTGGCCGGTGTCGTGGACGGCGCGGTCGCCGGGGTGCGGGTCGTCAAGGGCTTCGGGCAGGAGGAGCAGGAGACCGGGAAGCTGCGCGAGGTCAGCCGCCGGCTGTTCGCCGGACGGCTGCGCACGGTCCGCCTCAACGCCCGCTACACCCCCGCCCTCCAGGCCGTCCCCGCGCTCGGCCAGGTCGCGATGCTCGCCCTCGGCGGCTGGATGGCCACCCAGGGACAGGTCACCCTCGGCACCTTCGTCGCCTTCTCCACCTATCTGGCGCAGCTGGTCGGACCGGTCCGGATGCTGGCGATGATGCTGACCGTCGGCCAGCAGGCACGGGCCGGTGTGGAGCGGGTCTACGAGCTCATCGACACCGAGCCCACGCTCACCGAGCGGCCGGACGCCCATGAGCTGCCCGCCGACGCCCCGGCCACCGTCGTCTTCGACCGGGTGACGTTCGGGTACGCGCGGCCGCACGGGGGCGAGGGGGAGGGCGACGGCACCGGCCCCGCCCCGGACGCCCCGTCCGCCGCCCGTCCCGTCCGCCCGGTCCTCGATGACTTCTCGCTGCGCATCGAGGCCGGCGAGACCGTCGCCGTGGTCGGCACGTCCGGCAGCGGCAAGTCCACGGTCTCGCTGCTGCTGCCGCGCTTCTACGACGTCTCCGCCGGCCGGGTCCTGGTCGGCGGCCACGATGTCCGCGAGCTGACCCTGGACTCGCTGCGCGCCGCCATCGGCCTGGTCCCCGAGAGCAGCTTCCTGTTCTCCGACTCCGTGCGCGACAACATCGCCTACGGCCATCCGGACGCCACCGACGCGCAGGTGCGCGCCGCGGCCCGCGCCGCCCAGGCCGACGGCTTCATCTCCGAGCTCCCCGAGGGCTACGACACCAAGGTCGGCGAGCAGGGGCTGACCCTCTCCGGCGGCCAGCGCCAGCGCATCGCCCTGGCCCGCGCGATCCTCACCGACCCCCGGCTGCTGGTCCTGGACGACGCGACCTCCGCGGTCGACGCCCGGGTCGAGCACGAGATCCATGAGGCGCTGCGCGGCGTCATGGCGGGCCGTACGACCCTGCTCATCGCGCACCGCGCCTCCACCCTGGCGCTCGCCGACCGGGTCGCCGTCCTCGACGGCGGGCGGCTGGTCGACCTCGGCACCCAGGAGGAGCTGGCGGACCGCTGTCCCCTCTACCGCAGGCTGCTGACCGACCCGGAGGAGCTGGGCGGCGTCGAGCGGGACCCGGCCGGGGAGCTGGCCGGCGCCTTCGACGGCGGGTTCGCCGCCGACGGACCCGGGGACCCGGCGGCGGACGCCGACGGGCCGGGCGGTGTAAGGGACGGCGCGGCGGGCCGGGCCGGGGCGGACGGCACCATCACCCCCGAACTGTGGGTCCGCCGGGAGCAGGAGGCCGAGGCGGGCGGCGCCGGGATGGCGGCCCGCGCGGCCGCCGCGGCCGGGCCCGGCATCGGCGCCGCGATGGCCGGACTGCCCGCCACGCCCGAGCTGCTCGCCCAGGTCGCGGCCCTGCCGCCCGCCACGGACACCCCGGACGTCGACGAGGACCGGGCGGTACGCCCCGAGCGCTCCTACGGCCTGCGCCGCCTGCTGGACGGCTTCGGCGGGCCCCTGGCCTTCGCGCTGGCGCTGGTCACCGTGGACGCGATCGCCGGGCTGATGCTGCCGGTGCTGATCCGGCAGGGCATCGACGACGGCGTCCGCCGCGGCGCGCTGATCGGTGTCTGGACGGCCGCCGCCGTCGCCCTGGTCGTGGTCCTGGCCCAGTGGGCCGCGCAGATCGGCGGCAACCGCATGACCGGCCGCATCGGCGAGCGGATCCTCTACGCCCTCCGCCTCAAGATCTTCGCGCAGCTCCAGCGCCTCGGGCTCGACTACTACGAGCGGGAACTGACCGGCAAGATCATGACCAGGATGACCACGGACGTGGACGCCCTGTCCACGTTCCTCCAGACCGGTCTGGTCACCGCCCTGGTCTCGATGCTGACCTTCTTCGGCATCTTCATCGCGCTGCTGGCCATCGACCTCCAGCTGGCCCTGGTCGTCTTCGCCACCCTCCCGCCGCTGATCATCGGCACGTACTTCTTCCGCAAGCAGAGCGTGAAGGCGTACGAGCTCGCCCGCGAGCGGATCAGCGTCGTCAACGGCGACCTCCAGGAGAGCGTGGCCGGACTGCGGATCGTGCAGGCGTTCCGGCGCGAGGGGCGGGGCGCGGAGCGGTTCGCCGCCCGCAGCGACGCCTACCGGCAGGCCCGGGTCCGCGGCCAGTTCCTGATATCCGTCTACTTCCCCTTCGTTCAGCTGCTGTCGTCCGTGGCGGCGGCGCTGGTGCTGATCGTCGGCGCCGGCCGGGTCGGCTCCGAGACCCTCACCGCCGGTGCGCTGGTCGCCTACCTGCTCTACATCGACCTGTTCTTCGCCCCGGTCCAGCAGCTCTCCCAGGTCTTCGACGGCTACCAGCAGGCGTCCGTCTCGCTCGGCCGGATCCAGGAGCTGCTGCGCGAGCCGACGACCACCCCGGCCGTCGAGCGGCCCCGCGCGGTGCCCGCGCTGCGGGGCGCCATCACCTTCGACGATGTGCACTTCCACTACGGCGACGACGGCGAGGAGCCGGCGCTGGCCGGTATCGCGCTGTCCATCCCGGCCGGCCAGACCGTCGCCTTCGTCGGCGAGACCGGCGCCGGCAAGTCCACGCTGGTCAAGCTGGTCGCGCGGTACTACGACCCGTCCTCGGGCGCCGTCCGGGTCGACGGCACCGATCTGCGCGAGCTGGACCTTACCGGCTACCGCCGCCGCCTCGGCGTGGTCCCCCAGGAGTCCTACCTCTTCGCCGGCACGGTCCGCGACGCCATCGCCTACGGCCGCCCGGACGCCACCGACGCCGAGGTGGAGGCCGCCGCGCGGGCCGTCGGCGCCCACGCGATGATCGCCACCCTCGACGGCGGCTACCTCCACGAGGTCGCCGAGCGCGGCCGCAACCTCTCGGCCGGCCAGCGGCAGCTGTTGGCCCTGGCCCGCGCCGAACTCGTCGACCCGGACGTGCTGTTGCTCGACGAGGCCACCGCGTCCCTGGACCTGGCCACCGAGGCGGTCGTCAACCAGGCCACCGACCGGCTCGTCGGGCGCCGTACGACCCTCGTCGTCGCCCACCGGCTGACCACCGCGGCTCGCGCGGACCGGGTGGTGGTGCTCGACCAGGGCCGGATAGTCGAGGACGGCAGCCACGGCCAGCTGCTCGCCCGCGAGGGCCGCTACGCGGAGCTGTGGCGCACCTTCACGGGCGAGGAGGAGCTGGCGGCCTGAGCGCACGGGGCCGTTCTGAGCGCACGGTGGCCGTTCGGGGGCCGCCCCCCGGGCGGCCCCCCCCCCCCTCCCCCGCCGGGGGGGGCCGCGGGGGGGGCCCCGGCCGGCCCCCCCGGGGGGCCCACCGCGCAGGTGTCCGCGCAGCGCTCGGCCGCGACGTCTCACTCCCCTGGGGTAGCGGCCGGGCCCGCGCCGGTGCGGCCGGGCGGGAGGCGCCGGGACCGTGCCGCCCCGGCAAGTGCCGCGGTGCGGCCGGATGCCGGGAGGGGGATCACCCGGGAGCGGCCGTCGGGAGGCGCCGGACGGCGCCGGGCAGCGGTTGGCGCATACCGAACTTTTGCCTTGAATAGGAATATCTTGACATGCGGGTCAGTGCGTTTTATGCAGATGAATAGGCGGCTTGCTCCCCATATCAGCAGGTGAGGAGCCTCCGCGGGCCGTTCCACGGGCGGGCCGCAAGGTGAGGAGAAGACCATGGCGCGTGCAGTGGGTATTGACCTTGGTACGACGAACTCGGTGGTCAGTGTGCTGGAGGGCGGCGAGCCCACGGTGATCACCAATGCCGAGGGCGCCCGGACCACCCCGTCGGTGGTCGGCTTCGCCAAGGGCGGAGATGTGCTGGTGGGCGAGGTCGCCAAGCGGCAGGCCGTGACCAACGTCGACCGCACCGCGCGGTCGGTCAAGCGCCACATGGGCGAGGCGCAGTGGCGCTTCCCGGAGAGCGGCGACATCGACGGCAAGCAGTACACCGCTCAGGAGATCTCCGCGCGGGTGCTCCAGAAGCTCAAGCGCGACGCCGAGGAATACCTGGGCGAGGACGTCACGGATGCCGTGGTCACCGTTCCGGCGTACTTCAATGACGCCCAGCGCACCGCGACCAAGGAGGCCGGCGAGATCGCGGGCCTGAAGGTGCTGCGGATCGTCAATGAGCCGACCGCGGCCGCCCTGGCCTACGGCCTCGACAAGGAGAACGACCAGACCATCCTGGTCTTCGACCTCGGCGGCGGCACCTTCGATGTCTCGCTGCTGGAGATCGGTGACGGCGTGGTCGAGGTGAAGGCCACCAACGGTGACACCCACCTGGGCGGCGACGACTGGGACCAGCGGATCGTCGATCATCTGACCAAGCAGTTCAAGAACGCGTACGGCATCGATCTGTCCCAGGACAAGATGGCCACCCAGCGGCTGCGGGAGGCCGCCGAGAAGGCCAAGATCGAACTGTCCGCGGCGACCGAGACCAACATCAATCTGCCGTATCTGAGCGCCTCGGCCGACGGGCCGCTGCACATGGACGAGAAGCTCACCCGCTCCCAGTTCGAGCAGCTGACCGCCGACCTGCTGGAGCGCTGCAAGACCCCGTTCCACAACGCGGTGGACGACGCCGGGATCAAGGTCGCCGACATCAACCATGTGATCATGGTCGGCGGCTCGACCCGGATGCCCGCGGTGACCGAGCTGGTCAAGGAGCTGACCGGCAAGGACCCGCACAAGGGCGTCAACCCGGACGAGGTCGTCGCCGTCGGTGCCGCGCTCCAGGCCGGTGTGCTCAAGGGTGAGGTCAAGGACGTCCTCCTGCTGGACGTCACCCCGCTGTCCCTCGGTATCGAGACCAAGGGCGGCATCATGACGAAGCTCCTGGAACGCAACACCACGATCCCGACCAAGCGCTCCGAGATCTTCACGACGGCCGAGGACAACCAGCCGTCCGTGCAGATCCAGGTCTACCAGGGCGAGCGCGAGATCGCGGCGTACAACAAAAAGCTCGGAATGTTCCAGCTCACGGGCCTGCCGCCGGCCCCCCGCGGGGTCCCGCAGATCGAGGTCTCCTTCGACATCGACGCCAACGGCATCATGCACGTCACGGCCAAGGACCTGGGCACCGGCAAGGAGCAGAAGATGACCGTCACCGGCGGCTCCTCGCTGCCGAAGGACGACATCGACCGGATGGTCCGCGACGCCGAGCACCACGCCGAGGAGGACCGCCGCAAGCGGGAGACCGCGGAGACCCGCAACCAGGCCGAGCAGCTCGTCTACCAGACCGAGAAGTTCCTCAAGGACAACGAGGAGAAGGTTCCCGGCGAGGTCCGGACCGAGGTCCAGGAGGCCGTCACCGAGCTGAAGGAGAAGCTCAAGGGCGAGGACACCTCGGAGATCCGCGCCGCCTCCGAGAAGCTCGCGGCCGTCTCCCAGAAGATGGGCCAGGCCATGTACGCCGACACCCAGGGCGCCCAGGCCACCTCGGGAGCCCAGGGCGCGGCCGCCGGTGAGGGCGCGTCGGATGCCGCCGGCGAGCAGGACGATGTCGTCGACGCGGAGATCATCGACGACGACAAGCAGGAGGGCAGCGGACGATGAACCGGCCGCCCCATGTCCACGGCCTGCCCCACCCGCCGCTGGCTCTCGTGGGACACGGGCCGACGAAGCCCCCCGAACCGGGCCCGCCCGACACCGGCCCCCCGGAGGACCGGACCGGGCAGGGCACCACCGGCCGGTCCGCCGGCCAGGACGAGTCCGCCGGGCGGCCGGCGCCCACGGAGGCGGTGCTGCACGCCGAGCTCCGGGAGCGGACGGCCGACCTCCAGCGGCTGAAGGCCGAGTACGACAACTACCGGAAGCGGGTCCACCGCGACCGGCTGGCGGTCGGCGAGATCGCGGTGGTCAATGTGCTGAGCCGGCTGCTGCCCGTGCTCGACGCGCTCGCCGAGGCCACCGAGCGGGGCGAGGTGACCGGTGGTTTCGCGCACATCGACGAGGCACTGCGCACCGAGCTCGGGACGCTGGGCCTCCAGCCCTTCGGCGCGGTGGGTGACCCGTTCGACCCGCTGATCCACGAGGCCATCACCTACACCCCCACCGACCGGCTGGAGCAGACCACGTGCACCGAGGTGCTCCGCCTGGGCTACCGGGTCGGCGACCAGCTGCTGCGCCCCGCACAGGTGGCCGTCGCGGGCGAACCGCCCGCCGGCAGCGTCACGACTGACCCCTGAACCACCCCTCCGCGAAACGAAGTTGGGCCGCCTTCCGCTTCGTGCCGTGACCTGCGCGTCGACCGGCGCGTGCGCCTGCGCGTCGCGCCCCGCGCTGCCGGGTGACGGCGGTCTTCGGCGCAATGGAATTGCCACCCCCTGTGTGCGACTACGCATATGTTCGAGTCCCAGGGGCACCCGATCCTCTACCGCCAGCAAACGGCCTCCGTACTTCAACAGAAAGCCCTACGACGCACGACGGGCGGGGATCATGGCAACCGAGGAAAACACGGAACGCGAGAAAGCACACGACGAGCGACCGGAGCGGATCTCCGCCCCCACGGCAATGCGCCACGCCGCCGGGCAACTTGCGCAACTGCTGCAATGCGAGCCCGCTTCGGTGTCGGCACTCAAGCCCACCGATGACGGTTGGCTGGCGAACGTGGAAGTGGTGGAGATCGAAAGGGTGCCGGACACCGCGAGTGTGATGGCTTCGTATCGCGTCCACCTCGACGAAAAGGGCCAACTCGTGGGATATGAGCGGACCCGCCGCTACGGGCGGGGCCAGATCGACAGGTAGACCGGCCGTCGCTCGGCGCCCACCACGACCTCACACGGCCGATGACCCGCTCCAGTCAACTGGAAGGGACGATCCGTCATGACTGCCATTCAGCAATCCAACGCGCCCACCAGCGGGAGCGGTTCGGGAAATCTCTACGATGTTCTTGAGCTGATTCTCGACCGCGGGCTGGTAATCGATGCCTTTGTGCGGGTATCCCTCGTCGGCATCGAAATCCTCAAGATTGATGTGCGTGTCGTCGTCGCGAGCGTGGACACCTATCTGCGCTTCGCCGAGGCATGCAACCGACTCGATCTGGAATCCGGCCGCAAGGCGCCGAGCCAGCTCACCGATCTGGTCGGTGAGGCGACCGAGAGCGGCGCCAAAGGAAAGTCGAAAGGCGCGCTGACCGGCGCCGTCGAGGCTTTCAGCGAATCCCTTCAGAAGGGCCAGGAGGATTCCGCGGAAGAGGAAGAGCGCCCGGCGCGCAAGTCGTCCGCGGCAAGCAACCGCCGTACCGCACGCCGCCGGGAGGACTGAGCCATGGGCACGTACCTCTACGCCATCACCGCGGCCGGCCACCCCTTGCGGCTGTCCGGCCTCGACGGGGTCGGTGACCCCGCGGCCGAGCTGCGCACCGTCACCACGAAGGATCTGTGCGCGGTGGTCAGCGACGCACCGCCGGAGCTCCGGGCCAAACGCCGCGATGTGGCCGCCCACCAGGGCGTACAGGAACGTCTGCTGGCCGACGGTGCCGCCCTGCCGATGCGCTTCGGGCTGGTCGGCACCGACGACGCCCAGGTGGCCGCCGTCCTGGAACAGGATCGCGACAGCTACCTCCAGCGGCTCTCGGAGGTCGACGGCCGCCGTGAGTACCACCTCAAGGTGGAGCGCGACGAGGACGACCTGCTGCGGGAGATCATGCGGGAGTCCGCCGAGGTGCGGCGGCTCAACGACCGGACCCGGCAGAACCCCGGCGCCTACGACGACAAGGTCGCGCTCGGCGAGCTGATCTCGCAGGAGGTGCAGGCCCGTCAGGAACGTGCCCGCTCGGACATCGTGGCCCGGCTCGCTCCGGCCGCCGTACGCACCGCGGACGTCGAACCGACCAAGCGCCACTTCCTCAATGTGTCCTTCCTCGTGGAGCGGGAGAAGGCCGCGGCCTTCTCGGAGGCGGTCCATGAGGAGGCCGGGCAGCGCGGTGACGCCTATACCTTCAGCCTGCACGGCCCGCTGCCGCCGTACAGCTTCGTCTGACCTCCGAGAGGAGATCGGCCATGGGCCTGCTCACACAGCTTCTGACCCTGCCGCTGGCCCCGGTGCGGGGCACGGTCTGGGTCCTGGATCAGGTGCTGCTCACCGCTGAGCGCGAGTACTACGACCCCGCACCGGTCCGTGCGGAACTGGCCGCACTGGAACAGCAGTTGCTGGACGGCAGCATCGGGCCGGAGGAGTTCGACTCCCGCGAGGACGAGCTCCTGGACCGGCTGGAGTGGCTGGAGGCCCACCGACAACGACTCCGTACCGACTCCTGACCACGGGAGAATGAGGTGTACGACAGATGATGACCAACGCCAAGATAGGGGTGGCCCTCGTCGGGGGCTACTTCCTGGGGCGCACCAAGAAAGCGAAGATGGCCCTCGGCCTGGGCCTGTTCCTGGCCGGCAAGAAGCTGAATCTGGATCCGAAGCAGCTCGGCACGCTGGTCGCCAACTCGCCGGTGCTGGGCCCCCTCAACGACCAGGTGCGCAAGGAGCTGGTGGACGCCACGAAGGCGGCGGCCGGCACCGCGCTCACCCAGCGGATGTCCGGCCTCGCCGACTCCCTGCACGAGCGGACCGTGGCCCTCAACGAGGGCCGGGACGCGAGCGGCGAGGTCGAGCGGACCGCGGACGGGGAGCGCCCCGCGGCGGACGAGGACGACCAGGCGCCCGAGGACGACACCCGGGGCGACGCCGAGGATGCCGAGGGCGCGGCGGACGGCGAGAAGGAGCGGCCGGACCGCAAGGCATCCGCCGCCGCGTCCGCGAAGAAGGCCACGAAGTCGTCCGCGGCTTCGGCGAAGAAGTCGGGCAGCGCCGCCCGGTCCACCGCGCGCCGCGCGTCGTCAAGCGCCTCCGGGGCCTCGAAGTCACCGGGATCGTCGGGGTCATCGGGCAAGAGCGCCGGTGGCTCGTCGCGCGGACGCCCCGCCAACTCCGCGGCGCGGAAGACCGCTTCGGGGACCCGTAAGAAGGCGTCCGGTGCGGCCCGCACGGCCGCCGACCGTGGAGGCCGCAATGGCTGAGTCCACTCTCCGCAAGATGAAGCACGAGGTGGCCCACAGCCCGGCGGCCGACCAGCTCAAGGAGGAGTTGCAGCACTACCTCCAGGCACGGGCGGAGCACGCCGTCAGCAGCCTCGGCCACAAGCTGGGCGAGAGCGTCGGCAAGCTCGCCGAACCCGGCCGGGGCGCCGGGGGCCTGGTGAACAGCCTGGCGAAGGGCGGTGCGGCGCTCGGTGAGGGCAAGTCGCCGCAGCGGGCGGCACTGACCGCCGGCGCCTCCCACCTCAAGGACACCGTCAAGGACAAGGTCAAGGGGCTGTTCGGCAAGGGCCGCAAGGGCGGCGGCGGCAAGTCCAAGAGCGTGACCATCGTCGAGGACATCGATGTGGGCGTTCCCGTCCGCGAGGCATACGACCAGTGGACGCAGTTCCAGGAGTTCAGCACCTTCGCCAAGGGCGTCGTCAGTGTCGAGAAGTCCGACGACACCACCAGCAACTGGAAGGTGAAGGTCGCCAAGTCCACCCGCAGCTGGCGCGCGAATGTCACCGAGCAGGTGCCCGACGAGCGCATCACCTGGACCACCGAGGGCGCGAAGGGCACGGTCAAGGGCGTGGTGACCTTCCATCGCCTCACCGACAACCTGACGCGGGTGCTGCTGGTTCTGGAGTACTTCCCCAAGGGGCTGTTCGAGAAGACCGGCAACATCTGGCGCGCCCAGGGCCGCCGGGCCCGGCTGGACCTCAAGCTCTACCGCAAATTCATCATGCTGCGCGGTACGGCCACCGACGGCTGGCGGGGCGAGATCCAGGACGGCGAGGTCGTGGTCGAGCACGCCGACGCCGTCGAGGCGGAGCAGGACGAGGAGCACGCCGGGCCCGGCTCCGACGACGACGGACGCCCCGACGCGGAGGCGGCCGACGATGCCGGGGAGGACGCGGAAGCCGACGCCCCGGACGTCGAGCCCGAGGACGAGACGGACGAGGACCTGGCCGACGAGGACGGGACCGCGGCGGAGGACGGCGACGATGACCTCGATGAGCCCCTCGACGAGGACGAGGACGTCGAGGACGAGGACGTGGACGAGCCGCGCGATGCGGATCACGATGCGGACGACGACCTCGATGAGCCCCTCGACGAGGACGACGGCTCTCCGGACGAGCCGGATGCGTACGAGGACGAACCGGACGCATCCGAGGACGAGCGGGACGCGTACGAGGACGAGCGGGACGCGTACGAGGACGAGCCGGCGCCGCCCTCCCGGGGCCGCCGCACCGCCGCCGCCCGCTGACCCGCCCCGACCGCACAGACGAGGCTGATCATGTCCGATTCACTGGCCGGCCGTATGGGGCCGTCCGCCGGTCCGTCCCCGTACGGCCGGCAAGGCTCCTCCGCCAATCTGGCCGACATCCTGGAACGCGTCCTCGACAAGGGCGTCGTGATCGCCGGCGACATCCAGATCAACCTGCTCGACATCGAGCTGCTGACCATCAAGCTCCGGCTGCTCGTCGCCTCCGTCGACAAGGCCAAGGAGATGGGCATCGACTGGTGGGAGCACGATCCTTCGCTCTCGTCCCGTGCCCGCCCGCCGCAGCAGGTGTCCGCCGGGCAGCCGCCGGAGACCGGCCGCGGTCCGCTGGCCGAGGAGAACCGGCAGCTGCGCGCCGAACTCGCCGAGCTGCGGGCGGCCATCGGCTCGCCCCAGGGCTCCGACCGGCACCGGACGCACCACGAGGAGGAGCAGTGACCAGCCACCCGCAGGGAGACGACGCGGCTGCCGCGGCCCCGTGGCGGCCGCTCGGTCTCCCCACCGAGCAGCCGGAGTCCGCTCCCCCGTCCAGCTCGTACGTCTACGCCATCGGCCGGGCGGGCGCCGGTCTCGACGTGACGGCTCCCCGGCTCACCGGGCTGCGGGACGGGCGCGTGCGGACGGCCTCCGCCGACGGCCTCACGGCGCTCGTCTCCTCCGTCCCGGCCGACGCCTTCAGCGAGGAGGGCATGAAGGCGCAGCTGGGGAACCTGACGGAGCTGGAGGAGATCGCCCGTATCCACCACCGGGTCGTCGAGGCCGCCCACACGGGAACGACGGTGCTCCCCATGCGGCTGGCCACCGTGTATCTGGACGACGCCCGGGTGCGGGCGATGCTGCGGGAGCGCGGCGCGGAGTTCGACGCACTGCTCTCCCGGCTCGAAGGCCATGCCGAGGTCGGGGTGAAGGTGTACGCGGACCCCCGTGCCGCGGCCGCCGGCCCGGAACCCGCCTCCGACGGCCCGGAATCCGCCGCTCCCCCGGTCAGCCCCGGCCGGGCCTACTTGCAGCAGCGCCGGGCCCAGCGCCAGACGCAGCGCGATGCCTACCGCGCTGCGGGCGCCGTCGCCGACGAGGTACGGGACCGGGCGGCCGCCCTTGCCCGGGACCGGGTCGCACACCGCCCCCAGCAGGGTGAACTGGCCGCCGGCGAGGGGGAGAACATCGCGAACGATGCCTATCTGGTGCCCACGGGCCGGCTCCGGGAGTTCCACCGGGCGCTGACGGGTCTGGCCGACGGCGTCCCCGGCGTACGTATCGAGGTCACCGGGCCATGGGCCCCGTACTCCTTCGCGACCCCGCCCGCGGAAAGCCGGAGTGCGTGATGGGGGCGGACGCTCCCGAGGCCGCGTGCGCCGAGGTGTCGTCGGCCGGGATCTCGTCTGACGGGGTCTCGTCCGCCGAGCTCCCGGCCCCGGCGGACCTCACCCCGGAAGAGCCTCTCGCGGGGCGGCAGATCGCGCTCATCGATCTCCTGGACCGTCTGCTGAACGGTGGCGCGGTGCTCACCGGAGATGTGGTGCTGTCGATCGCCGAGGTGGACCTGGTGCACATCAATCTGCGGGCCGTCATTCGCTCGATCACACCCGATGGTCCGGCGCCGTGGTGAGAGACCGTGCTGCCACCTTCCCGACGAGAAGCCCCCGCGACGAGGGACGAGGGATACCTATGACGAATGAAGCGGAACCGGCCGCCCCCGTGGAGCCCGCCTTCGCGGAGGTGGCGCAGGCCGCGGCCCGGGCCTTCGACCTGGTGCCGGCCCCGTCCGACGAGCCGCCGCAGGGGCGGGACAGTGCTCTCGCCCAGCGGCTGCGGACCGATCCGGAGACGGTGGAACGCGATCTCATCAAGCTGGTGCTGACGATCGTGGAGCTCTTGCGGCAGCTGATGGAGCGGACCGCCCTGCACCGTGTCGACCAGGGAGATCTGAGTGAGGAGCAGGAAGAGCGGGTGGGGCTGACGCTGATGATCCTCCAGGACCGGATGGCGGAACTCTGTGAGCGCTACGGTCTCACGATGCGGGACCTCAATCTCGATCTCGGTCCCCTGGGCTCTCTGCTGCCGCGTGACGACGCCGCCTGATCCGCGGTCCCCGGCCGGCCGCCTCCGCCGTCCACCGCACGGCCATTGCAACTGACGATCCGTCACCCTACTCTTCCGGCACACCCCCACCGCACCGGGGCGCTCGTACGGTCTCACCCCTACGATCCGTGCGCGGTGCAACGGGGCGGCGCGCCGCGTGCCGGAAGGACAGCCATGTCCGACGACAGCGCTCGCAGACCCTCCCTCACCCGCCGTACGTTACTGACCGGTGCCGCCGCCGCGGGGCTTGCCGCGGCGGCCGGGCTACAGCCCGCGTATGGCATCCCCGCGGGCAGCGCCGCGGCCACCCTCACCCCTCCGCCCGACTTCCCCGCGGGCATCCCCCTCTCCCAACAGGCTTTCCGGAACTGGTCACTGGAGATCGTCGTCGAGGGCGTCTGGACGGCTTCGGCCCGTACGCCCGACGATGTGGTCACCCTCGCCAACTGGGCTCATCAGCACGGCTACCGGCTCCGGGCGCGGGGCAAGGGCCACACCTGGTCACCGCTGGTGGTGCCCGCCGGGGCCGACACCAACCGTACGGTCATCGTCGACACCACCTCCCACCTCACCGCGGTCAGTGTGCGTGGCGGCAATCCGGGGAGCATCACCGCGCAGGCGGGGGCGACCCTGGACCGGATCCTCGCCCGCCTGGAGGAGTCGGGGCTCGGTCTCGCCACCACCACGGCGCCCGGGGATCTGACCATCGGCGGGGTGCTGGCCATCGGCGGCCACGGCACCGGGGTGCCCACCGCCACCGAGAACCCGCCCGCGGGCTCCGGCTTCGGCACCCTGAGCTCTCTGGTCACCTCGCTCACCGCCGTGGTCTGGAGCGCGGCGGACGGCCGCTATGTGCTCAAGACGTTCTCCCGCTCCGACCCGGACATCCGGGCCTTCCTCGTCCACCTGGGCCGCGCCTTCGTCACCGAGGTGACGCTGACGGCCGCGGCCAACACCCGGCTGCGCTGCCAGAATTGGTACGACGTGAACGTGGGCACCGTCTTCGGTCCCCCCGGTACGGGCGGCCGCACGATCGGCTCCTACCTGGACCGCACCGGGCGCATCGAGGCGATCTGGTTCCCGTTCACCGATGTGCCGTGGCTGAAGGTGTGGAGCCTGGCGCCCAGCAAGCCGCTGCTCTCCCGGCAGATCGACACCCCGTACGCCTACACCTTCGCCAACCGGGTCACCGAGGAGATGTCGCGGCTGCTCGGGGAGATCGCGGCGGGCGGCGGTGACAAGACGCCCGTGTTCACCAAGCTGGCGATGTCCATCGTCGGCTCCGGGCTGATCGTCACCGGCACCTGGGACGTCTGGGGCTGGTCGAAGAACAGCCTCCTGTACGTCGAGCCCAGCACGCTGCGGATCGTCGAGGCGGGGTGGGCGGTGCTCACCTCCCGGGCGAATGTGCAGCGTGTGGTGAATGACTTCTACTCCCGCTATCAGCAGGTGCTCACGGCTCACCAGGGCCGCGGCTCCTATCCCGTCAACGGCCCGATCGAACTGCGCATCACCGGTACGGACCCGCTCGACGGTCCCCTGCTCTCGCCGGCCCGGGCCCGTCGGGACCGTCCCGAGTGGGACACCGTGGTGTGGCTCGACTTCGCCACCTATCCCGGTACGCCGGGCGCCGCCCCGTTCTTCCGTGAGCTGGAGCAGTGGATCTGGCAGACCTACACCGGCTCGTATGCGACCGTGCGTCCCGAGTGGTCCAAGGGCTGGGCCTATACGGACAGCGGGCCGTGGCGGGACTCCGCCACGCTGGGCGGCAGCGTGCCGGCCGCGTTCGACGAGTGGCGCACCGCCCGGGACATCCTCAACTCCTATGACCCGGCAAGGGTGTTCTCCAATACCTTCCTCGACACCCTGCTGCCCTGAGTGACCTCCCCAGGGGGGCGCGCGGAAAATTCGTGCGCCCCCCTATAGAAATCACCCGGCACGTCCGTCACACCCGTAACAAGTGCAGGAAACAACCCGCTAAGCGGTCATCACGAGGTTGGCGGGAATTTTGCGCCGGACAGCCTGGATGCTTTCTGGAATCCGCCCCCTTGGTGTGTGAAGTTCCTACGAACACCGCCGCCGACCGGACGCCCGCCGCTCTGCCGCGGCAGCTCCGCCCGCGCACCGGCCTGCGGGTACGCCGGCGCCCACCGACCGGCCCGCGCATTGTGGAATCCTGCCATCCTCAGCGGTAAGGAACGAGGCCGCACCCGGGCGCGATGACGCGGTTTCCAGTCATCTCCAGCGAAAATGCATCTGGCGGGAATGACAGCCGTAACAATTCTGCAAGGCAGCGTTCGGGGCTGAAAGTGTGTGCTGCGGCAGAGGCTCGTCGGGTAACTGTCGCCACATCGCCGGTTGTTCCCCGGGTGGCTGTCCGACGACGGGGGCAGACCGCAGAAGCAGAAACGAAGGGACGAACGTGATCCGGGTCTTGGTGGTGCACGAAACGCGGCTGCTGCGCTCGGCGCTCACCGCGCTGTTGCGCGACGAGGAGGGTATCGACGCGGTCGCCGCCTGCTGGAGAAGTGCCCCCGGGCGAGCCCGTTCCTTCCGGCCGCAGGTGTGCGTCGTCGATGTCGACTGTGCGGGTTCGGTGGCCTCGGCGGACCCTCCCGGCGGCCCGGGATGCGCCCTGCTCGTCCTGGCCAGCGCCTGCCGGCCCGGCACCCTGCGCCGGGCCATCGCCGCCCGGGCGCGGGGCTTCGTGGACAAGGACGCGCCACCGGCCCGGCTGTCGCACGCGATAAGCCTGGTGGCCGCCGGGAAGCGCTATGTCGACCATTCGCTCAGCCCGGATTTCCTGGAGGCCGCCGACATGCCGCTGACCCCGCGTGAGTTAAGCGTGCTGTCGCTCGCCGCGGGCGGCGCTCCGGTCTCCGAGATCGCCCGTGAACTGCATCTGAGCAGTGGAACGGTGCGCAATTACATGGCGGCGATCAATCGCAAAACCGGCGCCCGGAACCGGGTGGACGCGATACGGATATCGCAGGGGGCGGGCTGGGTCTAGCACCCGTCCGGTGAGTCCGTGCAGTCCCGTGCTCAGCTGAGAGAGCGGGACTTCGCGGCGAGGTTCTCCGCGCGCTCCGGTGCCTCCGGTGCCTCCGGTGCCTCCGGTGCCTCCGGTGCCTCCGGCTGCCAGCTTCCCGCCAGATCCCGGTAGAGGGGCGAGCGTTGGAGCAGCTCGTCATGGGTGCCGCAGGTGGCCCGGTTGCCGTCGAGTACCAGGATGCGGTCGGCCCGGCGGGCCGAGGTGATCCGGTGGGCCACGACGATCAGCGTTCCGGGCCGGTCCGCGAAGGCGCGCTCGGCCCGCATTTCCGCCGCCGGGTCGAGGTGGCAGGTCGCCTCGTCGAGGAGGACGAGGGGGGCGGGGGACAGATACGCCCGGCCCAGTGCGATCAGCTGGCGCTCGCCCTGGGACAGCGCACCCGGGTCGAGCGGGGCGTCGAATCCGCCCAGCCGGCGCACCAGCGCGTCCAGGCCCACGGCGTCCGACGCCGCCTCCAGGGCGGCCGTGGAGGCACCGTCCGGGCACAGATAGAGCAGGTTCTCGCGCAGCGTTCCGGAGAAGACGTATGCCTGTTGCGGGATGAGCACCCGCGACAGGGACGGATCGGTTCCGGAGGGGCCGCCGCGGACCGGCCGGCCGGCCACGCGTATCTCGCCGTGGCCGGGTGCGAGCAGGCCGGCGACCAGAGCGGTCAGGGTGGACTTTCCGATGCCGCTCGGCCCCACCACGACGAGGTGCTCGCCCGGTTCGACGGTCAGGTCGAGGTCGTGCAGCACGGGCTGGGCGGCGGGCCCGTAGGCGAAGGTGACCGCACGCAGTGCGACGCGGGGGCCGTCGGGCGGGACGGGGACGCGGGGCGCGGGCTCCCCCTCGGTGGCGGCGGGGACACGGGGGGCGGGCTCCCGCTCGGTGGCGGCGGGTGCGGCGGGGGGATCGGGAGCGGGGCCGGGGTCGGTGGTGAGCCGGTCGAGGACCACGAGCAGCCGGGTGCCGGCCGAGCCCAGCGCGTTCATCAGGGTGTGCAGGGCGGGCAGCAGGGACTGGGTCAGATAAGCCAGCGCGCCCAGCACGGCGCCGGGGGTGAGCCCTTGCCGCAGCAGCCAGGGCGCGGTGACCAGCAGCAGCAGGACGGGCAGTTGGCCGGCCAGGCCGAGCGCGAGACAGCGGACGGCGGCCCAGCGCGCCAGCTGCCGTGCCGCGCGGGCCTCGTCCTCGATCACGCCGTACGCCCGCTCCGCGGTCCGCTGCTGCGCACCGCAGGCCACCACGTCCCGCAGCCCCTCGGCGACGGCGCCGAACTGCGTGGCCAGGTCCTCGTCCGCCTGGAGGAAGGCGCGCTGGCGGGCCGCCATCGGCCGGAGGGTGGCCAGGAAGAGCAGCAGCCCGGCCGCGAGCGGAGGCACCACGATCAGCAGCAACTGGGGTGCCAGGGAGAGGAGTCCGAGCACCGCTCCGGCCGCGGTGAACACGAAGGAGCGGGCGACCAGGACCAGTCCGGCGAAGCTGTCCCGGGCGATCTCGGTCTGGTTGGTCAGCCGGGAGACCACGGCGCTGTCCGCCGCCCGGGCCGGCTGCGCCACGGCGTGCGACAGCGACCGCGACACCACCTGACGGACCAGGCCGTCGCGCAGCGGCTCGACGAGGTCGGCCAGTCCGCGGAAGACCCCTCGGCCGGCCAGCCCGCCGACGATGACGGCCACTGCGGTGACGCCCAGCCAGACCAGCCCGACGCCGGTGTGGCCGGCCAGAAAGCCCTGGTCCAGGGCCTGTGCCAGGCCGTAGCCGCCGAGGAAGGTGTGCGCGGACTCCAGCAGTGACCAGCCGGCCAGCAGCAGCAGTACGCGGATCCGGCGGCGGAGAAAGCGCCTCGCCCGGGGCAGCAGTCGTGCGGTCGCGGTCGTCATGAGGCGGTCCGGGTGTCCTCGTCGTCGGTGTGGGCGAACACCGCGCGGTAGTCGGCGTCCGCCCAGAGCCGGTCGTGCGGGGCGACGGCGCGGAGCCGGCCGTTCTCCAGCCACGCGACCAGATCGGCGCGGGCGGCGGAGGAGACGCGATGGGCGATCAGCAGTCTGCTGCCGGTGCGTACGTCATGGACCAGGGCGCGGCGGACGTGGAGTTCGGTGACGCTGTCCAGGCTGGAGGTCGCGTCGTCGAGGACGAGCAGCCGGCCCGCGTGCGCGAACGCCCTGGCCAGGCCCAGGCGTTGGACCTCCCCGCCGGACAGCGGGGCGCCGGTGAGCGGCGCGGCGTACCCCCCGGGGAGGAGACGGACGAAGGAGTCCGCACCGGCCGCGCGGGAGGCGGCCTCGATGGCCCGGTCCGGGGGTTCGTAGGGGCCGAAGCCGATGGCGGCCCCTACGGTGGCGCCGAACAGGGCGGGGCGTTCGAAGGCGTAGCCGATCTCGCGGCGTAGTTGCGCGGGGTCGGCCTCGTCGAGGGGTACCCCGTCCAGCAGCACCTGTCCGCTGTCGGGATCGGTGAGCCGGCCCGCGACGGCGGCGAGCAGCGACTTGCCCGCCCCCGAGTGCCCGACGACCGCCATGGTCGTGCCGCCGGGCAGCACCAGGTCGACCTCGCGCAGCGCGGGGGTGCCGCCGCGGAGGACGGTGACCGCGCGCAGTTCGAGCCGGCCGGGGCCGTCGGCGGGCAGCGGCCGGGAGCCCTGCGCGGGCGTGGGCAGGGTGAGGAGTTCGCCGGTGCGGTGGGCCGCGGCACGGCTGCGCACCAGGGCGTTGAGCTGCCCGACGACTCCGCCCAGGCCGGCGGTGAGGGCGGCGTACCGGGAGGCCGCCAGCAGCTCGCCGACGGAGAGGCTGCCGTACGCCAGCCGGATTCCGCCGACGGCGAGGACGGCGGTGGTCAGCAGCGGCACCAGGATGCTGCTGCTGACCACGGCGCGGCCGTAGATCTGCCACATCTGCCGTCCCTGCGCGCCCAGTTCGGGAAGCGGTGCGAGGACCCGGGCCCGTTCGCGCCCCGCCGTTCCCGCCGCGGCGATGGTCCGGGCGCCGCCGAGCGCCTCGACGAGCCGGGTCGCGAGGTCCGCCTGGACGCGTTGATAGCGCCGGACGCTGTCGGAGGATCCGCGGGCGAAGCGGCGCAGCAGCCGGGTCAGCAGCGGCAGCCCGGCGAGGAACACGGCGGCCAGCCAGATGTCGGTGAGCGCCAGGGCGATCAGGGCGCCGACCGGGGTGATGACGGCGGCGAGGCCGGTGGCCGCGGCGGTGGGTGCGGTCCCGGCGTCCGCGGCGTTCCCGGTGAGGCGGGTCACCAGGTCGCCGGGGGTGAAGCGGTCGGCGACCCGGTGCGGGGCGAGGGAGAGCAGCTGGTCGATACCGCGCCGGCGGAGCCAGGCGGTACTGCGGGCGGTGGTGACGCCGCCGGTCAGCGCGACCAGCGCGTCCAGCAGCACTTCCGCGCTCAGCAGCACGGCGCAGAGCACGAGGGCCCCGTGGAGTCCCGGACGGGCGCCGAGCACGAGGTCGAGGGTGTGGCCGAGTACGGCGGGCAGCGCGAGGGCGGCACCCGCGGACGCCACGCTGAAGAGGCAGACGGCGAGGGTGCGTACGGGACTGTGCCGGAAGGCTCCGCTCAGGACGGAGCGGGCGCCGGGGTCCGGCCCGCGCCGGGTGGCCGGCGGGGGCGGGGGCGAGGAGGGCCCGGGGGTGCGGGGCATACGGGTGCGGACCTCGCCTCCAAGGGACGGATACGGGCGGCAGCGGCAGGCCCCGGGCGGTGTGGCCACCCGGGGCTCGCCGTGACTTACGCGCTACGGGGACCAAGGTCCCGTAGCGGCGGGAAGTCAGTTACAGGTGGTGACGCTCAGGCTGCTGTCACCGCAGAGCAGCAGGCTCGCGCGGCTGCCGGTGTGCAGCTCCTCCGTGGCCTCGGCCTTGGGGGTCTCCAGCGTCTGAAGGTCAAGAAGGGACATGGTGAATCCTCTCTGATGGGGACGGTGTTTCTCGATCGGCCCCGGACGGGGCCGGCTTCAGGGCCGCCTGGGCGGCGGGAGGAAGGGCAGGTGCACGGGGGTGTCGTGCAGCGCGCTGCCCAGTGCGAGCAGACATCCGGCGGTGCCGGTGCTCAGGTCCATGGAGAGCCGCATCATCTGCTCCCCGGCGAAGGCCAGCTGGCCTTGGTAGGGCACGGCGCCCCAGGCCAGGGAGTCGATCTGGCGGCGGAGGTCGGCGGCGTGGGTGCCGGGGCCGCCGGCCGTGGTGCGGGCGAGGTGCAGCACCATGCCCGCCGCGCCGCGGAACAGGCCGGGCTGGGCGTAGAACTTGGCCTGGGCGGCCTGCACGATCTCGCTCCGCGCCCGTGCGAACTCCTCGTCCGGGCGATGGGCGAGGAAGTCGTCGAGCACCATGCCGATGCCGACGCTGCCGGCGCCGAGGTACGGCATGGTCCGCCAGCCCTCGTTGACCTGGAGGGCGCCCCCGGCGCCGCGGACGCAGCGGGACAGGTCCCGGCGCAGGGCGTCGGCGGCCAGATCGAGCAGCGCGTGGTCGTCGGTGCGCTCGTACAGACGCAGGAAGAGCAGGGCCGCTCCGCTGTCTCCATGCAGCAGCCCGGCGCGGGGCGTCGCACCGCCCTCGGCGGGAGGTGCCGCGGTCCGGAGCTTGTCGGCCACGAGCTGGGCGCAGTGCAAGGCCCGCTCGCCGAGGGCGGTTTCGCCGGTGGTGCCGGCCAGGGAGTCGAGGGCCAGGCCAAGGCCCGCCAGGCCACTGTGCAGATCGGGGGCGATGTCCTGCCGGCGCTGCGTGGTGACGGTGTCGATGAGGTCCAGGGCCTGGTCCCGGTGTCCGAGCCGGTCCAGGACCCACGCGACGCCGGAGAGCCCGTCATAGAAGCCGAGCGGGCTGCCGGACGCGGGGGTCTTCGTCCTCCGCAGCAGCCACTCCTCCGCCTCCGGGCAGCGGTCCGCGCCGGTCTCCGCCAGGGCGTACAGCACCCCGGCCGCTCCGTAGGCGAAGCAGGTGCCCCCGCCCGTGGTGGAGAACTGGGCGATGTCGCCGGGGAAGTAGCGGTCCTCCCGGTCGGGGGTCGCCGAGGCGAGCACGGCCCGGACCATGGAATCGCGGCTGTGCGGCCAGTCATCGAGGGCCACCGGGAGGTACCCCGCTCCCCCGGTCCGGCCCGTGCGCACGGGGGCGTGTGCGGGCCGGTACCCCCGCAGGATCTCCGTCACCGCTTCGTCGAGATAGTCGCGGGGCACCGGGAACTGGGCGGCGGCGATCTCCGCGAGATGGGCCGCCTTGTTGCGGTCCACCGCGAAGAGGCTGGTGAGCGGGAGGAACAGCGCAAGTCGCAGACAGGCCAGGGCGTAGCGGTCGACATCGAAGCCCCGGCGGTCCGCGGGGGCGACGAAGCCCGGGTTGGCGATCACCTGGCGGCTGGACTCGTCGTCGACGGATGCGGCCTCGAAGTCCAGGAGCACCACGGAGGATTCGTCCTCGGACATCATGATGTTGAAGAGGTGCAGATCGTTGAAGACCACGCCACGGGAGTGGACCGCCTTGACGGCGTCGGCCACCAGGCCGTGGACGCGCATGGCCCACTCGGTGTACTCCGCGAGCCGCTCGGGGCTCGGATCGGCCTCGATCAGCGGGTGACGGTGCGCGAAGAAGCTGTTCAGCGGCCGGCCTTCGATGAACTCCAGCACCAGGAAGGTGTGCTCGCCGAGGGTGAACCAGTCGTGCACCTCGGGGGCGCAGCCGAGTCCGGAGAGTCTCTTCAGCGCGTCCCACTCCCGCTCCAGCCGGGTCACGGCGTCCGCTTCATCAGCGGCCAGCCCGGCGTACGGCCGGGCCTCCTTCAGCACCACCCGCTGATCGGTCCGCAGGTCCCGGCCGACGTACACGCCACCGCCGTTGGAGAAGTGCAGCGCCTGCTCGATCTTGTACGGCAGGTCGGTGACGGTGGTGGCGGAGCGGGCGGCCAGATGCGGCTGGAGGAACTCCGGGAGGGTGACCCACTCGGGGACACGGAACGCCGGCTCGCGGCGGTCGGGGACCAGCCGCCCCTGGCCGTCCTCGATCGCGGGACGGAGTTCGCCCTTGTCGTCGTAGCAGTGCCGCTCGGTGAAGCTGCCGTAGCGCACATACACCGGACCGGCGCCCCAGCGCAGATCGCTGAGGATGTACGGTCCCGGTTCGCCGGCGAGCAGCTCGTTGAGCTCCTCGGCGATGCGGCCGCACTGCTCCTCGTCGGCGGGGTAGACCGTGAGGAACTTTCCGCTGGCGCCGCGGTCGGCGTATTTGGCGTTGCGGGTGTGCAGCAGGTACCGGGTCGGCATGCACTTGAAGGCGATCGAGCGGGGGACGCAGTAGTCCCAGACCTCGGCCAGCACGCGTTCGGCGTTGTCCAGGCAGGCCGAGACATGGATCTTCCAGCCCTGGCTGGGGAGTTCGCGGTCCAGCGGGCGGAACGCCAGCCAGTCGCCGGAGCGGTGGCGCTGCCAGCCTTCCGGCAGCTCCCGGCTCAGCGTCGCGTACGGGGCACCGCGGCCGGTGCTGCTCGCGGGCAGCCGGTGGGGAGCGTCGTAGAACTGTCGGTCGGCGTCGCAAAAGACGGCGTAACCCTTGTTCATCGCACTCCCTCGGCTGGTGACAGGAATGACGCTGTCATGGCGCGGGGACCGGGAAACAGTCATGACTGTCACGAAGAACCCGTGAGAAATGCACGTTTGCTGCGAATTTGCTGAGAGCTGGAGGGGCGGCCGGGGCCGCTGCCCGTCCCCTAGGCCGGACGGAGGGTGAGCGTGCCCTCCGGCTCGTCGTAGGCACAGGGCCGGAAGCCGGAGCTGATCCGGTCGAGGAGCCCTTGCAGCCACCGGGAGTCCCGGCCGGAGGCATGCCGCAGCCGCATGCGCCGGGCCTGGAGGGGGAAGATCCGCACGTCGTGGAGCCTGCCGGTGTCCGGGGCCAGCGTGACGAGGAAGAGCAGCCGCAGGTCGTCCCGGTACCGCTCGTAGCCGGTGATGCCCTCGTAGTCATCGATGAAGTCGCCGCACCCGTGGATCACGAGCTTTCCGCGATATGCCTCCAGGGCGCGGGGGTGGTGTGAGGAGTGACCGTGGACGAGGTCCACTCCGCCCTCCAGGAGGCCATGGGCGAAGGCGGCCTCGCTACGCAGCACGTGGTAGCCCCAGTTGGGGCCCCAGTGGACGGAGGCGACCGCGATGTCCCCCGGCCGCTTCACCTGCCGTACCCGCCCGATGATCTCGCCCGCGGCGGCCGGGGAGGGCCGGGCCACGTAGTCGACCCCGGAGCGGCCGCCGGCCGCCGCCCATTCCCGCGGGATCCCGCTGGACGGCATCCCGAAGGAGAAGACCAGGATCCGGTGGCCGTCCGCGGCGGGGACGATCGCCGGGCGGCGCGCGGCGTCGGGGTCCGCTCCCGCCCCCGCCGTCCGCAGGCCGGCGCCCGCGAGCGCCCCGAGGGTGTCCGCCAGTCCCTGGCGGCCGAAGTCCAGGACGTGGTTGTTGGCCAGTACGCAGACGTCGGGGCGGGCGGCGGCCAGACAGGGCAGGTTCGCCGGGTTCATCCGGTAGTGGATTTCCTTTTCGGGTGCAAATTCGGCGTACCGAGTGACGCTGGTTTCCAGGTTGAGCACCCGGGCGGCGGGCGCCGCGTCGTCGAGCACCTCCAGCGCGTCCCCCCATGGCCAGGCGAAGCCGGCCGGACACGGAACGGGACCGTTCTTCGCCGCCGCCAGCTCGACATAGGCGCGGGCGTCCCGGAGGTACCCCTCCCGCAGCGCCGGGTCTCCGGGGTGCGGCAGGATCTGGTCGACCCCACGGCCGAGCATGACGTCGCCGCAGAGGAACAGTGTGAGCAAGTCACCGCCCATTACCCCAGGTTAGAACCGGCCGGCCGAGGTTTCGCGGCGGGCGGGGGGGCGCCGCGCCGCACGGCTTCCCGGAGCGGGGACGGCCCCCGGCCCGGCTTCGCCCCTCCCCCTGAGCTGCGCCGATTCCCGACGTACCGGCGACGCGGCTCAGCCGGCGTCACACCGCGCCGGCGCCCCGGCCTGCGGACCGTGCGGCGTGGTGGAGTCCGCCGCGGGGGCCCGGGGCGTCGCCGGCACGGGGAGCGCTGTGCCGCCACGGGCCACGGGCGGCGGCACCGGCCGACGACCGGCGGTCAGGATGCTGACGGCGTTGGCCACCACGATCGCGCAGACGGCCAGCCACTCGATGCCGCGCAGGGTCTGGCCCAGGACGACCAGGCCCACCAGTGCCGCAAGGACGGGGTTGACGCTCATGAAGACCCCGAAGAACCGCGCGGGAACCCGGCGCAGGGCCAGCAGGTCGGCGAGGAGCGGTACGGCCGAGGAGAGGACGCCCGCGACGGCCGCGTATCCCAGGGCGCGCAGGCTCGGCGGGTGGTGGGCGAGCACGGTGATCCCGATGGGCAGATAGAGCAGGGCGGAGACACCGGCGGCCGCGGCCGACCCCTCGGCGCCGGGCAGCCGGGCGCCGACGAGGCGGTTGAGCAGGATGTAGGACGCCCAGCACACCGCGGCGACCAGCCCGAAGGCGATGCCCGTGTAGTCGGTGGTCGGCTCGGGGCGGGTCAGGACGACGACCGCCGCCCCGGCGACGAGGGCACACAGCAGGTCCACCAGCCGGCGGGAGGCGGCCAGGGCCACGGCCAGCGGGCCGAGGAATTCCAGGGTCACCGCCAGGCCCAGGCCGATGCGGTCGATGGCCGTATAGAGGGTCAGGTTCATGGTGGCGAACACCATGGCCAGGCACAGCACCGGCCACCACTGCCGCCAGGTGAACGAGCGCAGCCTGGGCCGGCCCACCGCCAGGAGGACGAGCCCGGCCACCCACTGCCGCACGGCCACCACCCCGGCCGGTCCGATCGCCGGAAAGGCCAGCGCTCCCGTCGCGGCGCCGGTCTGATTGGCGAGTCCGCTGGCGCACATCAGCGCCACGCCCGCCGGTCTGCTCGAGCGCGCCCCCGGTCCCCCATGGACGGCTTCCGGATGCGGCAGGCCCTGCGTGCTTCGTGTCATACCCGGCAGCCTCCGCCCGCCGGCGTCCATACCTAAAATGCATCCTCGTACGCATCAATACGCTCTGGTTATGGATCCGAGGATGGAACTGCGACATCTGCGCTGCCTGGTGGCGATCGTCGACGCCGGTGGCTTCACCGACGCCGCCATCGATCTCGGGATCTCGCAGGCGGCGGTGTCCCGGACGCTCGGTTCGCTCGAAGACTTCCTCGGCGTACGGCTGTTGCACCGCACCAGCCGGAGCGTCATTCCCACCACCGCGGGCGTCCAGGTGCTGGCCCGTGCCCGGAAGGTGCTGGCCGAGGCCGACAACCTCGTCCGCGAAGCCACCACCGGCCACACCCGGCTGCGCATCGGCCACGCCTGGTCGGCCATGGGCCGGCACACCGCCGAGTACCAGCGCCGCTGGGCGGCCCGCCATCCCGATATCGAGCTGCATCTGGTCCGCACCAACTCCGCGACAGGTGGCCTGGAGGAAGGGCTGTGCGACCTCGCCGTCGTCCGTACGGCCTTCGACGACGCGCGCTTCGCCAGCGCCGTCGTCGGCCAGGAACGCCGCTACTGCGCGATGGCCGCCGACGACCCCTGGGCCACCCGCCGCGCCATCCCACTGGCCGACATCCGCGGCCGCACCCTCCTCCTCGACCGGCGCACCGGCACCACCACGGCCGATCTGTGGCCCCCCGATGCGCGTCCGGTCGTCGAGTACATCCAGGACATCGACGACTGGCTCACGGCGATCACCACCGGCCGCAGTGTCGGCATCACGCCGGAAAGCACCGCCAATCAGTACCGGCGCGACGGCATCGTCTTCCGGCGGCTCCGGGACGCCGCACCCGTCGCGGTCCATCTCATCTGGCGACGCCATGACCCCCATCCGGCCACGCATGCCGCCGTCGCGCTACTGACCGACCTCTACCGGCAGCGCACGTGAACGGCCCCCCGTTCCTCCCCCCCGTTCCTCCCCCTCCGGCTGCTCACACCCGTCCCCTCTCGACGAATCGGACCGCGCCCATGACGGATCCCACCGCCGCACCGGAGCCACGCCTGGCGGCACTCGGCCCCTTCTGCGCCTTCGAGACCCATGCCGAGGGCTCCGAACTCGCTCCCCCCTGGCGGAGGTTGAGCGAGGTGACGGAGGAGGGGAACGAGGTCCTGCGGGAGCGGGTCGCCTCCGTGCGGGCCTCTCTGGCCGCCAACAGCGGCAGACCACCCGAAGCCGTCGAGCAACGGGTGGCCGCCTCGGTGGCCCATCTGGGCCTGGTGGCACGAGTCATTTCACCGGCCCTCGGCCTGGCCGCCCTGTACGGCCTGCCCTCGCGACCGCTCACCCTGGGCGACCTGCGGTGGGGGTCCGCCCTCGGCGGCGCGTTCCGGCTCTCGCTGCCCCGGGAGACGGTGACCCCGCTCGCGGCCGAGGGCGTACGGCACGGGTGCGGCGCCGGCAGTGACACCCGCCCGGTCCGCACCCTCGCCGGAGACCTGCTGACCGGACCGGTCCACGACCTGGTGGCCGCCTTCGCCCCCTTCTCGGTCTCCCGGCACATCCTGTGGGGCAACGTGGCCTCCGCCGTGAACGGCGCCGCCACGGGCATCACCGCGGCGGCCCCCTCCCTGGCATCCCCCGCCCGCGCGGCGGCCCTGGCCTTCCTCCAGCATCCGCGACTACGGAACACCCACACCCTGGGCCCGCACCACGCCCGCTTCACCCGCCGAAGTTGCTGCCTCCTCTACCGCGCCGCACCGGGCGGCGCGGGCGCCTTGTGCGGCGATTGCGTACTGCTGCGCGGACGTCCGTCGGCGCCTGGATGAGCACGCGGGCGGGAATCGCTACGGTCTTTTCCGCCTACGCCTCAGGTATTGCTCGCCCGGCAATTTGCCCCCACTCCGGTGTGGCAGTCCGCTCAGCCCACGTGGACGCGGGGGCGGCGGCTGCGGTCGGGTTCGGCCTCGCGGAGGACTTCGCGGGTGACGGGGGCGACTTCGCCCTGGCCGAAGAGGAAGAACCGGAGGAACTGGGCGAAGGGACTGCCTTCGGTCCACTCGAAGTAGATGTGCGGCCGCTGACCGGTCATGTCGCGGGCGTGCAGCAGCAGGGCGGCCAGCGCGTTGGAGACGGTGGAACTCTCCAGGCAGAGCACCCGGTAGCGGCCGTGCAGGACCTCCCCGCGCACCCGTAGTTCGCTCTCGAACTCCGAGGGGTCGCCGACGGTGACCTCGACGAAGATGAAGTCCTCGTCGACCGGGAGGTCGTTGTCGGTGCGGATCTGGTCGAGCTTGTCGCGGTACTCGGCCAGATCCCGCTGGTCGGGTTCGTTGGCGATGAAGCGGATCTTGCGATGGGCGATGTCGCGGATGAACCGCTCGGCCATGGTGTCGAGCACGACGCTGGTCACGCGCAGTTCGAAGGCGCGGGCGAGGCGGGAGAGGAACGACACCAGGATGATGCCGGCGATGAAGCAGGCACCGATTTTGACGCCGTCGGGGCGCTCGATGATGTTCGCGACGGTGGTGTAGAGGAACACCAGGGAGATCGTGGCGAAGCCGATCGTCCAGCCGCGCTCGCGGGCCCGCCGTGCGGCGATGGTCACGGCGATCGCGGCGGAGCTGATCAGGACCAGGACGCCGGTGGCGTAGGCGCCGCCCTGGGCGTCCACGTCGGCGTTGAAGATCCAGGTGACCAGGAAGGCGATCAGGGTGAAGACCAGCACCATCGGGCGCACCGCGCGGGCCCAGTGGGGCGCCATGCCGTAGCGCGGCAGGTACTGCGGCATCAGGTTCAGCAGTCCGGCCATGGCCGAGGCGCCGGCGAACCAGAGGATGGCGATGGTGGAGATGTCGTAGACCGTGCCGAAGGCCGAGCCCAGGTACTCGTGGGCCAGATAGGCCAGGGCGCGGCCGTTGGCCGATCCGCCGGGCCGGAACGCCTGCTCAGGGATGAGCACGGTGGTGATGAAGCTGGTGACGATGAGGAAGACGCTCATGATCACGGCAGAGGTGGTGAGCAGCTTCTTCGCGCCGCGGATCCGTCCGGTGGGACGCTCCTCGGTGTCACCGGGGTCGCCTTCGATGTGCGGCATGACCGCCACGCCGGTTTCGAAGCCGGACAGGCCCAGCGCCAGCTTCGGGAAGACCAGCAGGGCCACGCCGACCATCGCCAGGGGGCTGCCGTGCTCGGTGGTCAGGGCCTGCGACCAGTCGGTGACGACCTGCGGCGCGGTCGCCACATGCCACAGTCCGGCGACGACCACGGCCACATTGAGCCCCAGGTAGAGGCCGACGAGGACGACGGCCACCCCGATCGCCTCCAGGAAGCCCTTGAGGAACACCGCGCCCAGCAGCGCGACCAGGATCAGGGTGATGGCCATCTGGCCGTTGTGCAGGACGCTGGTGAGGTGCGGGTTCTCCACCAGGTGGGTCGCCGCGTCGGCCGCCGAGAGGGTGATGGTGATGAGGAAGTCGGTGGCGGCGAAGCCCAGCAGGGTCAGCACGAACAGCTTGCCCTGCCAGAAGGACAACAGCCGCTCCAGCATGGCGATCGAGCCCTGGCCGTGCGGGCTCTCCTTCGCCACCCGCCGGTAGACCGGCAGCGCCCCGGCGAGCGTCACGAGGACCAGCACGATGGTGGCGACCGGTGACAGCAGCCCCGCCGCCAGGGCCGCGATGCCCGGCTGATAGCCGAGGGTGGAGAAGTAGTCCACACCGGTCAGGCACATCACCCGCCACCAGCGCTGCCCCGGGTGGGAACTCACCGGCCCGGCGTGCGCCCCCTTCTGATGCTTGGCCATATCGGACAGGCCCTCAAGCATCCAGGCGTGCAGGCGCTGCCGCGCCGTGGCCCCGGAGGAAGCACCGGCAGGGGCGGAGGCGGCCATCGTGTGCTCCTGTCGTACCGCGAAAGCATCCCGCCGTCGACGAGACGGCCAGGTCAGCGTACGGAGTCCGGGCCCCGCGACCACGGTGTTCAGCGTTGTGGCGCCTTCGTGTCTCCGAGGGCAGCGGCGGCGGCCAGGGGGCCGGACGGGCCACCGCCCTCGCGCCGCGCCGGTCGTCCGGTGAGGTAGTGGACATACTCGTGCGCCAGACGGAAGCCGGCGGTCCAGGCGAGGAGCCGGCTGGGGCGGTTGTCGCGGGAACAGGTCCAGCTGGGGGTGTGGCCGCGGCCCGCGATGTCCTGGCACAGGGCGGTCACACAGGCCAGGGCGAGGCGCCGACGGCGGTGTGCGGGCACGGTGTAGCAGGCGATGTCCTCGTACGCGGTGCCGTGGAAGTACGTACAGGCGACGGCGAGGACCTCGTCCGTCCCGAAGGCCGCCCAGCCGAGTCCGCAGGCGGCGAGACCGGCCGGGCCGCCCCAGCTGGCGTGGAGCCATGCCGTGTCCGGTGCCAGGGCGGCCAGCGCCGGGGCGTCCGCCGGCACCAGCCGGCGCACCGTCACCCCGCGCGGCGGGCGCGGCGCCGCCACGGGCACCTGGTGCACGTACAGCATCCGCTCCCACGGCACGATCCGGTCGAAGGCGCTGCCCAGGGCCGGCAGGAAGCAGCTGGGAGCCTGCACGTAGTGCGCGTCGAAGACGGCGAGGGCATCCGGTGCCAGGGCGCTCGGGTCGCCGCGGAGCAGCGCATGTCCGGCACAGGCGACGGCCAGTGTGCGGGGCGCGTGGGCGCGGTCGGCCCACCAGCGCCCGGTTCCGGCGGCCGGTACGTGTTCGGCCAGCGCCGCCGCCCCCGGCGCCCCGGCGGCGAACCAGCGGGCGAGCGGCGGGAGTTGGTCCGGGGCGAGTTCGATCACTGCGGTCCCTTGAGGTGATCGCGGGACGGCCCGGCCCGTGCGGAACCGGGGCCACCCGCTCGGCGCCTGAGGCACATCGACCGCCAGGACGATACGGGAGGAAAGTCCGAAGTCGGGCGCGATCCGCTTCGGCGCTGGTCGTGTCGCCGCTTCGCCGCTTCGGCGGCGCTCCTCGTGCCGCCGCGTCGCCGATTCCCCGCCGGGCCGTGTCACCGCTTCCCCTCGTCTCCGTCCCCCGGCCGCCGGCCCGTCCCCGTTTACCCCTGTTTCCCTGTCTCCCTGTCGCCGACCCCCTGCGCACCGTGTGACCAGGGAGATTCGCTCCGCGACCGTTCCCGGCGGCGGCCTGGACTCCGTCGAGTGGTGTGCCAAAGTGGAGGAGGACGGACCGTGTATCGGTACGGACCGGGTACTGGTGCGTGCAGGGAGAGTGCCTGTCATGTCCCTTCAGTCGGATCGCCTCGACGCGGTCGCCGCGCGTCCCGGGTCACCGCCTCGCCGGAGCGAGGAGTACGAGGACCTCTTCGATCAGGCTCCGTTGATCTTTGCTGCGCTGAGCGGCCCGGCTCATCTGCTGGAGGCGGCGAATCCGGCCTTCTTCGAGGCATTCGGAGGCGACCGCGGACGTATCGATGTGCCGATCGGCGAGCTGATCCCCGAGCTGGGCCGGCAGGGCGTCCTGGACCGGCTCGACGCGGTGTACCGCACCGGCACCGCGTACCGGGCCCGCGCGGGGCGGCTGGTGCTCGGTCCGCCAGGGGCGGAGCGGGAGGGCTTCTTCGACTTCACCTACGAGCCCCGCAGGGACGCGCTCGGCCGGATCGACGGAGTGGTCGTCATCGCGGTGGAGACCACCGCCTTCCACCACGCCCAGCTCCTCGCGGCCGAGCAGCGCCTCCTGCTGGAGCAGATCGCGAACGATGCCCCACTGGGCGAGATCCTCACCCGTATGGCGCGGGCGATCGAGGAGCTGTCCCCGGAACTGATCGTCTCGGTGCTGCTCACCGATCCGGACGGCACGCATCTGCTGCACGGCACCGGCCCGAGCCTGCCCGCCTTCTACAACGAAGCCATCGACGGCGTCGCCATCGGTCCGGACGTCGGCTCCTGCGGGACGGCCGCGTATCTCCGCGAGCCGGTGATCGTCTCCGATATCGCCACCGACAGCCGGTGGAAGGACTACCGCGAGCTGGCCGCGCGGGCCGACGTCGCGGCGTGCTGGTCCACCCCGATCATGGGGACGGACGACCGGCTGCTGGGCACCTTCGCGATCTATCACCGCACCCCCAAGGCCCCCGCGGACAAGGACGTGGCCCTCAGCGGCGCGTTCGCCCGTATTGCCGCGCTGGCCATCGAGCGCCACCGGGCCCTGGAGGCGGGGCGTGCCGCCCAGGAGCGGGAGACGGCGGTCCGGGACGACCTGGCCTTCGTGTTGGAGGCCAGCACGGCCATTACCCGTGAACTGCACTATGACGACTGTCTGCAACGCCTGGCCCGGCTGACCGTGCCCGCCCTGGCGCCACTGTGCACGGTCCATGTGCTGGAGGACGGCCGGACCCGGCGGATCGCCGTGGCCGCCGCCACCCCGGCCGACGAGGAGCTGCTCGCCGCCTCCGGCATGCACGAGGAGGTCGACCGGGCGGTGTGCCGGGTCCTGGCGTCCGGCACGACGGAGACGGACCACGCCGATGGCGCACCCGGCGGCCGCCCCGCGCTGCCGGGCGTCACCGGATACGTCTCCGTACCGCTGGGCGCCCGCGGCCGCACCTTCGGGGTACTGACGCTCCTGGCCACCGGCCCGCCCCTGGACGGCCATGCCGTCGCCCTTGCCGAGGAGCTGGCCCGCCGGGCCGCGTCCAGCGCCGACAACGCCCACCAGTTCACCGACCGCGTCCGGCTGGCCCGCGACCTACAGGCCGGTCTGCTGCCTCCCGAGCTCCCCAGGATTCCCGGCGCCGATCTGGCGGCGTCCTACCACCCCGCCGGCGAAGGGCTCGACGTCGGTGGCGACTTCTACGACGTCTTCCCGCTCCCCGACAACCGCTGGGCGCTCATGATCGGCGATGTGTGCGGGCGGGGCGCCCTGGCAGCCACCACCACCGGCATGGTCCGCCACACCGCCCGCGCCGCCGCGCGGCTGCTGCACGACCCGGCGGCCGTGGTCGCCGCCATCAACGACGCACTGACCGAAGGCCCCGTCGACGAGGACTTCTTCGTCTCGCTCGTCTACGGCGAACTGCGGCACACCGCCTCGCACCTCACGCTGGACCTGATCCGCGCCGGCCATGTCCCCCCGCTCGTCCTGCGCGCCGACGGCTCGGTCGAACAGGTCACCCAGTCGGGGCTGCTGCTGGGTGTGGCCCCCGCCTTCGACGGTTGCGCGTGCCGGGTCGGCCTCTTCCCGGGCGACAGCCTGGTCCTGGTCACCGACGGCATCACCGAGGCCCGCTCCGCCGCCGGCGAGTTCTTCGACGAGCACCGTCTGGCCGCGGCCCTCCACCCGCGGCGCACCGCGTCCGCCGGTGCCGCCGGTCTCATCGAGGCCGTCAATGCCGCGGTGACCGCCTTCGCGGGCCCGTCCACCCCCGACGACCAAGCCGCTCTGGTCCTCACCGCCACCTGACCGCTACGGCACACCCGGCACCGGCCGATGACCACGCAACGCCGTCCGGCGCACACCGGATCGCCCGATGCCGCCACGCCCCTGCCCTTCTCCGGGGAACCTGCCTATTTTGGCCTCATGGACAGCGCGCCGCGTGACACCCCCGACGACGACCCCAACCCGCTGCACCGTCTCCCGCTCGACGCACTGCGCCGGCGTACGAGCATGAAGTGGCGCACCTACCCGGAGGATGTGCTGCCGCTGTGGGTGGCGGAGATGGACGTACCGCTGGCCGCGCCGGTCGCCCGGGCGATCACGGACGCGGTCGCGCTCGGCGACACCGGCTATCCGGCGGGGAACGCGTACGCCGGGGCGTTCGCCGACTTCGCCCGCACACGGTGGGGCTGGGAGGGGCTCACCGTGGAGCGCACGGCGATCGTGCCGGACGTGATGCTGGGCATCGTCGAGATGCTCAAGCTGGTCACCGGGCCGGGCGCCCCGGTGGTCGTCAACTGCCCTGTCTACCCGCCGTTCTACCAGTTCGTGACGCATATGGACCGGCGCGTGGTGGAGGCACCGCTGGGCGCGGATCTGCGGATCGACTTCGCCGCGCTGGAGGAGGCGTTCCGGCATGCCACGGCGGGCGGCGGGCAGGCCGCGTACCTGCTGTGCAGCCCGCACAATCCCACCGGCACCGTGCACAGCGCCGAGGAGCTGACCGCCATCGCGGCGCTGGCGGACCGGTACGGCATCCGGGTCGTCGCCGACGAGATCCATGCGCCCGTGGTGGCACACGACGCGGCCTTCGTGCCCTATCTGAGCGTGCCCGGGGCGGAGAACGGACTGGCGCTGATGTCGGCCTCGAAGGCGTGGAATCTGGCCGGTCTCAAGGCCGCGGTCGCCGTCGCCGGGCCCGCCGCGGCCGACGATCTGGCCCGCCTCCCGGAGGAGGTCAGCCACGGCCCCAGCCACGTCGGCATCATCGCCCACACCGCCGCCCTGCGGGACGGCCGCGCCTGGCTCGACGCGGTGCGCGCCGGGATCGACGACAACCGCCGGCTGCTCGCTGACCTGCTGGCCGACCGGCTCCCGCAGGTCCGCTACCGCCCCGCGGCCGGGACCTATCTCGCCTGGCTCGACTGCCGGCCGCTGGGGCTCGGTGACGACCCCGCGGCGGCGTTTCTCGCCCGTGGCCGGGTGGCCCTCAGTCCCGGTCCGAGTTTCGGCACCGGCGGCGCCGGCCACGTCCGGCTCAATCTGGCGACCTCACCCGGTCTGCTCACCGAGGCGGTACGGCGGATGGCCGCGGCGGTGGACTGACGACGGAGCGGGGGTCGCCGCGCGGTCGGCTCGGCCCCGCCCCGGCGGTCGGTGAGCGCTCTGCTCCGGCGGCCCCGGGCCCCACGCCCCCGTTGGCACACCTTGCGGGATTCCCATTCACTAGGACATGATCTCGTTCATTGCGGGATCAGGGGCGCGGAAACGGCTGCACGGCACGTGTACGTCCCGCCGCACGGCACGTGCAAGTCCCCGTGACAGCGCCGGAATCGGGTCGGTAGTGTCACCCGACCAGTCGGATCCGAAGCGCGTTACCGGAAGGGCCGAGGACGACGATGAGCGAGTCAGTGGCGCCGGGCACCGGCCGGAACTCCAGGGGCGGGAGTCCGGGCGAGCGGGCCGCGGGCGCGCTGGACCGGGGGCTGGCGATCCTGACGCATGTGGCGGGGAACCGCGGTGTCTCGACTCCGGAGATCGCACAGGCGCTGGGGCTGACCCGGAGCACGGCGTACCGTCTCGTCGACCGCCTGGAGGAGCAGGGCTGGCTGACCCACACCCCGGCCGCGGGGCAATGGCAGTTGGGGCCGACGGCGGTCCGGCTGGCGTCCGCGGCGGTGACCTCGACCAATCTGCGCGATACCGCGGCGCCCGCGCTGCGCAAGCTCGCCGAGCTCACCCAGGAAACCGTCAGCCTCGGCGTCCCCAACGGCCTGACCATGGTGTTCGTCCACCGCGAGCGCGGCACCCGGCCAGCCGTGGTGACCGCGGAGCTGGGCGCCTCCCGTCCCCTGCACTCCAGCTCGCTGGGCCGCGCCTATCTGGCCGCGCTGCCGCAGCAGAAGCTGGCGGACACCCTGATCGAGCTGGTCCGCGACCCGATGTCGCCGGTGTCCGCGGCCACCGTCTCGGAGGTGCATGCCGAGGTCGAGCGCACCCGGGAGCGTGGCTGGTCCCAAGACCTGCGGGACTTCGACGAGTCGAGCTGCTGCTGCGGCGCCGCCGTCTACGACCACACCGGGATGCCGGTCGCCTGTATCAGCGTGGCCGGTGTGGCCGAACGTATGGCGCCGCTGGTGCCGACCTACGGCCCGGTGGTGGCACAGGTGTGCCGGGAACTCTCCTCGGCGCTGGGCTACTTGCCGCCCGGGTCCTCAGGCGCGCCCGCAACGTCCCGCCAATGATCCGAACGCCGCTCCCTAGGGCACGGCGACGCACTCCCCGGCACCATCGGGCACGGTGCTGCGCACCGGGTTGGTCAGCCGCCCGATTCCCTCCACCTCCGACTCCAGCAGATCGCCCGGCCGCAGGGCACGCGGCGGCCGCATGTAGTCGCCGCTGCCCGCCGGGGTTCCGGTGAGCACCACGTCACCGGGCCGCAGGGTGAAGAACCGGCTGAGGTAGGCGATCAGCGCCGGAACGCCGAAGAGCATGTCGGCCGTCGAACCGTCCTGCACCGTCTCCCCGTTGACCCGGGTACGGATCCGCAGCCGCTGTGGGTCCGGTATCTCGTCGGCGGTGACCAGCACCGGCCCGAAGGGGCAGAAGGTGTCCAGGCCCTTGCCCCGCAGCCACTGGCCGTCGCGTTCCTGTAGGTCGCGGGCGGAGATGTCGTTGGCGACGGTGTAGCCGAAGACGTACCGCAGCGCGTCCGTCTCGGACACCTGCCGGGCCTCGGTGCCGATGATGACCGCCAACTCCGTTTCCCAGTCGACGCGTTGGGTGAGTTCCGGGTCGATGACGACCGCCTCGCCGCTGCCGATGACGCTGGAGGAGAGCTTGGGGAAGAGGCAGGGCTCGGCGGGGCGTTCCCTGCCCCGCTCCGCGAGGGCGTCCCGGTAGTTCAGCCCGACTCCGTACAGCGCTCCCGGCCGGTACGGCAGGGCCGGCACGAGGTCGGCCCCGGTGGGCAGTTGGCCCCACGACCACGGCAGGGTGCCGCCGGCGATGACCTCCGCCAGGGAGATATAGGGCGGTGCCAGCCGCCAGGGGTCCTGCGGGGCCAGCCGGCCGGCGAGCCGGTCGCGCCCCTGATGGGTGAGGGTGGCCAGATACATGGGGCTCTCCAGATACGGCGCCCGTCGCGGGTGCGGCGGGGCGCTCGGCAGATGCGGAGGAAGCGTCGGGGTGGGGCAACGCCCCGTACGCGCCTATGACGCCGGGCACCGTGCGTTCGGCTAAGCGGGGATCCGCATCTCGGCCCCGTCCCTGGGCGGTCCGTGACATGATTTACTCCTCAACAACAGGGCGTGTCCCATTAATTGGGACACGGAACCATCCAGTGAGACGCAATGCGTTGACCGTACGGGAGACCACCCGTCGGCCGCAACGACCCGGATCTCCTGGAATCGCGGGGAAGGCGCGACGGCCGGACGACGCCGCGGCGCACGGCGGGCGAAAGTCCGGGACCCTTCGGAACCGTCGGTGGCCGGGGCCGCCACCGGCCGTTCCGCGCACCGCCCCTGAGGCCGTTTTGGAGTGCGCGGCGTTTCTCCATACGATCCGGCAATGATCACAAGAAAACGGCTGGCGGCCGGGGTGTGCGGCCTGCTCGTCGCGATAGCCGCCGGGCTGCTCCCCACACCTGCCGTCGCCGCTGAACCGGCGGCGAAGTCTTCCCCCAAGGTCGAGTTGACGCTCGATGTCAGCGGCTCGATGCGGGCCCGGGACATCGACGGGCAGAGCCGGATGGCCGCCGCGAAGCAGGCGTTCAACGAGGTGCTGGACGCCGTGCCGGACGAGGTCCAGCTCGGCATACGTACCCTCGGCGCCAACTACCGTGGCGAGGACCGGAAGGTCGGCTGCAAGGACACCCGGCAGCTCTACCCGGTCGGACCGCTCGACCGGACCGAGGCGAAGACCGCCGTGGCCACCCTCGCACCCACCGGATGGACGCCCATCGGACCCGCCCTGCTGGGTGCGGCCGACGACCTCAAGGGCGGCGACGGGTCCCGCCGGATCGTCCTCATCACGGACGGCGAGGACACCTGCGCCCCGCTCGACCCCTGCCAGGTGGCACGGGACATCGCGGCCAAGGGCATCCACCTCACCGTCGACACCCTCGGCCTGCTGCCGGACGCCAAGACCCGCAACCAGCTGAGCTGTATCGCGGAGGCGACCGGCGGTACCTACACCTCGGTCCAGCACACCAAGGAACTCCGGGACCGCGTCCACCAGTTGGTCGACCGCGCCGCCCGTCCCGTCGTCACTCCGAAGCCGGCCGAGGGTGCCCAGGAGTGTGCCGGCGCCCCGGAGCTCAAGGCCGGTCTCTACACCGACCGGGAGAAGTTCGCCGAGCACCGCTGGTACCGGGTGGCGGTCCGGCCCGGCCAGGAACTGCGGGCTTCGGTGAGCGTCGCCGCCGACCGTGCGGTCAACAACGACTACGGGGTGCTGCTGCGCGCCTCGACCGTGCACGGCCGGGAGATCGTCCGCGGTGCGGAGGCCGGTGACGGCCGTACGGATGTGATCTCTTCCGGGCTGCGCTACCCCAAGCCGCCGCTCGCGTCCTCGGACGATGCGGAGAAGCCGGCGACGGAGACCGTCTGCCTCCAGGTCAGCAACTCCTTCTCGGCGCCCGCCTCGGTCAAGACCGACCCGGGCCTGCCGGTCGAGCTGACCGTCGACCTGGTGGACGGCCCCGACGACGCCTCCGACGCGGCCTTCTTCGGCCTCGGCCACGGCTGGTGGTACCTGATCGCCCTGGTGCTCACCGGCCTGGTGGCCGGTCTGCTGTGGGGCTGGATCTCCCGTTGGCGTGTCACCGTCTGGAGGACCAACTGATGCGCGCTCTACGCACCCTGATGACGGCCGTGCTGGCGGGCGCGGGGCTCCTCGGCCTGGCGGGATCCGCCGTCGCCGACAGCCCCTCCCCCAGCACCAGCGCCGGTGCCGATGCGGAGGCAGCTCCGACCGAGGCCGGCACCTCCTTCCGTACCGCGACCGCCATCAAGCCCGATCAGCGGGCCACGGCCAGCGCCTCCACCGGCGACTACCTCTACTGGGTACTGCCCGTGGACGCGGGACAGCGCGCCACCGTGCAGGCCAAGGTGACGCTCCCGCAGGCCGCCCGGCACGGCGCCGCCACCTGGCAGCTCGATGTCTACGACGGGCTGCGCCGCCGCCAGGCGTGTATGTACGGCGCGCAGACCAGGAAGGCGGCACCGGACGCCGGCTCCGTCGAACTGTCCTGCACCCTGCGCACGGTCCGCGCCTGGGCGGAGCCGTGGGCGAACGACCCGCTGCCGGGCAGCTATTACGTCCGGCTGACGGTCGTCGACCTGCCGAAGGACGACCTCGGGCTGCCGGTACGCGCCGAGATCGACGCCACCACGGCCGATATGGGCGGTGCCCACGCGGTGGACGGCAGCCTTGCCGCGCCCTTGGTGCCCGGCGCCGCCACCTCGACACCGCAGGCCGGGGAGAGCGGCGCCCCCGGTGCCTCCGCGGCCCTCGGTGAGCCGGACGGCGGCTGGTCCTCGGGCTGGTGGTCCGACCGCTGGATCTGGACCGCGGTGGGCGGGGTGCTCGCGGCCCTCGCCGGTATCGCCGGCTACCGCTTCACCCGGGGCTCCGGCCGCCCGTCCCACCTGCCGCCGGGCGCCTGACCGACCGGGGCGGCCAGGGCACCGCGCCGTGGCCGCCCCGCACCGGATTCCTCCGGATGCGGGGAGCCGGCCACGGCCGGTGACGTGCCGTCAGCGCCCCGCCGCCGTAGTGAGTGCGGAGCCGTCAGCGCTCAGCCGCCGTGGTGAGTGCGGCGCCGTCAATGCTCAGCAGTTGCAGCAGCTGAGGCATTCACAGCAGCCGAGGCATTCGCACCCGCAGCCGTTGCAGTCGCAGTTCTGGCAGCACCCCTCGCGCTTCTTGCGCGACCACGGGCCCTCGAACTCCTCGGCACAGCAGAGCTGACAGGTGCAGCACAGCCCGATGGCGGCCGCGCAGCCGGCGAAGAACCCACGGGGCTTCTTCGGCTGCTGCGGGAACTGCGGCAGCCCACCTCCGCCACCGCCCGAACCGCCGCCGTCGCCACCACCCGGACCACCGGGGCCACCGTGGTAAGGGTTCTGCGGCCCGTTGAGATGCTGCCCGCCCTGGGCGTACGGGCCACCGGCCGGCGCCTGGCCGTACTGCGGGGGCGGACCGTACTGCGGGGGCGGACCGTACGGGGCGGGCTGACCGGGTCCGTTCGCGTACGGGTTGCCACCCTGGCCGCCGTACGGGCCCGGCGCGCCGTGTCCCTGGTGGGAGCAGGCGGCGGTGCCGAAGGCCCGGTCCACCGACCGGCGCAGCTCATGCACCAACAGCACATGCACCAGGCCGGAGTCGGTGAACTCCACCTCGCGCAGGGCGAGGCGGATGCCGTGGAGGGCGTCGTCGCACAGCCGGCGGGCCTGCGCGGTGGTGGCGCCGGTGGCGGTGAGCGGGTTCCAGGCGCCCTCGGCGGCGTCCGCGGTGCGGTCCTCCACGGCGTCGAGGAGATGGGCCAGCCGGCCGAAGAACCGGCCGGCCTCGGCCAGGGGTGCGGCGTTGCCCGGCCGGCCCGCCAACACGGCGGTGTGGGCGAAGGCCGCGGCCGTCGCCGTCTCGGTCGGTTCTGTGATCACCGTCAACGGCGTGCCGGGACCGGCCAGTTCCTCGATGCCCACCTGCCGGTCGACCGCGTCGACCAGCACCGCGGTGTCGAAGCCGAGAGTGGCACCGGTACGCGCGCCGGCCCGGTCCCAGCCCGCTGCGACCTTGCGCGCGGCGGCGGCCACCGGCCGGCGGCGCAACATGCCGTTCCGGTCGGCGACATGGTCACGTATCTTCGCCGAGGCGAGCACGAGGGACACCGAGGCCGCCAGCCGCGCACCCTCGCCCTTCGCCACCGACGCGGTCCGCATCCCGCGCAGCGGGCAGGGTCCGGCGGTACGGCGGCGGGCCTCCGCAGGGGCCGACTGAGCATCCGTCAGCACCGAGACGATCAGCCCGTCGTAGTTCGTGACGACCCGGGCGAACTGCCCGTGATCGCCGCGCAGCGCGAGACAGAGGCCGCACAGATGGGCCATCCACTCCGCTTTGAGCCCTTGGGACAGGCGATGGGTGCAAGGTCTGACGATTCCGAACATATGGAAACCCCGTGAGAAGTCGGCATGGGCCGGCCGGGCAGAGCGCGGCCGGCGGCGGCCGAAAAAGCGTATCGAGTGCGCCGCTGACCTGGACACTTGCCCCTGATGCGGGGTTCCGGTGCGGCTGACGCCCCGTTATGGGGACGGATGGGCCCGCCTCTGTGGGGAGGGCGGTGGGGGGGCCCCCCCGCCGGGGGGGGCGTGGGGGGGGGGCCCGGCGGGGCGGCGAGGGCAGGCAAACCAACCGCGCCGCGGGGAGAGAGGGGATAAACCGAGGGAGACCCCGG